>JAEFAB010000019.1 GCA_016292095.1 Eubacterium sp. | reverse complement strand
TTACTCCGGCGTCTGCTAAGATTCTCTTTGAACTAGAAAGACCGATACCGAAAATATAAGTCAAACCAATTTCAACTCTCTTTTCTCTTGGTAAATCAACACCTGAAATACGAGCCATGTGTATAACCTCCATTAGTTAATTTGTCTGAACATATAAATAACGTAGCCCGCGAAACGCGTCTGAAATGTTGTACGCACCCATACATTCATCATTTAAAGTTTCTTTATTGATAAGTTAAGTTTCAGCAATTTCTTATCAATATTTTGTGGATAAACCACTTTGAGGTCTAGCCTCATGTCGCAGAACTTGACACCTGCGAATATTTGATAGCAATACATAATATGTATCACTGCAGCCGCAAAATTGTTTGTAGATTCTTATCTACAAGCGCACAAACAAGTGAATAATCTTCCATCATTCACTCTTCATCAAACTGTTATTAGCCCTGACGCTGTTTGTGTTTTGGATTTTCGCAAATAATTCTTACGATTCCTTTTCTTTTAATGACTTTGCATTTTTCGCAAATTGGTTTAACTGATGATCTTACTTTCACAGTTAGTTCCTCCTTTCACAAAAAAGTCCGTTTAATATAATATCACACCTTTGTACAGTATGCAATAGGTTTTTTCGGATTTTTTTGTATCTTTTTTTAACTTACTAAGTTACTACTGAAATACTCTGACATAATCAATGTAGAAATAGTCTTCGTATAAGTTATCATTAATCTTTGTCCAACCTTCTGTTGCTACCTTACCATTATCATTTCTATCGATTGCACAGTTTAAAATAAAGTAGAACGGATGATCAAATGTGCCCTTCCAAGCCTTTTCATAGACATCAGCAGAGAATTTCGTAGAATCATATTTTCCTTTGTTTACTCCATCCACCGTAAACTGGATATCTTTATCTGTCCAAATAATCCCGTAGGTATGATAACCTTCTGTTGCCTGTTCCTTAGACAATCCAGTAGAATAACTCTTAGATCCTCCCTTAGCAGAAGCCATGTTGTTATAATAATCACAGCATACACCCTGACTCGTCCAAAGGTCGTTTGAATCAAACAAATCAATTTCACCATCATATGGCCATCCTCGGCTATCACCCGTACCATCGCCTAACATCCATCCTGCAGACCATGTTCTGTTGCCCTTGGAAGCTTTTGCACGGATTTCCATCTTTCCATATTTGAAAGCATGCTGACCTGCTGTTGTAATTTTTGTAGAAGTGTATTCTGTCTTACTTCCTGTAATCTTCATTCTAGGAATAATTACAAGGCTTCCATCTTTAAACTTAATGTTATCTCCTGCTGTATACTGTTGTGGTTCGGAACTTCCCCAGCCAGTGAATTCTGTTTCATATTTCCAAGCGCTTGTATCAAGTTTGTTTCCGTTAAATTCATCGCCCCATGATAATGACCATGTCTTTACCGATAACACCTTGGAATATGAATCGCTTGCAATTTTCTTCTTGCCACCGAAAGCTTTTACTTTTACAAAATAAGTCTTTCCGTATGCTAATCCCGAAATCTTTAAGCTTGTTTTCTTGCCGCCTTTAACGGTTTTCTTTGCGAATTTTCCTTTTTTACTCGTTCCATAATATACATAGTATCCAGACGCACCTTTTACTTTCTTCCAAGTTGCCTTGATAGTAGCTTTCTGTGCTGCACTTGTTCCACTGTTTTCACCTACAATGGTTACATCTTTCAATGAAACCTTTGCCGGTCTGACAGTTACCTTAGTTGTTACTTTGGCATTTCCCTGCTTTACTACAACCTTACAGGTTCCAATGCTTTTTCCGGTTACCTTACCCTTTTTACTTACTGTTGCAATTTTCTTATCGCTGGAAGAATAAGTTACACCTTTTCCTTTGACTGTAATCTTGTTTGCTTCCCCTACGGTAAGACTTATTTTCTTTTTGACAGCAATTTTCTTTGCCTGTGTTGTAACGGTTGGTGCTGTTGCCATCATTGTGATACTCATTGCTGCTACTAATACTACTGAAGTAATTCTTTTCATTGTTTTCATTTCATTATCCCTCCAATTTCCTTTTAAGACCTGCGCCAGCTCGATTTCGCTTCGCTCATTTGCGCAGTTCTTCTTTTTTAAGACCTGCGCCAGCTCGATTTCGCTTCGCTTCTTCTCGCTGGACGGGCATACGCCCTATAACGCGAAAAAGATGCACGCTTACTGGAATGCAAGCATTCCGGTAAGCGCACACTTTTCCCGTTGCAGGTCTTATTTATCACGCCATATGATTCTTCCTTTTGAGAGATCGTATGGTGACATTTCAATTGTTACCTTATCTCCAGGAAGGATCTTAATATAGTTCATACGAAGTTTTCCACTAATGTGTGCAAGAACGATATGTCCGTTTTCTAATTCTACACGGAACATTGCGTTTGGTAATTTTTCTACTACTGTTCCTTCAATTTCAATTACATCTGCCTTTGACAAAACTTTTTCCTCCTATTTCAATGTCAATATTTCCGGTTCGCCGTCAGTAATCAGTACTGTATTTTCATAATGTGCTGCCAACGAGCCATCATCTGTTACCACGGTCCATTCGTCATCCATGAATGCCACACGCCAATCACCGGCGTTAATCATTGGTTCTATACACAATGTCATTCCCGGCTGTAGTTTTATTCCTCTTCTCTTCTGTGGGAAGTTTGGAATCTGCGGGTCTTCATGCATGTCTTTTCCAATTCCGTGACCTACTAAATCTCTAACAACACCGTATCCGAATTTTTCTGCATACTGGCCAATGGCTGTTGAAATGTCATTCAAATGATTGCCGGCCTTTGCATACTTTAATCCTTCAAAAAAACATTGTTTTGTTACATCCAAAAGTTGTTGTGCTTCTTTACTGATTTCTCCGATAGCAATTGTTCTGGCTGCATCTGCCATATATCCTTTATAAGAAAGGACAGTGTCCAGACTTACAATATCGCCTTCCTGAACAATCACATCTTTTCTTGGAATTCCGTGGACAACCACGTCATTTACTGAAACACAAAAGGCTGCCGGATATCCTTCATATCCCTTGCACTCCGGTATACATCCGTGCTTCCTAATCAATTTTTCACCGATCTGATCAATTTCATAGGTCGACATGCCCGGCTTCACCTGTTCAATTAATTCTTCATATACATCTGCAAGGATTTTACCTGCTTCACGCATAATTTCAATTTCTCTTTTAGATTTAATTGTAACTGGCATATTTTATTCTCCTAAAATATTTACAATTGCGTTGAAAACATCCTTCATGTCTACTGTACCATCAACAGTCTTTAAAATACCCTGTTCTGTATAGTAGTCAATCAATGGCTGTGTCTGATTGTGATATACTTCAAGTCTGCTTAATACTGTTTCAGGCTTGTCATCTTCTCTGATGATTAAGTCTTCACCACACTTATCACATTTTCCTTCAACCTTTGTTGGGCTGTACTTGATGTGGTATGTAGCTCCACAGCCTACGCAGGCTCTTCTTCCACCCATACGATTAACGATGTTTTCATCAGGAACATCTACATCGATAGCGTAATCTACTTTTTCTCCGATTGCTTCTAAAGCCTTTGTTAATGCTTCAGCCTGAGGAATTGTTCTTGGGAAACCATCCAATACATATCCGTTTTTGCAATCATCTTCTTTAAATCTATCAATAACTAAGTCTACTACTAATTCATCAGGAACTAACTGTCCTGCATCCATGTATGTCTTAGCTTTTTTTCCTAATTCTGTACCATTTTTAATATTTGCTCTAAAAATATCTCCTGTTGAGATATGTGGGATGCTGTACTTTTCAGCAATCATCTTTGCCTGAGTTCCTTTTCCTGCTCCAGGCGCACCTAACATAATGATCTTCATATTATTCCTCCTAAATACTTCCTGTAAAACCACTGTACGCTTTTTTTCATAAATATCATTGTAGGGGGCAGTCATAAGACCGTCCCCTAAATAATATATTAATTCTTAAAATTAGAATATTCCCTTAACTGTGCTGTAGTTACGTTCTGTAATCATAGACTTGATTGTCTGAAGTGTTTCTAAGATAACACCTACGATAATGATTACGGAAGTACCACCAAATCCTACGTTAGCACCAGTAAGACCGGATGCTAAAATTGGAATAACAGCTACGATAATAAGACCGATTGCTCCGATTAAGATAATGTAATTCAAAATCTTTGTTAAATAAGCTACGGTTGGCTTACCGCTTCTGATTCCTGGAATAAATCCACCTCTGTCACTTAAATTCTTTGCAACTTCTCTTGGGTTAAATGTAATTGATGTATAGAAATAAGCAAAGAATACAATCAGTACTAAGTAAAATACGAAACCAAGAGAATACTTGATCTGTGATGGTTTACACCAGTACTGCTGGCTTAAGAAGTATGTCCATTCCGGAGCCTTGTTAAAGAACTTGGCAATAACTACTGGGAACTGCATCAATGAAGATGCGAAGATGATTGGGATAACACCAGCTGTGTTAACCTTCAAAGGAATGCTTGACTGCTGTCCTCCAACCTGTCTTCTTCCCTGTACCTTCTGGGACATCTGTACTGCAATTTCTCTTGTTGCCGCCTGTAAAATAACGACTAAAACTACAATACCGACTAATACTGCTAAAATAATTAAAGCAGCAACTAATCTCATACCAATTGAATGTTCGCCACCGATTACATAAGATGTGAATAAACCACTGATATCAGAAGGCATTCCTGCAATAATGTTAATTGTTAACACGATTGAGATACCATTTCCAACACCCTTTTCTGTAATCTGTTCACCAATCCACATCAGAACTGCTGAACCGGCTGTCATTGCAATAATACCTGTAAGGATTACCCCCCATCTTCTCCAGCTTGTAGCATCATAAGCTAAACCTGAATCTGTTGTGAATACTCCCTGATTTGCAAAACCGATCACCATTGCTGTTGATTCGATTAAAGCTAAACCTACTGTTAAGTAACGAGTAATTTCTGCAATTTTCTTTCTACCTTCTTCTCCATCTTTCTGGAGTTCATCTAACTTAGGAATTGCAATTGTTAACAACTGCATAATGATAGATGCTGTAATGTAAGGTGTGATGTTCAATGCAAAGATAGACATCTTTTCTAATGAACCACCAGTAATGGCGGAGAAGAAACTAAAGTTCTCCTGGAATCCGCTCATTATCTGTTCTACCTGTTTTCCGTTAACAAATGGAATAGGAATCTGACATCCTAAACGTACCACTACTAACATGAACAAGGTATACCATAATCTACTTCTAATTTCTTTTACTTTGAATGCTTTCTTTAAGGTTTCTAACATATTAGATCACCTCGCAAGTTCCGCCTGCAGCTTCGATTTTAGCCTTTGCTCCTTCACTGAAAGCATTTACTTTAACAGTAAGCTTCTTTGTTAATTCGCCATTGCCAAGAATCTTTACTCCATCGCGTGGATTCTTAATAACGCCAGCTTCAACTAATGTTTCCACTGTTACAACAGCATCATTATCAAATCTTTCTAATGCTGTAACGTTGATGCCAACGATGTTCTTTGTATTAATGTTTGTGAAGCCTCTCTTAGGGATTCTTCTGTATAAAGGCATCTGACCACCTTCGAAACCTGGTCTAGGGCTTCCAGAACGAGCCTTCTGTCCTTTATGACCTTTACCGGCAGTCTTACCATTTCCTGAACCATGTCCACGGCCTCTTCTGAAATTATCGCTATGCTTTGAGCCTTCAGCAGGCTTTAAATTTGATAAATCCATTGTCGCACCTCCTTGTCTAATTAATAATTAAATTTCTTCAACTTTTACTAAATGTCTAACACGCTGAATCATACCACGAACAGCTTTGTTGTCAGGCATTTCGACTGTCTTGTTCACTTTAGTAAGTCCTAAAGCTTCTGCAGTCTTTTTGTTTTTTGGAACTGCTCCAATTGTTGATTTTACTAATGTAATTCTTAATTTATCTGCCATTTTTCTTTCCTCCTATTAGCCTAAAATCTCTTCAACAGTCTTACCGCGAAGTGTAGCTACTTCTTCCGGAGTCTTTAATGCAGCCAATCCTTCAATTGTAGCAAGAACAACGTTCTGCTTGTTCTTTGAACCTAAAGACTTTGTACGGATGTTTGTGATACCAGCAAGTTCTGCTACGCTACGAGCAGGACCACCGGCGATAACTCCGGTACCTTCTTTAGCTTTCTTAAGAAGTACTTCTGCACTTCCGAATTTACCAATAATGTCGTATGGAATACTATTGTTTTCATCCATAGGAACACTAATCAGGTTCTTGATTGCATCTTCTTTACCTTTACGGATAGCTTCAGGAATTTCAGCTGCTTTTCCTAAACCTGCACCAACGTGTCCGTGCTTGTCACCAACAACTACTAAAGCTGCGAAACGCATATTACGTCCACCCTTTACTACCTTAGTAACACGTTTGATTGACACTACTGTCTCTTCAAGCTCTAACTGGCTTGCATCAATTAATTCACGTCTCATGTGTGTTACCTCCTCAACTAAAATTCCAGACCAGCTTCTCTAGCTGCATCTGCTAATGCCTGTACTTTACCCTGGTAAATGAAGCCGCCTCTATCATATACAACTTCTTTAATACCTTTTTCAATTGCTCTTTCTGCAATAAGCTTGCCTACATATGCTGCGGCATCAACGTTATTAGTCTTATCAAGCTCTTTCTTTACAGCTGCTTCAGTAGTAGAAGCTGCTACAAGAGTCTTTCCAACTGTATCGTCAATAATCTGAGCATACATATGATTATTGCTTCTAAATACTGCTAAACGTGGGCACTCTGTTGTACCACTTAAATGATTACGCAGTCTGTTATGTTTCTTAACACGAACTTCACTTCTAGATTTCTTACTAATCATTTTTACACTCCTTTAATTATTTCTTACCAGTCTTACCAACTTTACGTCTAATAACT
>JAEFAB010000018.1 GCA_016292095.1 Eubacterium sp. | reverse complement strand
TTCCCGTCAATTTTCTCCGTTGTTCTGAGTCTTACTAATTATTCTGGCGGTTCACTTTTTGAACGCGGTGCTCTGCAGTTTGTAGGTCTTAAGAATTATATGAAAGTATTCTCAGACCAGTATTTCTATATTTCATTGAAAAATAACTTCTGGATTGTTCTTGTTTCTGTTTTTGGCCAGCTTCCTCTTGGCTTCTTCCTTGCTTATGTACTTACCCGCGGCCTTGTAAAGGGCAGAGACTTCTTCCAGACTATGATATATCTTCCTTGCGTAATTTCTACAGTTGTAATTGGTATTTTGTTCCAGACTTTCTTTTCTTCGCATGGAGCGTGGACAGAAATCATGAAGTGGTTTAATCCATCTTATGAGTGGACAATGAATTCTCAGCCGATGATTCCGGTTCTTTTTGTAATTCTCTGGATGTACACAGGAACTTACTTAATCATCTTTATGGCAAACCTTCAGAAAATTGACCCTCAGATTATGGAGGCGGCAACTATTGATGGTGCAACTGAATGGCAGGTTCTCTGGCACATCATCTTCCCTGAACTTTCCGGAGTATTTGTAATCAGTGCTATTCTTGCAATTTCTGGTTCTTTGAAGTCTTTTGACCTTATTTATGTAATGACTGGCGGTGGTCCAGCAAAACAGACTTACGTACTTTCTCTTTACATGTTTGATAAGGCATTCCGTGGTGCTTCAGATTATCCGATGGCAAATACAATTTCTACGATTATGGTTGTAATCAGCCTTATTCTGATTGGAATTGTAAAAACTCTGGAGAAGAAGTTTGGTGCAAAGGAGGACTAGAATATGAACGTATTTGAAAAGAAAGGACCAAAATATATATTATCACAAACCTTAATTTACGCTGTTTTAATTTTCTTTACCTTTATGGCTTTGTATCCGATTTTCTGGCTGATGTTTTCTTCATTCAAGACAACCCAGGAATATCAGATGACAAGTAAGCTTGCATTGCCTCAAGTCTGGTGGTGGAGAAATTATGCTGATGCATGGGTGCGCGGAAAATTTGGAACATTGTTTTTGAACAGTATTTTCTATACCGGAGTTTCTACAATAGCAATTCTGTATTTTTCTATTGCTGCCGGATTTGCCTTTGCAAAACTTCCGAATAAATCTACAGGCTTTTTCTACAAAGCTTTTGTAATTGGTGTTCTTATTACACTTCAGTGTATTATGATTCCTCTGTTCTTTATGGCAAACTGGACCGGACTTTATGATACAAGACTTGGAGTTCTTATCTGCTACATTGGTATTGGTATGCCTATGGGTATTTACCTTACCACAGAGTTTATCCGCAGTATTCCAACTTCGCTTGTAGAATCTGCCAGAATTGATGGTGCGCCATATCTCCAGATTTTCTTTGATATTATTTTCCCTATGTCTAAGCCGGTTGGAATTACACTTGCAATTCTTACAATTACAGGTACCTGGAACGAGTTCATGCTGATTAATATTCTTGCCAGCAGTGAAAAGATTAAGTCTCTGCCAGTTGGTGTACAGAAGTTCTCTGGTGCGCTTGCTTCGGACTACGGTAAGCAGTTTGCTGCCCTGATGATCAGTATTATTCCAATCATCATCTTCTATGGAATATTCCGTAAACAGATTACAAAGGGTGTTGCGGCTGGTGCTGTAAAAGGTTAAAATAAATTATGCATGTAAATAATGACTATCAGCGTAATGCAAATCTTTCACGGGTTTTTGAGACCGTCTGGAAGAATCCTAATTTTAGTAGAATTGATATTGCGCGTAAACTTGAGCTTTATCGATCTACTGTTTCAAACATAATCGGAACGCTGGTTGAGTCTAATTTTATTTGCGAAGGAGAGAGAGGGGTTCCAACAGAGAAGGGCGGACGAAAACCGGTTTTTCTTTCTGTGAACCCTGACTTTGGCTGTGTGATAGGAATTGAGATTCAGCTTGACTGCTATCACGTGGCTGTAGTTTCATTTGACGGAAGAACTGTTTATGAAGCTGACGGATCAACGCCGGTAAATACAGACCTTCTGGAAAAGCCTGAACAACTTTTTGTTTTTATGGTTGATTCAATAATCAAAAGTATTCAGGATGATGTGAATATTAATCCCCTTCGCCCGCTGGCAATCAGTATTGGTATTCCGGGTATTATTGATATTGATAACGGTATAATTAAGTACTCAGCACCTTTCCGTTTAAATGATTTTGATTATGCGAAGACGCTTGGAAGCCGCTATGGAATTCCGCTTTATGTGGAAAACGATGCGCGCTGCTGTTCATGGCTCCAGCTTGCGTTAAATAAGTCTTCTGATAAAAAAGACTTTTTGTGTGTACTTGCAAGAAACTATGAAGGAAACCCGCTTCTTACTTATCCTGAAACCTATGGAAAAGGAATTGGTGTTGGTCTTTCAATTGCAATGAATGGCCGTATTATTAATGGAAGAAACTACGCGGTTGGCGAATATATTTCACGTTCGTGGACAACCTATCAGAAAGGTCAGACTGGCCTTCCTGA
>JAEFAB010000017.1 GCA_016292095.1 Eubacterium sp. | reverse complement strand
CTTCCCATGGAAATAATCATACGGACATGCTCATCTGCAAGGGAATAAAAAATGGACTTTCCTTCTCTTCGGCTTTTTACCAACTTGTTCTGCTTCAGAATTCTCAGCTGATGAGAAATCGCCGACTGGGTCATATTCAAAACATTTGCCAAGTCGCAGACGCAAACTTCCGCTTCAAACAATACAAACAAAATCCGAATCCGGGTGGAGTCTCCGAAAATTTTAAATAATTCCGCCAAATCGTAAAGTTCTGTTTCTTCCGGCATGGTTTCATTTACAACCCGAATTAAATCTTCGTGAAGTTCCACTGCTTCACAACATTCTACCTTCAATTTATCGTTCATTACGCAACCTCCTTTTACGCTACAGTCTTTCTCACAAAAAGTGCTCGGATGGCATTGAGCACAGCAATTACCATAACGCCTACATCAGCAAAAATTGCAACCCACATATTTGCAATTCCCAGCGCCCCTAAAAACAGGCAAAGAATTTTCACTCCAATAGCAAAGTAAATATTTTCATAAACAATGCGAATGCACTTTCTCGCAATTCGAATGGCAAGGCTGATTTTCATCGGATTATCATCCATCAAAACCACATCTGCCGCTTCAATCGCAGCATCACTGCCCATTGCTCCCATAGCAATTCCAATATCTGCCCGAGTCAATACCGGTGCATCATTAATTCCATCGCCTACAAAAGCAAGACTTCCCGTGCCCTTGTTCAGTTTTGTTTCCAAAATCGAAACCTTGTCTTCCGGAAGCAATTCGCTGTGCACTTCGTCAATCTTCAATTCATTTCCAACCGACAACGCAACCTTTTCCACATCTCCGGTAAGCATTACCGTTTCTGAAACGCCGGATTTTTTCAGCTGTTCCAAAGCCTTTGCAGCTTCCTTCTTAATGACATCTGAAATAACAATGTAACCTTTATATTCTCCATCCACTGCCACATGTACAATGGTTCCAGCCGGTTCTTCTCCTTCCGAAGAAACGCCTTCCCGAACCATCAATTTATAATTTCCTACTGCAACAGCTTTTCCGCCAATAATAGCTTTCACACCATGACCGGATATTTCTTCCACCTGTTCCACTACTGCACTGTCAATCTCTTTTCCGTAAGCATCCTTCAGACTCTTACTGATTGGATGTCCTGAATAAAACTCCGCAAAGGCTGCATACTGAAGCAATTCTTCTTCAGAAATATCCTTCGGGCAAATCTGTGTCACTTCAAAAACCCCTTCTGTCAATGTTCCGGTCTTATCAAAAACAATGCATTTCACTTTGGACAATGTTTCCAGATAATTGGAACCCTTGATTAGGATTCCTTCGTGACTGGCACAACCAATTCCCGCAAAGAAACTTAAAGGAATGCTGATTACCAATGCGCACGGACAACTGATTACCAGAAAGGTTAACGCTCTGTAAATCCATACTCCTATATTCGCCGGATTACCAAGTACCAAATTTATAACCGGTGGCAACACTGCCAATCCAAGTGCCAGATAGCAAACAATCGGGGTGTAGAATCTGGCAAACTTTGAAATAAACTGCTCCGACTTTGCTTTTTTGGAACTGGAATTTTCTACCAAATCCAATATTTTTGAAACAGTGGATTCCTCAAACTCTTTCGTAGTCTGAATTCTCAAGACTCCGTTCAGATTAATACATCCACTGATAACTTCTTCTCCTGCTGCGACGGTTCTCGGCACGCTTTCACCTGTCAGTGCACTGGTATCCAGAGAACTTTTTCCATCCAGCACAATCCCGTCAATAGGAACCTTCTCTCCCGGCTGTACCAGAATCTCTGTCCCGACAGCCACCTCATCCGGATCCACCTGTTCAATCATCCCATCCACTTCAATGTTCGCATAATCCGGTCGGATATCCATCAATGCACTAATATTCTTTCGGCTCTTTCCAACCGCATAACTTTGGAACAGCTCACCAATCTGGTAAAACAGCATTACCGCTGCTGCCTCTAAGTACTCTCCCAAAGCAAAGGCTCCAATGGTCGCCACTGCCATCAGAAAGTTTTCATCAAACACCTGTCTGTTCAGAATGCCTTTCCAGGCTTTTCTTAAAATATCATATCCAATCACCAGATAAGGAATCAGGTACATCGCAAACTGAATCACCCCTTCGTATTTTTGAGGTAACTTTACGAAATGAAAGAAAAGAATCCATCCGATTAATAAAACAACGGAAATCAAAATCCGATAAAATACCTTCTTTTGTTTTTTGTTCATTATTGCTCCTTTCCTTAACAGCAAAAACAGTGGAAGAATGCTTCTCCCACTGCACTGCTGTTAAACAAAAATCTCAATATCGTCTTCAATTCTTTTGCAATTTTTCAGTACTTCTTCCATAACACTGATTGGGTCAGCATTTTCTTCAAATTCAACTTTCATTTTTAAAGTCATAAAGTTTACAACCGCATCCTTAACACCGGCGGTCTTCTTTGTAGCCTCTTCCATTTTATTTGCACAATTTGCGCAATCAACTTCTATTTTATATGTCTTTTTCATAACTGCCTCCTATCCAAACATTTACTATTATTACAAACATATGAATAATTGTTCATATGTTACTTTGATTATAACAGAAAGAAAGCATCTGTCAACAGTTAATTTAAAAGAAAAATCCCCCAATTCAAATATACTGCAAAGGTTACCCACAGCAAATAGGGAACCAACAGCCATCCTGCTTTCCGGGAAATTCTTGAGAAACTCCGAATATTCAGGAAAATAAGCCCCCATAAAATCAGCAACCATATAAATGAAAACAGGAAGAACCGGAATTTGAAAAAGAAAACGGACCAAAAGAAATTAAAAAACAATTGTATTCCATATAAAACCATTGATCTTCCCTTGCGGTCTTCTGCCACATCGGCAATGCATACAAAATAGGATGCGACTCCCATCAGTACATAGAGGATGGTCCATACGACCGGAAACAGCCAATCCGGCGGAGACAATGCCGGCTGGTTCAACTTGTCAAAGGTTTTCATCTCACCTCGTGTCACCACATAGGATACAGCCCCCACCAGCAACTGAATGGCAATGCAGACCAATATTTTTTTAATGCGCTCTTTGTTCAAAAAAATCACCTCCCAGCATTAGTATATGCAGGAAGGTGATTCCATAGTCATGTTTTGTTATTTCACTTTCACCTGTTTTGTTACGGACCACTTTTTACCGTAGTATGTTTTTCCTCCGATTTTTTTGAATCCGAGAACTCTGATAAACAGGGTTGCTCTTTTTAATTTTTTATTGTTCAGTGTGAAGGATTTTTTGTTGTTCTTAATTACAAATTTCTTCAGAGGCTTCTGATTTTTCTTCGCGCTCTTCTTATTTTTGTAAATGTGAACAATGTAACCGTCAGCCACTTTCAACTTCTTCTTTAATACTACACGAATCTTCTTTGCTGATTTCTTTGTCTTATAGGCTGATTTCACTTTTGCCTTTCCACACTTGTTTTGGAACTCTTTTACCTGTTCCTCAACGCTCTTTCCGGAATTTTTCTTTGAAGTCTCTTCTCCCTTTGTTTCTCCGGAAGTTGGATTATTTGCTGTAATTATTTCTGCGGTAGTCGTTTCTATCCCGCTGCTACCGGATTTGATTTTATAATCCCCAAAAAGATTATCATTTACACCATCGGTTGTGAACTTTGGATTTGTATCCGGCTTTTCATCTGCTGTAGCAGAAACCATGCGCTGGTAAACACGTACATAATCCACCTGCATATCGGCTCCTGTAAAGTCTGCCCCCGGTGCACGTAAGTCATCAAAAGTACCGCCGCAGGCAAGATTTAGGATTACAAAAAATCGCTGATCGAACGGTGCATTTTTGTTTCCTCGGTCGGAAGAGGAATACCATTCATTATTCGTACATTTGAAGAAACACAATCCATCACAGTAAATCTTGATGTTGCTTTCTTCCCAAACCAAACTATATACATGCCAGTCTGTTGTTGGCGTCTTTTTAACACCATTCTCAACCAAATCGAGTAAATCGCTGCTATTAAGGTTGCTCGGCCAAGCAGCACCATAATGTAATGCACCAAAGATCTTATTTGGCACACGACCTCTTCCTTCTGCAATATCAATCTCGCCGGAGTAAGCCCAGGCACCATAAAGATTGTCATTTGGAAGCATCCACATTGCCGGCCAGATTCCTTTTCCTTCAGGCAATTTAGCACGAACATCCACACGTCCGTATTTCACCGAAAAATTATTCTGAGTCGTCAGTTTTCCGGAAGAATACTGTGCCGTTGCAGATTTTGTAGTACTTCCCTTTTCGTAGAATGTTTTGGTCTGCTTTTTCATATGAATATTTAATGCTCCGTCTTTCACGGAAACATTCTCTTTTGCATAATACTCTAATTCCAGATTTCCCCAACCGGCAGTATCAATGTCGTCGTCTTCCAATAAATAGCCTTCTACAACATTCCATTTATTGGAATCAATGGCATTACCACTGAATTCGTCGTTCCAAATCAGTTTCCATCCTGATGGAGTAAAAACGGTGGAATCGGCTGTGTCATCAACCTGAATGTTCGCCATATCTTCAGCGGTCTGACTAGGAACATTGGCGTTTCCTAAAACTGTATAATAAACATAATTGTCTTCTACAGCACCACCGCTCCTGCCGTTTTTAGGATATCCTACTCTGAAATAAGTATCCTTTCTTACCGGCTGGAACCATAATCCATAAACGTGGTCGATAAAATATCCCCACTGCTGGCTATTGGAATAATTATTAAATCCATTTCCCTGATAAACAAATCCGCTGGCAGACACATCATTCAAAACAGTCCATGTACCGCCAACCCATTGTCCGTTGGTATATGTACCTCCGGCATATACTTCGTAAGTAAACAAATCCAAATCAGATTTTCGCACTTCCGTTCCACCGACTTTTGGCAATGGGAATCCCACAGCTCCGGTAGAAGATTCTTTCGCGTCATACTGTACTTTTCCATCATAGGATGACAACAAATAATTTGTTCTAACCGGTGCGTTATAAGTAACCACTGCATCTGCGAAGATGGATGGATCTGTCTTTTTCTGCAATCGAATGGTAAAGGAATGGTCAATTCCCTGGAACCAGAGTCCCCCGGTTCCATCGGTATAAATACCGAAATTTGTATCCCAAATAAATCCGGAAGAAGCATTACCCATTAAATTAACAAAGCCTTTTCCGTCTCCATTATCTACTTTAATTGTAATATCGTCTTTTACCTGATCGTAAGTTGCTGTAGAGCCATTGAAAGTCCATTCTCCCCAATGGGTTGCAGAACCTCCGGTTGCATCTGCTGTAATGCTGCTTTCTCTAGTGGAAATACTGGTCAATTCTACCTTTGGCAACTGATTGAGTTCAAAGTTGTAATCTAAATCAACATTGTTCGTCTTTCCGTGGAAACGAACCTGCGTTGTTTCTTCCAGCTTCATCCACAAAATCCAGCCACCAACGTCCGGTGTCCATTGCTGATATTCCCAGCCCCATGTGTCATTAAACACAAAGTAATCTACCGAACCAATGGTCTTCCATTCTCCTGAAGTTCCCTGCTCCTGCTTGACATAAAGCTGTAAATCTTTTTCTACGTCAGTCAGTGAAACCTGATCATAGGTTACACCATTAAACTTTGGCATTACGATTCCAAAACTAACCGGGGCAACACCGGTCTTCGAAATCGTTGGTCCATTGGAACCATCATAATATGTCATTGATGTAATGACTGTGGTTGCTGCTTTTGCTACATTTTCATTTTGCGAAGTAACTGCAAAACTACCTGTGATCATTGCAATGGCAACCATCATTGCAAGAACTTTTTTCCAAACCCTCTTCTTCATTTTTGCTCCTCTCTTAAAATTAATTCCTCGGATTGATACTCCCATTCCATCCGAGCACTCTGTGTTCTATGTTATCACAGTGGCATCCGGGATTTAAGTATCCTTTTTTTCTGGAACACCTCTATTTTTTGTTACCGTTAACATTCGCTTATCCGCAAAAAAAGTACCATGATGTTAACATGGTACTTCATTCTTTCTTATTTCTTCCATAATCCATGCAAATTGCAATATGCATAAACAGCTTCAACTGTTTCTCCGTCTGCTAATGCAAAGTCTGCTTTCGGTGCTTCATCCGGTTTCAGATATTTCAACTGGAATCCCTGATTTGTAGCAACGGCAATCCACTGAATATAATGTGCTTCCATCATTGGATGTTCTACTTCTCCAACGCTTACCTTTACTACACCATCAATAACTTCATAAGCCGGAACGTGTTTTTCTACTGCTGCATCAACAGTTCCCGGTACAATTTCTTTCATTGCCTGACCGCAACACATTACCGGTGTTCCCTTATCATCAACCTTTGTTACAATGTTTCCACAATGTTCGCATACATAAAATTTTAATTCCATAGTTCTGCCTCCTGTTCTTTTATTTTCACGTTACTAACATCTACTGATAGAATACCATTTTGCCTGGGGAAAAGCAATGAATTTCTCCGTTTCTTCCCTAGTCCTTCATCCCTTTCTCCAAGTTCTGAATCCATTCCGTTTGTTCCCGGTCTCCCAGATTCTCAAAACAGTGTGCACACTTCTTCACTGCATACGGAAAAGATGAGGTCTTCTGAAATCCCTCCAGTTCCATCAATTCCTTAATTTGTTCCATCCGATGTGCTACATCCTTCTCCTCTTCCGAATTGCACTCTTTCGTTTCAGCCTGTTTAACCCGGTTCATTACAATAATATTTAACCATGTTACCAGTCTGTTAAACATTATGTCTTCCCAGAGTTCTAAATTGTCCTCAATTTTCTTCAGATACTCCAAAGCCTTTTCATAGCGCTCTTTTGCCTCGGAAAAGCGTCCGGTTTTCACATACACAGCAGCGGTATTATTGTAAAGACTTGCCATATTCAATGCCCCTTCATCGCTTCCGGCAAAAAACAGTTCCGCATTTTTGTAACAGACTTCAGCATCCTCAACCCGCTCAAAGTGACACAGGGTGGTTCCCATATTAATCCACATGGTTGCTACTGCAGGATGGGTTTCCAATCCATTGTCCCGAATCAGTTGCAGTCCCTCTTCCACGCTTCGGATTCCTTTTTCTTTTTGATCCGTACTCCGGTAATAACCCATCATTTCGTTCAAGACGGATAATTCCATGGAGATGTCCTGATCCTGACGAACTTCTTCCAAAGTCTGTTCCAGAAATTCACCTGCTTCTTTGATTTCATTCTTTGCAAAGTACTGATCCAGTTGTTCAAAAAAAGTTTCATGATTCATTTACATCCACTCCAATTCCTTGATTTCATCAAAAGACGAATATCCGTATAACTCAATCGTGTTCTTCATAATCATCTCTGCCAGATTTTTCTTTTCCTGAGACAACTTTACGATGAACTCCGCATATTTTGCCAGCGTTTCTTCGGAATAAGTTCCCAACTCTCCCCGCAAGTAAGTTTCATAAGAAGTATCATAGGGCTGGTCTTCCGAAGTGTGAATCAACCTCGCTCTGGAAGAAATGTTAGGATGTTCCTCGGAAAATTCTTCCATCCATTTCACCTGTATTTCCACAATCTGTTCAATTACCTTCTTTTGCCAATCGCTCAGTACCGGCAGCCGGTCTTTCAACTGTTCAAACTCCTCCGGGACAGTACTTTCCATCATCCGAGCATATTTCTCCGTAATCAGATTCCATCCCTGCGCATTTGCTTCCTTGAAATCCCGGATATAGCATTCCAGCATTTCCTCTGTCCAGGTCATATACTGACTGGAACGCATAATATTGAAGGTAGGCCAGTCATTCTGGCATGCAGCTCTGCCTCCCACATTCCTTGTTTTGTCAAAGGCTTCATATTCCAATTCCACTAAGGTTTCAATTAATTCTTTTTTATTCATCGCCCGGTCTCCTTCCAAGAAACTTTTATTTCATTAATTCTTCTGCCATTTTTTCAATCGCCTCCAAAGAAGTTTCGTCCAATGCAGACTTAATGGTAACCGATGTTTCAAGATACTCTAAGTTCTTACACCCTTCAAACATTCCACGCATAATCTTGTTGGCTGTTGGCGCCCATGTTCCGTTTTCAATAAAACCAATGGTCTTATTCTGATAATTTCTCTCCACCAGACAATCAATAAAAGTTTTCATGAACGGGAAGATTTCTCCATTATAAGTGGTGGTTGCAAGTACAATCTTTCCGTAACGGAAACCGTCCTCCACACACTCTGCCATATCTTCTCTTGCCAAATCTGCCACAACAACTTTCGGACATCCTTTTTCTTCCAGCTTCTTTGCCAACAGTTCCACTGCCTTCTTTGTATTTCCATATACGGAAGTGTAAGCAATCATCACGCCCTCGCTTTCCACTCCGTAAGAAGACCAAATCTGATATTTATCCAAATAGTACTCCAGATTTTCGGAAAGAACCGGTCCATGCAACGGACAGATGGTCTGAATATCCAAGGTTTCCGCCTGCTTCAAAACATTCTGCACCTGTGCTCCGTACTTTCCGACAATTCCAATATAGTAACGGCGTGCTTCACATGCCCAATCTTCTTCCACATCCAAAGCTCCGAATTTTCCAAAAGCGTCCGCTGAGAAAAATACTTTATCTGTGCGGTCATAAGTCATCATTACTTCCGGCCAATGTACCATTGGAGCAAACACAAAAGTTAATACGTGATTTCCCAGATTCAGTTCTTCTCCGTTCTTCACCACCTGACGTTTTACCTTCTCATCAATTTTGTAAAACTGATCCATCATACGGAACGTCTGCATGTTTCCAACCAAGGTAACATCCGGATATTTTTCTGCAAAAGCACTGATATTTGCCGAATGATCCGGTTCCATATGCTGCACAATAAGGTAATCCGGTGTTCTATCGCCTAAGACTGCTTCGATTTTATCCAGCCATTCTTTCTGAAATTTCTCATCCACGCTGTCCATTACGGCTATTTTCTCATCCATAATGACGTAAGAGTTATATGCCATTCCATTCGGAACAATATACTGTCCTTCAAACAAGTCAATTTCATGGTCGTTCACTCCTACATACTGAATGTCTTTTGTAATCGTCATTTTGTAATCCTCCTAATTCTGTCTCTTCCTATTATTATAAAAGAAATTTGTGTTATTCCTATGATATTTGCAACATTTCTGCTGATCTATTGAAATACCCGGGAAAATGCACGATATGTTTTTTCCATTCCTATGGACAATGGGGTATATTCCAACTTTAACAGTTTCTTTGCCAACGCTCCATCGGAAATTTCCGTTTCTTCTGCAAACACCGGAAAAGGAAGGGGCAACCCCACTGCTTCTGCCTGCTGGACAGTCATTTCTGCCAGTGGAAATCCGGATGCCTTTGCCAGTTCTTCACAAAACTGCCGATAATCTGTTTCTTCCCCACAAAGATTGATTTTCTGATTGTATACCTGTTCTGCTCCCAGACACTTCTCAACAGCAACTGCCGCATCTTTAATATACACTAATTGAAATCTTCCCGTTGCATCTATCGGCTGCGGAACCAGATGATTTTGAAGCATAATTTGAATCCAGGAAGATTCACGTGGTGCGTAGTTATACGGACCGTAAAGAATTGCCGGTCTCAAAATCGTATAAGCAATTTTATTCTCCCTACATGCTCTTACGCACTCTTTTTCTGCCGCAATCTTTCCGGCAATATATCGTCCTGCATCTCCTTGAATTTCTCTCTCCTCATAAGGGAAGTCCTCGGAATGAACCTGTCCGGTTCCCCTCTCGTACACATCGACTGTACTGATTAAAATGTACTGTTTCACACTCTGAGGCAATGATTCGATTAGCGTTGAAACATCTTCCTTCTCGTAGGCACAAAAATCAACCACCGCATCAAAGTCCATGGAAGAAATCTGCTGAAGCAATGCCGGGTTTCTCCGTTCTCCAACCAACTCTTCAACGCCGAATTCTTTCATGGAATAAGTTCCTCTGTTCCACAGGGTCAATTCATGTTTTTCCGCCGAAACAATCGTAAACACCCTGCCATAAAAATAGCTTCCTCCAAGAACTAAAACTTTCATTTTTCCTCCATATGTAAAAAGTGCCAAGTGACATCATCACTTGACACTTCTTCTTTTTCTTATTTGAATATTCCTGTAATTTTATCAACGATTCCTGCAGCCTTGTCTCCTGCAAGAGCGGCCTTTACGCCGGAAACCACCTGATCCAATACTCCGTCCGGAATATCCACTCCCAATAAGGATTCGATTGTCTTTTCCGGATCACTCTGAAAATTCTTTGCCAGTCCCGGATCCGCTTTAATCTTTCCAACAATTTCTTCAATTTTAGCTTTTACGTCCATAATAACCTCCTAAAGTCCGATGCTTAAAATATCCTCTCTTATTATAAACCTATTTGTTCTTAAAATCCACATGTTCATCGCATACAGTTCGATACTTAGCGACCGGTTTCTATGGAGATATCACTACCGTCTTTTGTTTTTACCACTTTGATCTGCTGCGGAATATTTTCCATCAGTTCTTCCCTGTGACTGATAATTCCAACCAGCTTCTTGTGACCGGATAATTGCATCAGGATTTCCATAGCATTATCAATGGATTTGCGGTCTAAGGTTCCAAATCCTTCATCAATAAAGAGCGCATCCATCTGAATCCCACCGCGACTGCTGGAAATGGTATCTGATAATCCCAAGGCAAGGCTTAAGGATGCCTTGAAACTTTCTCCACCGGAAAGACTTCCCACCGGACGTCTTCTTCCGGTAAAATTATCCAATACTTCCAAATCCAAAAAGGAATTTGCGCCTATTTCTTCTGTGCCTTCCTTTCGGAACAATTCATACTGATTGTCACTCATCGGCATCAACCTTCTGTTTGCTGCCAAAATAATACGGTCAAAACCGGTGGCCTGAATATACTGTTCCAATGTAATCTTCGGTTTTCCTTTCAGTTTTCCTTTTACTAAATCATACAGTCTGGAACAACGCATATGTTTATCCGTATATTCTTTTAGAGGTTCTCGTAACTGAAGGATATTTTCTCTTGATTTTTCATTCGACTGACACTGATTGATTAATTGTGTCACTTCCTGATTTTGTTTCTCTAATCGTTCTTCTTCCTCTTTGACTGTTTGAGACAATTCGTTCAAATCAATATAGTCTCTTCCTTCCGCTTCTTTTCTTGCCGCGGACAAAGCCTCCTGATTTACCTGCACCGCTGTCTGATACTGAGAAAGTTCCAGTTCCACCGCTTCAATGTGCTGCTCGCCCACAGCACATTGTAAAAACTGTTCCTCACTTTCAAATCCTTTTTCATCGCGGATTGTTTCATAGTCGGCAAAAAGCTGTTTCACTTTTCCTTTTTCACCCTGCAATTCCTGTTCTAAGGTTGTTCTGGCCGATTTGTTCGCCGTATAAACTCTTTCAGCATCCGCCAATGCCTTCTCTTTCCCTTCAATATCACCCAGAATTTCCTTGGATATCTGTTCTGCCTGAGTCTGTTCCTCGAGTGCTTCCTCAAGACTTTCATATTCCAATTCTTCCAAGGACTTCAACATTCCTTCTGCTGTAGAACGTTTCCCGGATACCTGAACAATTTCCTGATGAAGTTGTTCTTTTTCCTCCTTCATCTTCTCCTGCTGTTTTCTGGAAGCAGTCAATTCTTTTTCAAACTGTTCTAACTGTTCTTTCGCATCACAAAGCATTTTTTCTTTGGTGCATACTTCTGTCAATTGACGCTCTACAGCCTCTGCACCTTCCTCAACGGTTACTTTCTCTCCAAGTTCCCCAAGTGCCTCATGACCAAGAAGTTTTTCTTTTTCTTTATCAAGGAATTTCTCCGTAGTCTGACAATGCACCTTTGCCTCTTTGGCAGCATTTACCGCATCATCTTTTTTCTGTCGTAGTTCTTCTGCCTGTTTTATTTTCGCCTCCACTTCCTCTTCGGAAATAGAATCTTCTGCAAGCACTGCCGGTGCCGGATGTTCTGTGGAACCACACACCGGACAAGGTTTTCCTGTTTCCAACTTTTGCGCCATAATTCCTGCTCGACAACAATCCAAGAGATGTTCTGCCTGAATGCGTTCCTCGTTGGCATTTTGATATGCCATCAACGCCTCTTCACATTGTTCCTGTTTTTCAGCCAGTTTTCTCTGTTCCTCTTGCAGCTTTGGCAATTCTTCCTTAAGGTATTGTTGGAAGGAAGACTTTAATCCTTTCAGCTGTGTTTTCAACTGCTGCGCCTTTTCCAGCTCCGTAGGAGTCTCTTTCAGTTCTTTAATCTGTGCTTCCAGCACACTGATTTTTTCCGTTAATTCCAATTCCTGCTCTGCCTGTTTTTCCTGCTTCTGACAGAGTTTCCTTTCCTTCGACTCCCAGTCGGCAATATCTTTTAACATTTTTTCTCTTTGTTCATATTTTTCTTTCTGTTCATTGATTGTTTCTGCTTTCTTTTTGAGACATTCCCCTTCTTCTTTTTTTTCGGAAGCTTTTTGATACTGATTCTTTGCTTCTTCCAAAAGGTTCTGTGCCTTCTCCTGCGCCTCTACAGCCTGCAGATAGGTTTGCTCTTTCTGCTGCACTTCTTCTTTTTTGTTATTCCACGTCTGAAAAACCGGTTGCACTTCTCTTGTGGCTTTCTTCTGGAGAATTAAGTCTGTTTCCTTTTTTTCCATTTCCTTTTTTTCTGCATTCAGAGCTTCTTCTTTTTCTTCTAATTCTTTTACTTTATTCAGTTTCTTATTGTTTTCTTCCCCTTGATTGAGTTTTTTCTTTTCCTGTTCTAAACGATTCTTCTGCTTTTCATAAACTTCCTGAGACTTCTTCACAAGTTCTTGATCTTCCTCATGAATTTGATCTAAAGTTTCTACAATTTCATCCAGATTCCAAAGATTGTTGCTTTCATGAATGTTCTTTTTCAGGTGTTCCAATGTCTCATAGTGGGTACTTTCTTCCCCGATTTCAATCCGGTCCAATTCAAAAATAATTTCTTTTTCCGTATCTGTTTTTTCACCGAGACTGCGGTTTACGTATTCCAACAATTTAAATTCAATTTGATTATACGGTTTTGTCATGAAAACTGTTCTGAGAATTTCGGTTCGATCTTTGGTGGATGTATTCAGCATTTTCCAAAACTCTCCCTGAGCAATCATAACAATCTGCTTAAATTGATTTGCGTCAATATTTAATAATTCTTTGATTCGATTTTCAACTTTACTCGATCCTTCCAACGGCGCTCCGTCGCCTTCATACAAAGAAACCTTCTCCGGTTGGGTAATCGTTCCTTCTCCTCGTTTCTTCACACGTTCATAGGGAGGTTGCCTGAAGATATGATAGTTTTTTCCGTGATGGGTAAACCAGAACTCCACATAAGTTTCCGTATTCGGCAGTGCATAATCACTGCGCAGATTTTTTGTATCACGATAGGAGCCACTGGTTTTTCCAAACAGCGCAAAACAGATGGCATCAAAAATCGTAGTTTTTCCGGAACCTGTATCTCCGGAAATCAAAAACAGTCCTTGATTCTCAAAGGTCTCAAAGTCGATTTCCTGTACTTTTCCCGCATAAGGTCCAAAAGCACTCATTACTAATTTAATCGGCTTCATTGATTCCCACCTCCTTTGCTGCCTGCATCAGAATTTCCATTTCCTCTTTACTCATTTCCGTTCCGTACATCATTTGGTAGAACTCTTCTGCCAATTCGGAAAATGGCTTTTCCATTACCGTTTCCGACAATTCAATTTTCTCCATACTTCTGGTATGAGAATTATCGTACTCGATTTTCATAGTATTTGGATAGGTCTGACGGAACACCAAGATTGCATCCTGCACAGGATTTTCATCGGTCAATGTAACAAAGATATAATCCTCCGGATCTTCCACGTTCTCTGCACGCAGTAACTGTTCCATCTTGCCGGTAAGTTGTCTCATATCCCGCAACGGTTTTAGCGGAATCAATTCAATTTCCACGGTTCCCTTTTCATTTAACGTAATCATTGGAACCGACTTCTGATGAAAAATTTCACTTTTAGAATACTTTAGAGGAGACCCCGAATAGCGCACCTCTTCCCGTCCAATCTTTTGTGCCGCATGAATATGGCCTAATGCCACATAATCAAAGTCGTCAAAACAATCCGTATAAACCAGCTCCACTGTGCCAACAGTCTCTTCCGCCCGGTTTACCTGACGCTTCACGGACACATTTTCAGAACCGCCAATCTGAGGAAGTTCTTTTCTTCCTGCCACAAACTGGTGTGCCACAATGACATTTCTTTCCGCCGGATTGATTTCCGTTTCGCGAATTACCACTTCCACCGCATCATGATAATTATTAATTTCTGCGTCCGGGAAATAATGACGCACCTGAGATGCCTTAACAAAAGGCAAAAGATAAATATGAACTGTTCCAAAGTCGTCCTCTACGGAATGACAGTACATTGTTCCATTATACTTTGAGGCAATATGAATTCCGCTTTGTTCAAAGAGTCGGCTTCCAAAGTGAAGACGCTCATCAGAATCATGATTTCCGCTAATGATATAAGCATCTATCTTTTTTGCAGACAATTTACAAAGGAAATCATCAAAAACACGCACTGCTTCCTCGCTTGGAATGGTGCGGTCGTACACGTCCCCCGCAATTAACACTCCGTCCACATTTTGCTCGATGGCAATTTTCAAAATCTGATTTAAAATATATTCCTGATCTTCAATCATACTGAAATCATTTACCGATTTCCCAATATGAAGATCTCCTAAATGAAGTAATTTCATAGTTCACGCTCCGTTCCCTTCATTTTTTCCACTGATGAATCGAGGTTTTTAATCTTCTAAGAAGTCATAGTAATCTGCCTCACTGGCAAATAAAATGTACTCTCCATCAACAAATCCCATGTATCCTGACTGTGTATTATATCCTTTCATTGTTCTACCTCCTTTGGAATAGTTTCTCTTGTTAGTTCCTATTATCCACAAAGGAAGTCCGATAAATGGGTCTCTCAGTCTGTCCCTGAAAGGTTGATACATTCCACTTCATTATAGCACAAGGCGGCCGTTCCATGTATCATAACCCCTAAAATGAAGGAGGGGGTGTCGAATAAGATCGACACCCCAAAAATATAAAAAAATAAAGAAGTAGTATCTCCCCTATAGAGGGGAATTTTCGGGGAATGTCTCACTCATTCCCCGAGCATAAAACATATGAAAAGAATGCTTCTAAAGAAAGAATACCTTCCGAACCTTAAATGAACTTTAAATAAAAAAGACCATTGCAAAAAATGCAATGGTCTAAATTGATTCTTTAATTAATATACATTCACAAAAGCCGAAACTCCATCAGATTCCACCCCGTTTAACACGGATTTGATAACGATGGTTCTTGGTCCGGACTGAAGTCCTGAAATCACATAGTAGTTACAAGGAACCTGAGATAATTTCAATTCGCCGTCTACGTATACATTGTACATGCATCCGCTGGCAATTCTTTCCATATCCTGTCCCCATACAACGCCAATAGAATTATTTCCGATTGCTGTTACAACCTGTCCGATAACTTCCAATGGTTTTTCTCCTACCACCTGTGCAGTTGTCGTTTCTGCTACAGTTGTCGTTTCTGTCTGTGCTTCTGTTGTCTGTGGATTCACAATTGGCTTTGTTCCGTATACTTCAATTTCGTACATAGAAGTTCCGTATGGTGTTGCACGATGCAATGAAGTCACACGAATGTAGCGAACCGGTCTGTTAAAGAACATGTCGCTTGTATTATCTGTGTAGTAATCTACTTCACGTTCAACTGCCTGAACCCATGTTGTTCCATCCTGTGACCATGAGATTGCATATCTTGAAGCATATGCCGCCTCCCAGAAAATGCTAATAGAACCAACATTACAGATTGTTCCTAAATCAATGGTAATGGACTCTCCATCATTAAAAGCTGAAGACCATCTGGTATTCATATTTCCGTCAATTGCATTTGCTGCTGCATAGTTATCATTTTCCACGCTGGATGCTGTCGCTGTTGCACCGATGGCAAGGTTCATTACCCCTGACATTGACGTCTGCTGCTCGGTTGTCTGAACAGAAGTTGTAGTCGGTGCTACGGTTGTAGTCGGTGCAGCTGTTGTTGCTTCCGTTGTAGTTTCTTCTGTTGTTGTTTCTTCGCCGGAGATGTCGCTACCGTAAATTTCGATTTCTGAGATTTCCGGTGAAATAACATAATTGCTTCCTGTTGATAAAATAGAAAGTCTTACGTATCTTGCATTGGTATTTAAAGCTGTTGCTGTCATGCTTGATGCTGATGGAGAATAGTTTACTGTTTCAACAGTTGTCCAGCTTGCTCCGTCTACAGATACTTCAACAGTTCTTCTTGTGGCAAAACGAGTTGATGTAGGCCAGAAAACATCCATGTTTTCCAATGCTTTTACTTCACCCAAATCAATGGTAATTTTTGGATAGTTTGCACTGATACCACTGGTTGTGCTCCATGTTGTTGACTTGGACCCGTCAACTACATTTCCTACGGTTAATGTATCTGTGGCATTTTCCACAGTAACCTGTTTTCCTAAAGCAACATTGTATGTTGTTGACTGAGGTTCTTCAGTTGTTGTTTCCTGAACACCTCCAACAGTAACTGTCTGTGTTGCTCCGACAGTTTCCTTATTTCCGATGACTGCAGTAACTTTTACTGTTGCTTCTCCTGCATTCACGCCGGAAATTGTATAGTAGTTACATCCTACTTTACTTAATTTCTTTTCTCCGTTGACATATACGTTGTACTGGCATCCGCTGGCAATTCTGTCATTGTCCTGTCCCCATACAACACCGATTGTATTGTCTGCCGGGCTGGATGCTACCATTCCGATTACTTCCAATGGCATTGTTGCATTCTTATATGCAATCGCTTCGCTGACTGCTGCTTCCGCATTTACAATACCACCCTTTGCTACAGGAATATTGTCAATTGCCGGGATAACCGGTTTTGATGTATCAATTAAAATATCTGTAATCTCACTCTGTGTTAAGTCAGGATTTACTGCAAGCATTTCCGCAATAACCCCTGAAATAATCGGTGCCGCAAATGATGTTCCGCCGGAATACTTGTAACCGCTGTTTACGTCGGTAGCATAGATATCGTCCCCCGGTGCGCAAATATCCTTTGCCGGTCCGTAATTACTAAATACAGCCAATTCATCCGTATAGTCTGTAGCTACAACAGAAATGACGAAATCAAAATCCGAAGGATAATGAGGTTCTGTTGTCAGATCATTTCCTGCTGCACCTACAAGAATTACTCCTGCATTTGCAAGCTGGCGCATCGCTTCTTTCTGTGCTGCGTTATAGCTCTGTCCCGGTTTTAAATAAAGACCGTAACTCATATTAATAACCTGCTGGTCATTGCATCTTGAAAGTGCATCAAGAATATGAGATGACCCCATAAATGCCTTACCGTTTTCATCAGTGACGCCGGCATGGAAGGCTGTGATTTCAACAATGTCGTTATCATATCCACTTGCAACCCCGGCAATTCCCTGTGCGTTTCCTGATTCAGCACCAATAATTCCTGCTACGAATGTACCATGGTAATAATTGTACTGTTCTGAAGACTGTGCCAACGGCATTTCGTGAACGCAGTCATAACTACTTTCAGAAAATACATTTACCAACTCAGGATGGTCCATCTGAACTCCTGTATCAATGACAGCCACCTTCACTTTTGAATGCTGTGTCCGGTCTAAAATATCCCAGGCACCCTTTGCATTGATTCTATTTAAATAATACTGTTTATTTGCACTTGGGTCGTTTACGACTGTTGAATAATTGACGCTGTCTGAAACATCCATTAATGTATCTTCTGCTACAACCTTTGTAATGGAATAATCTTCATATTCATCAATTGCCTGTTCAACGGTCTGTCCCAATGAGATTTCTACGATTGCGAAATAGCTCTCCGGCAATTCCAAAATCTTTTTACATGTTCCGTATTCTTTTTTGATAGTTTCGCGAATTTCTTTCTTGGAAACTCCCTTGTTAAAACAAACAATAACTTCACCAGGAACATATCCCTGCTCTGTTCCGTTTTCTCTTTCTTCTGCTGCTTCTTTGTAGTCTTCTACAATATCGGCTGCTTCCTTATCGATATTGTTTTCAAAGTTTTTCAATTCTTCAAATTTTTCTTCTTCATAATAAGAAGTCAACGCTGCGTTAACAGCTGTTTCAAATTTTTCCCCGGAGTACTCATTGATTTCTTCTGCTGTTTTTTCACCGTCCAGAAGTGCTTCTTTCTGAATCTCATTCCACTGAGAGTCATTCATCACAATTTCTGTCCGACTCTGTGTCTGTGCAATGACTGATGTTGCAGGCATCCCTGTAACGGTCATTGCAGCCACCAATGTGGTACTCAAAACTGATTTTAATAATTTGTTGTTTCGCATATCCCATTTCCTTTCAATTTTTTGCGCATACGTAAAGATTTTACCATTTAAAAATCTTTCAATCAACAAAAATACAAGAAAAAAATCCACTATTACAAAACCTTATTTTCCACACATTTCCACCTTATTTGATATATTTTTAAACCTATGTTATAGTTTCACTATAAAAAAAAAGGAGGTTTCAAAATGAAGAAATTATTAGCATTAGTATTATCATTAGTGATGGTATTATCATTAACAGCTTGTGGTGGTGGAAAGGATTACTCAGGAACATACAAAGTTACTGCTGTTAAGTCTGATGACATCGAACTCAAGAAGGGCGATGAACTTTGGAAAACAGCATTCCCTGACGATTCAAGCCTTCCATACATCGAATTAAAGAAAGATGATAAGTGTACAATCTCATTTGATGATGACAACACAGACGGAAAGTATTCTGTTGACGGAGATAAGATTACTATTACAGCTGACAAGGAAGATGTAAAAGGAACTATCAAAGACGGCAAGATTACACTTACTATTGAAGGAGCAGAAATGGTATTCGAAAAGAAATAATCGATTATTATAACTGTAAAAGGCGGCGTTCCCAATCGGAACACCGCCTTCTTTCTTTTTAAATATATCTGATTTCAACAGCACTTGCATCAATATCTCCGGAACCTTTGACTCTTACAATACCCTCTTGTGCATGTTCTCCTTTTTCAGAGACAGCTCCTGCCATGCTTTTGAAGTTGTTTTCAAAAGACCAGTTTTTTGGAAGATACAGCTTCACAGCTCCAAAGGATACGTCAATTTCCATATCCACTTCCCCCGAAGGTGCATTGGCCTGATCCAGATAGATTTCTGCCGCACCAAAAGATACGTCAATCACAATACTTTTTAAATTCTGGGAGGTAACATATTTCTTCATTCCTCCGAACTTTGATTTACAGTAGATGTTTTCACCGGCATCATATTCGATTCCGCTCGGTGTTCTATCAAACTTTTTTTCAAAATTTTCTCCAAATCGTTCTACGTCTTTTTCAAAAATATCCACATGCTTTTTGAATTCGTTGACATGTTTTTCTTTAAATCTTCGAATGCGATATCTTTTGAAAAGCATATCAAATCCGATTGTTGCAAACAATGCTGCAATCAACAGATTCACTGCCGGAATTTCCGGCCATCCCATCGGCTTATCCCATATAATGTACAAAAATGCAGATGAGAAAATAATATTGGCCACACTAAATTCAAGTAATCCGTCAATCAGGGAACATACAAATACAGCAGTCAGAAAAATTGTCCAGAATCCAAAACCATGTAACAGATTCAGTGAACTTGCAATAATCAATGCTGCAATACCGATACAAAGCAATCCCCATTGTATACTCTTTTTCATAATAATCCTCCTATTCCATGTTTCCTACTTTTTTAAATCATCCATCTTACTCATTAAAGCTTTGTAAAATGCTCTGGAAACATAAACCATTTTTGTGGTTCCATAAAACTCAACAGTACTGGATGCGGTAATGTTTTTTGTAATGGCATATACTTTATTGATATTCAAAATCGCTGACTTTGAAATTCTTGTAAAATACCATGGCAACATTTTTTCCAATTCATACAGCTTGTACTTTGTGATGAAAGTCTTTTCCACTGTATGGGCACAGATGATATTTCCATCGGATTCAAAGAACAAAATATCTTTCAGCGGAATATAGTACTCCGTCTTATCTCGATACAAGGTGATCTTTGTATCCTGACTGGCAATATCCGTAATAGACTTCTGAATCTGCGAGACAGTCTCGTTCAACTCTTTACATCTGATTACCACTTCTTCCTCTATGCAGTTTTCATCCAGTTCTACTGTGATTCTCATAATTGGCTCCTTATGTCTGTCATTATAGACAGCCTCTTTTTCGCTGTAAATAGCTTTTCGGTAACAGGTAATTTTTTGCAGGTAACAGGTAAAAACTACTTTCCAAGCTCCCAGAAAGCAATGGCACTTGCTGCCGCCACATTCAGTGAATCCACTCCATGGCTCATTGGAATTTTCACGGTATAATCACATCCGTCAATGGTTTCCTCCATCAATCCGTCTCCTTCCGTTCCAAGGATAATCGCCAGTTTTTCTTCCTCTTTTAATCTTGGATCATCCATCTCAATGGTATCTTTTCGAAGGGCCATGGCCACGGTCTTGAATCCCTGTTTCTTGATTTCATCCATCATTGGTTCCGGCCACTGGGATTGTTCTTCTGTCATAATGGTCCATGGAATCTGGAATACCGTTCCCATGCTTACCCGGATTGCTCGACGATACAATGGATTGGTACATTCCGGTGTCAACAAAACAGCATCCATATTAAGGGCTGCTGCCGAACGAAAGATTGCCCCCAGGTTGGTGGGATTCATCACCCGTTCCAGCACGGCAATTCTTCTTGCCCCCTTACAGATTTCCTGCATGGTAGGAAGCGGTTTTCTTCGCATGGCACAAAGCACGCCTCGGGTCAGTTTAAATCCGGTAAGTTTAGTCAGCACCTCAAACTCTGCCGTAAAAACCGGCACGTCTCCCACTCTCCGGAGTACCTCTTTCGCCTCGCCTTCAATATGCTTTTTCTCAACCAGCACTGACACCGGCTCGTATCCGGCATCCAATGCACGCTCTACCACTTTGGGACTTTCCGCAATGAACAATCCCTTCTCCGGTTCGTGGTGATTCAAAAGCTGATTCTCCGAAAGTCTGGCATACACGTCCAGCTCCAGTGCATTAAAATCTGTTATCTCTATAATATTCGGCATTTCAATCTCCTCCTGCTGCATTTAGTCTATCAAAAAACAGGCCTTTAAGAAAGACCTGTCCTAATCCAATATCTTTGCTCCACCACGCCATCTACGAGGATTTCGTTTTCCAGCACACCCCCATTATTGATAATGGATTTTGCCGATCCAATATTCTCTTTATCACAAACCATTAATACCCTATCAATTCCAAGTTTTTCACATTCCTTCAATGCCAGACCAATCATTGCCGTCCCATACCCTTTTCTTCGCTCACTGGGTCTGATTCCATCTCCGATGTGTCCGCCATTCAATAAAAGTTCCTCATTCAAATAATGACGGATATTAATTGCCCCCACCAAGATATCTCTATCCGTATCCAAACAAAAGAATGTCGAATCCGGCACAAGTCCTCTGTCATTTTCAGGAATCTCTAAATTTGCTATGTACTCTTCAAAATTATGGTAGTCATTCTTTCTAATGGCGTAAGGTATAATTTTTTCTCCTGCATTTGACCATTCGTCCATCATTTCAAAGAATTGCTTTTTATATTTTGGGGTGAGCTTTACCAATTCAATGTTCAATTGTGTTCTCCTTTCAAGACTTACTCTTTCCTTAAAATATCCAGTACATGATCCGATGCCCCAAGTAGTTCATAACGTTCACAGGTTGCCAGATGATACTCGATAAATAACCGATATTCTTCCTCTGTAAACTCCGGCATCTCATGTCTCAAATATCTTGCCGCTCCGTCTGTAGCAATAATCTTATCTCTTTTTACCGGGAATCCTTCATTGACTTGATTGATATCTTCAATTCTAACAATATCTATTATTTCCTCCGGCTTGGATTTACATTTGAACCCCTCTTCAAACATGTCATTTTCCATATAGCCTGTAATCAGTTTTTTCCCGAACATATAATGAATCATCACTGCTTCGTTCATGCAGTATGCCACCATAATGACACCGCCCTTTTTCGTTACACGAACTGCCTCTTCCATAACCTTTTTCTTATCCTCAAGGTTATATAAGTGATACATTGGGCCAAGCACCAGCGTCATGTCAAAGGACTCATCTTCATATCGGGATAAATCCATGGCATTTCCCTGTTCTGCTACAATGCGATGTTCCGGTTTGATTTTTGACTTCAATACTTTCAGATTATGTTCCACCAGTTCCACAGCGGTCACCTGATATCCCATATCTGCCAGGGCAATGCTGTACCGCCCTGTGGCCGCTCCTAATTCCAGAATTTTTGCATCTTTGTTATCACCTAAGTATTCTTTAATGTACTTCATTGTGGTCACAAACTCCACATTTCCTTCTCTGCTTAAAAGTCTTTCCTCTTCATCGCAGTGATTCTCGTAAAAATTGACAAGTATATCATTTTCCATCATAGTCCTCCTTTAATATGCTATATTCCACAATATCTGTAATCCCCTGCTTGCTCCATCCGGCTTGCCTTCTGGTGCCCTCATAGGTCATTCCCATTTTCTGCATTGCTTTCCCTGATTTTTGATTGTTCACCTGATGCTGTGCCTGAATTCTGTTAAATCCAATTTCCTCAAACAAATATTTGATTACCGCCTTTCCGGCTTCCGGCATAATTCCATTGCCCCACCATTTGGAGCCCATGCAGTATCCAATCTCTGCGCACAAAATATATTCCTTGATTTGAACAACGGAAATATTCCCAACAATCTCTCCTGTTTCTTTGAGTTCAATTACCCAGTTATAATAATCCGGTCGTTCATATTGTGCAGTCCAATCAGTCAACAATCCTTTCGTAAATTCCGGGCTCTCGTGTGTAGGCCAGGGCAAATAACGAGTTACCACATCTTCCGATGCCCAGTTGTTGTACATCCTCTCTGCATCTTCCAGCGTAAACTTTCTAAGAATTAGCCGCTTCGTTTCTAACTTTTTTGTTCCCTGATGATTCATTTCAATTCCTCCCTATTTCCATTTCAATACATTTCCATTGCTCGCCCATGCATTCAAAGTAAAGTATCTCTTCGTTTTCCTCAAAGCCCACAGCCTTATAGCAATAATAAGCCTCCGGGTTGTTCTCAAACACGCCCAAGGTAATCTTTTTTGCCTTCAATATTTCAAACGCATACTGTATTGCCAACTGAAGCATTTCTTTTCCATATCCTTTACCTCTTATTGTATCATCCACAATGACAAATCCAAAACGAATCGTGTCCTTGTCTCCATCGGGATAACGTAAAATCAGATGACCTACGATTTTGTCTCCATCCAGTGCTGTCATTGGGAAGAAATCATCTGCACTCAACACAGAACGATACTGTTCCTGCATATCCTCCGGAGTGATTGGGTACTGTTCATATCGATCAGCGCTCCACTTTCTTTGGTCTTCCTCGCTGTGAATCCAGGTAGTGATTACCTTTGCATCATCAGATTTATAAGGGCGAAGTCGAAGTTTGTTGCGGGTACCGTTCTTCGCCAAATCCTTTTCCATAATCTCATAAATCTGTGTCACCCCTTTTGCACACTCCCATTCACCGTGGTCTTTTGTTTGATAACCAAGTTTGTAATACAATCGACATGCCGGCAAGGATGCATCCAGTTCTGCTGTTTTATATTTTTTTCCAATTTCCTGTTCCAACTGATTCATAATGAAGGTTCCATAACCTTTTCCCTGACATTCCGGAAGAACGTAAACTCTCACGATATGATTTTCATTCTTCGTTCCTGTCCCAACGATTTTTCCGTTTTCCAAAAGAACGTAGGAATCTCCATTCGCAATATCCTGATTGATTACATCCTGATTGTGAAATTTAGAAAACCCATCAACAATCTGGGGCAAATAATATCTCGGATAAATTGTCCGAATAGTTTCCTGAACAATCTCATAAATTCTTTTCGCATCTTCCATTGTTGCCAATCGAATTTCCATAAGCTCTCCTTTCATGTATACAAAAAAACCACCAAACAATATTGCTATTGCTTGATGGTATCTGACACTTGTATTATCTATCTATTTTAAGAACCGGAATATTCTCCAATACAGTATCTTTTCACATCAGCAATAGACCCGCAGTCGACGTAGACCACCGGCAAGACCATCCATTTATAATGCTGTGAAAAAGATGTTCTGTTCTGCATTGTTCTGATTCCTTTCCTAAATTCTTATAACGTTATAATTGTGTTTAATTATACTCATTCTTAAGCAAATGTCAAATTATTTTTTATCCTTTCTTGATTGTCTTTTACAAAGTAGAATAACTTTGCTGATTCTCTTGCTGCCACTTCGTCCTCTTCCCCTATAAAATATGCCACGAAAAGCAATTCAATGTTTTTCATTACCACCGGAATACTTTCTTTTTCCACCTCAGACAATTTCATTACCGAATCATATCCCTTCACAACCTTCGGTACAATTTCAAACCAACGTTCTTCACTAATCTGATTTTCTTCCTCTTCTAACAGCAGCCCCAAAAGGAAATAGCACAGATCAAAAATTCTGATGTTCTTCTGACTTAAATCAAAATCAACATATCCCGAAAATTCCCCATTACTAAACAGGAAATTCCCCAGATGCACATCTCTGTGAATCAGGTTTCTCGGCAATTCTTCATCAATTGTTCTCAGTTCTTCGATTGCTTCATCCACATCCTTTTGCTCCAGATAATCCAATTTCTTTTTTTTCAAATTATCACTAACCCAGCTTTCCATTTCTCCCAACAAACTGTTGTTCCAATACTCAATTTCATTTTCGCATCGCCCAAATGCCTGATGCAGTTCTCCTAAAATCTTTCCCATCTGCACAAACCACTCATCATTGCAACGAGACATATTAACAATATTGCTTCCTTTTAGTTTTGTTGTTAACAGCCAATACTGGTTTTCCTCCACATAATCCTTCTCATCAACAGTCTTTGCAATCTGTGGCACCGGAACCTGCTCCTTCTCCAAAGCCTTCAACATTTTAACATTGTTGATTAATTCTTTTTTATTATCATATTTTTTCAACACATATTCTCCACCAATGTCCCAGGCCGAGGTATAGATTTGCTTCACCTCTCCCTCAATCCCATAGTTCTTTAATATTTCAATTACGTGCATTTTTTCCATCTCTGATTTTTTCCTTTCCTCCAAAACAATTCTACGAATACTTTTTTCCGACAAGTGATACATTTCCGCTATTTCTCCATATGGCATACCGATTAGAAAATGTTCATAAATCTTCTGATTTCTAAGTTCCATTTCCCTTCGGAAAGCTGTCTCATTACCCCATTGTTTTTTATTCTCTTCTTTTTTTGGAATATAAATGTATGCCCCTTCCACATACTCCATGATTTCTTCCAGCAGTTCTTCTGGCAAACAATTTTTTGCATTGATATATTTCATTTTTTTACCTCCACAGCCATCGTAACACATCTTATCCCACATATTTTCTCAATCTCATTTCTGCTTTATCTTTAAGACTTTAGTTGCTGCACAACCCCATCCAGCGTTCTGCTGTCTAATGGATTCCTTGAACTCTCCATGGTTATAAAGAAATTGTCCCCTATATGATATCCTGCGCTCGCATAGCGCTGCACTTTCGCTATTGCATTGCCGGCATAATTTTCATCATCCATCATTCCAAAGTGCTCATATATAATATTCCTCCGATTTTCCACATCCAAAATCGTAAAGTCCGGATACACGACTCCCCATCCCGGCAACTCCAACGGATACTCATATCGATAATAAATTCCTTCCCGATATAATTTGTCCGCAATGATTTTTTCTGATTTTGAACGCACCCTTTCCCCTCGATCTGTATAATACTCCGGGCTGTTTTCAGGAAAAGGTTTTCCTGTATATTCTTCACTAATCCAGGCTTCTATGAATTTTTCTTGTGGCTGTACGATAGGCGTTACAACTTTCTGTTTGGCTTTTCCAAGGCTTTCATATACTTTCTCTACAGCCTTGTTTTCCAGGAAGGATTGTAACTTCCCCAGTAATTTCACTTCCATCATTGCACTTTTATAAATTTTCTTGTAATACTGTTGCTGTATAATTTCTACTGCTTGATCTTTTTTTGAATATGGAAGGTAACAATAAACGCCCTTTTGATTTTTTTCAAAAAATTGTAAGCTATTTCGCCTTGCAACTACGTTAATCGCACTATCATTGACTGTATTTAAGTCAATCTTTTGTTCTATTTCTTCTTTAATCTTCTCTAACATTTCTTTTCTCTTTTCTATTTCATACTCCCAACTATTCATTTCTATTTCCTCGCTTTCGTTCAACCACAAATATTTCATTTTTGTCATCCATACTGTACGTCTACAGCTTCGCCCCGGCTTTTTCAACCACATGTATTCTATTTTCATCATCCATACTGTACGTCTACAGCTTCGCCCCGGCTTTTTCAACCACATGTATTCTATTTTCATCATCCATACAGTACGTCTACGGCTTCGCCCCGGCTTTCTCAACCACATGTATTCTATTTTTGTCATCCATACTGTACGTCTACAGCTTCGCCCTGACTTTCTCAACCACATGTATTCTATTTTTGTCATCCATACTGTACGTCTACAGCTTCGCCCCGGCTTTCTCAACCACATAATTATTCTTTTTTATATCTGTATGGTTTACCGCGTATTCATTCATACATTACGTTACCTTTACATTACCACAAGGCGCCTCGTTTCGTCAACACATACAATATAAGACATTGCAAACCATACAAAAAAACCGCCCGCCCATTAGGGCAAGCGGTTTTTGTATGAAACTATTATTCCAAATAATAGACTAATTTGTAATTAGGATTAACGCGCTTTAATATTGTGTTATACAGGTAGTCATGCGCCTCTGAACCACTCATTTTACAGTTCTGGTACAAGTCTTCGGCTACATCGAATATTTTGTAGGTTACCATTTTGGAATAGACGTAGCTTCCGTCGGAAAGCTTTGCGTAGGCGCGAACTTTCCAGGTAATGGTCCATTCTAAAGGCTTCTGCTTCACAAACTTCATCATCATAGCATAGCTGGAAGCCAAGTCTGAATCGGACTGAACATAGGACAGCTTTGCCTTGGACTCGATGGCATCAAAATTTTTAATGAACGGATCTGTGCTGCCTACAACCAAATCATTTTCTGTAGCATTTTCTGAAATCGAATAAATCAGGCCTGAGCCGATAACTTCTTTTCCGTTAATTTCTGAATCAACAGAGTAAACCGTTCGCATTCCTTCACGTCGGGAATTAATCTGATAGCCGTTGATTTCAATACCTCCGTCAATTCGATGAATCAAATCACCGGCTTTAACAAACCGGAAGTAGTCTACGTTTGCCACATAATATGCGGAGCCTGTCGTAACAAATTTCAAATAAACGGTATGTTCTCCACTAGGGATATTGGTAGCAAATTCTCCGGTAATGTTACCGTACTGCGACCAGTTAGCGGCATTATTTTCTAATTCGATAGTACCAATTTTGTTTGTCAAATTATCTGCGTAAACCTCAACAGTTCCCATTGCCGTACCGGTCGGGCTGGAATAATTAAGGTACAAACCGCCTGCCGGTTCAGAGAAGTTTACGTGATCATAACGCATGGTAACACCGTTGGAAATGCCCCCGATGTTTTGGCCATTACTGGCGTTGGCGTTGGTATCAATAACACCTCCCTGATTCTCTGCGAAATGTTCTGCTTCGATTACTTCGTAAGCATCAAAAGTTCGAGTTGTTGGTTCTTCCGTTGTTGGTTCCGGAGTCGTAGGCTCTGGTGTGGTTGTTTCCGGCTCATTATTAATGAGTTCAAAGGACGTGATGTCCATTCTAAAGTCATCCGGTGCACTTCCCAAATCAAAGTAGAACTGGGCCACATCAGAAGAAGTGAAATTCAGAACAATTTCATTAGCTCCGCTTGTGAGATTTACATTTGTAATCGACTGAGTTTTTTCATCTTTGAATACAATGTTTTCTGCCGATTTATTTGTTGTAACATTCATCTTGCAGGAATAACTCTTTCCTGAAGTAACTGCAATTTCTTTTGTTTTCATCTGAACGGACCATGCAACACCTTTTCCTCCTGACTGGATATAAGTGCTGAAGTTACCGTAAGAATTTCCGTTTTTGTAACCACCGATTGGATTATTTCCCCAACCTGATGCAAAGTAGACAGACCAATAATTCAAATCTGTCCAGTTTCCTCCGGCTGCTGTAAATCCTGATGGTAACGTGCTTGCTGCCACTGTTGTTGTAGGAGCCTGTGTTGTTGGAACTTCTCCGCCAACTATTACTTCTCCACTAACACCATTTGTTTCCTTACCATTATAAACTGAAGTAATTTTAACGATATGTTTTCCGGCAGGAATTCCACTAATAGTATGATATGCACAGCCTACGCTACTTAACTTCAACTGCCCGTCAACATAAACGTTGTAAACCTGACCCAATGCCTGCATTCTGTCATTGCTTCCCCAAACAACGGAAATGGTGTTGTTTGCAGGACTATTGAATACCTGACCAAAGACTTCCTCCGGTCCGTTGGCTGATTGCTGAGTGGTTGGTTGCTGAGTCGGCTGAGCCGTATCGCCACCTGCTCTCCGCACAGCTGCTCCGGCATTGATTAAACCGTATGCATAATAATAATCTCTTCCGGCATCACCCAAATCCTGGGCTGTTTCTTTCAGAATTGTATGAACCTGATTTTTATTCAAATTTGGATTGACACTGTACATCATGGCAACAGCACCTACAGCGATTGGCGACGCCATAGAAGTTCCGTTTGACATAGAGACTCCGTTTCCCGGTCCGCATACTCTAATATTGGTACCCGGAGCACAGAAGTCACACTCCCATCCAAAGTTACTGGTTCCTCTTCTTGTTTTATCTTCATTGGTTGCAATAATCGAAATAACATTCCCATAATCGGAAGGATAACCGTCTAAATCCGTTCCGTTATTTCCGGCACCGGCAACAACAGTTCCGCCTGCTGCAGTAAAACGATTGATTGCCTGTTCTTCTGCCGTATAAGTTCCTGTATGAAATAAACTAAAGTTAATAACCTTCGCTCCAATGCCATTTGCATAGTCCACTGCTAAGGCCATTTTATCTACGTATAACGGAATTGCGACATTAACCAAATCAACAATACTGTTGTCGGTTCCTGCTGCCACCCCCGCAACCTTAACGCCGTTGTTGGATTCCGCAGCAATTAATCCCGCACAGTTTGTCATATGCGTGTTTCCATCGGCAATGGAATCCGGTGCTTTTGACATTTGGTAATAACTGCTGTCCTCATTATAAATAATGGACTGACTTTTATTGGAAATATTCTTTAAGTCTGAGTTTGCGTTAACATCAACGCCGGTTCCGTCAACAATACAAACCTTGACCTTTGAGTGACTTCTGCTGTTGATATAAGACCAAGCATCCCCAACATTCAGATGACTCAAATAGTATTCATCATAGCGGTAGGGATCATTAATCATATCCCATGCTTCTGCAGTCTGCTCAACTTTTCCGTTGATTTCAGAAGAATTCGTTTGTGAATATTCTCCGTAAGCTTCTGCTGCTTTTTCCGAAGTCATTCCCCATGTTTTGACTTTAACCAAATAGGTGTCGTCCGGACATTGATGAATGTAAGAACATTCTCCGTACTGGTCCGCAACCACTCGTTTAATTTCAGTCTCAGTCATCTCAGAGCCAAATGTCAAAAGCGAAACATTTGGTTCGTATTTCAAGTTTTTCTCATCTGCACGCTCTTTTGCGGCATCCCGATATCCCTTTACAATTTCCTTGGCATCCTTGCCGATTGCAGTTTCAAAGTCTTTTAATTCTTCCATATTGTCTCCCTTGTAATAGGAAGAAAGGACTTTGTTTACTGCTGCTTCAAAATCATTTCCCCGCAGCTGATTCACATTCTTTGCTGCTTTTTCTCCATCTTTGTCTGCAAGATTAACAATTTTTGCCAAATCCTTATCACTAATTTCATAGGATTTCAGTTGAGTCTCCCCCTCAACCGGAACCGCCTGCTTTGTTTCCCCCCAAAAAGGAACAACTAAGCCGGTCACCAATGCAGCGCATAAAAAAAGGCCCGCAAATCTTTCACTCTTTTTCTTCAACATACTAGTCTATCTTCTCCTCTTTTCCGTGAACGAAAAAATGAACCTTTGGGAAAGGCCACTTGCCAGTCTCAAAAGTTCATTTAATCTAAACCCTTTTCAATCATCACGATTTTAATACGATTGAAATGTTTTTAATATACCGCTTTTTTTATTATGGTGTTAGTTTTTTATTTTTCAGCAAAAATGCTTATTTCCTAGGTTTTCTAATTAATGAAAATGTCGTACTTTTCATAAAAACTGTTTTATTGTAAAACTTCTTATTCCATGATCCCTCCTTACGGTTCCTATACAAAAGTAAAAAAATTAGAAATCTTATGGTATAATGAAACCACATTTTAATCTAATTTTAATCTTCTTTCAATGTCAGATTAATCTTGGCAAGTTAGGATATACACATCAGCAGGAGAAAACGTTGCTCGACTTCAAACAGATTGCAACGAAAATTGCTGGAAGAAAGGATGTATACAAATGGATAAATTAGAAAAAGTTGAAAAATTAAGAGAAAAAACAGGCGTCAGCTACGCGGATGCCAAGGATGCATTGGAGGCCAATGAATACGATATGCTGGATGCCATCGTATATTTGGAAAAGGCCGGAAAGATTAACGACCAACAAAGTGCCCGCTACGAAACTCATAAGGAAGCAGCCGACAGTACAACAGAAGATTTTGCCAAAGCGCAGCAGGAATATGAGAAATCTGTTAACAGTTCCTCTATCGGAGATGTGCTGAACAAGTTCTTTGATTGGTGTGGAAAAGTCCTGAAAAAGAGCGTTGAAAATTCTTTCATCATTCACCACAAAGAACGTCAAGTCATCAAGGTACCGGTTCTTATTCTGGCCCTTGCATTAATTTTCGCTTTCTGGGTTACCGTACCGCTTTTAGTACTTGGTCTGTTCTGTAATTGCAGATATCATTTCGAAGGAATTGATTCCGTAACAATCAACATCAACGAAATGTGTGATAAAGCAGCGGACAGCGTTGACGAAGCAAAAGACACAAAAAAGTAAATTCTTTCCATAACGAAAAGGGGAATTGTAAGAATGAGTAATATTCTGATTATTGAAGACGAGGCGCAGATTGCCCGTTTCATAGAACTAGAATTAAAACATGAAGGAAACGAGGTGCAAAAAGTCTCTGACGGTCGGACCGGATTGGATCTGGCTTTAGCAGAGGACTTTGACCTAATCCTTCTGGATATTATGCTACCACAGTTAAATGGTCTGGAGGTTTTAAGGCGTATCCGTCAACAAAAGGATACGCCTGTCATCATGCTTACTGCCAGGGATGCTGTAATGGACAAAGTATCCGGCTTGGATGCAGGAGCTGACGATTATATTACCAAGCCTTTTGCCATTGAAGAATTGTTGGCAAGAATCCGTGTAGCATTAAAGCGAAAAGAGAAACTTTCAGAGGCTTCCCGACAAAGTCGTCCGGAAGGCACTGTTTTGAAAATCGGTGAAGTGTCTCTGGATCAAGAACGACACGAGGTGCTGGTCCGGGGAGAACCTGTGCAATTAACCAATCGCGAATTTGAATTATTACGTGTTCTTATGGAAAACAAAAACATTGTGCTGAACCGCGAAAAACTGATGGATCTGGTTTGTGGATATGACTATGTGGGAGAAACAAACGTCATTGATGTTTATGTCAGATATTTGCGCACCAAGATTGACGACAAATATTCCATTAAACTGATTCATACTGTACGAGGCGTCGGTTATGTCATAAAAGACTCATAGAAAACAGGAGAAAATTTTGGAAAAACAAAAAACAACCTATAATAAAAGAACGACTTCCATTGCCCGGAAAATCAGTTGGAGTATGTGGTCCCGAAGATTTCTGCACTTTCTTCTATGGGATGTACTGCTTCTGACGGCAACGTTTGGTCTGTTTGTCTTGCATTGCAACAGCGAGCTGCCTAAAGAAGCTCTTCGCAATGATTGGAACTATGTTAACGGAACGGAAGTTGATTTCATCCGGGAAGGATATCATTACAAATCATTTACCTATCTGGTTCGATTGGAAAACGGAGAGGAATATCGCTTTCCGCTTTATGAATTTTATAATTACGTGCTTCCTCTCTTCATATTATTAATATTATTCCAATGCTTTGACTTGATTAACGGAGTTTCCGATACCAAACGAATTCGAAAGAAACTTCGCCCCCTCAATGAACTGGCTGTAAAAGCAGAGGCAATGGGTAATATTTCCTACGAACATCTGGAACATGCCATTTCTTCTGCCAGTCCTGAGTCCCCAAAGATTGTCACCGGAGACAGGGAATTGCAAAGTATTGAAATTGCACTGAACAGCCTGCTTACAAAAATGCAGGAAAGCAGACAACAGCAGGTGCGTTTTGTATCCGACGCTTCTCACGAGTTGCGTACTCCGATTGCAGTCATTCAGGGCTACGTCAATATGTTGGATCGTTGGGGAAAAGAAGATCCCGAAGTGCTGGAAGAATCCATCACTGCCTTGAAAAATGAATCCGAGCATATGAAAGAACTCATTGAACAATTGCTGTTTTTGGCAAGAGGCGACAGCGGAAGAAATACACTGAACCGCACGAACTTTGATTTAGGAGATGTCCTTCGGGAAGTTTGGGAAGAGTCCCTTATGATTGACGAGACACACACCTATGTACTCAAGGGCATTTCAGAGGACCCGTCCGATTACAGTGAACGCTTTATAATCAACGGAGATTTAGCAATGGTAAAACAATCCATTCGGATCTTTGTACAAAATGCAGCTAAATATTCCGAAGAAGGAAGTACCATCAAACTGGGTGTTCAGAAAGAAAACGGAAAAGTACTTTACACCATCCAGGATGAAGGAATCGGTATGACCGGGCAGGATATCTCCCACATTTTCGAGAGATTTTTCCGGTCCGACGAAGTGCGAAACGAAAACACCGGCGGTTCCGGTTTGGGACTATCCATTGCCAAGTGGATTATCGATGCCCATGACGGTACCATCAATGTTTTATCCCGACAGGATGTAGGAACAAGATTTACCGTATCCTTTCAGGAAGTGCAATAATATATAGAAGAAAAGAGGATGTTCCATTTGTTCATGATATGCTCCCTGTCAAGTAGACAGGATAAATATCTAAAATGAGTGTTTAGAGAATGACCATACTTCGT
>JAEFAB010000016.1 GCA_016292095.1 Eubacterium sp. | reverse complement strand
GATCTTCATGGTATTATATGAGATATATTGATCCTGATAATGACAAAGAATTTGCAAATCAGGAATTGTTGAAGCACTGGTTGCCGGTAGACTTATACGTTGGTGGACCGGAACACGCCGTAGGACATTTGATTTATTCCAGAATCTGGAACAGATTCCTTTATGACGAAGGACTTTCACCGGTAAAAGAACCATTCCAAAAGCTGGTTCATCAGGGAATGATTTTAGGAGAAAACGGAATCAAAATGGGTAAACGTTTCCCTGAATTCGTAGTAGATCCAAGTGATATTGTAAGAGATTTCGGTGCAGATACATTAAGACTTTATGAAATGTTCATGGGACCTTTGGAAGTTTCCAAGCCATGGAATTCCAATAACGTTCAGGGGGCCAAGAGATTTATCAACAGAGTCTGGACCTTCTTTACAGAACCTGCAAATATCGTAGAAGAAAATGACGATAAACTGACCAAGGTTTATCATCAGACTGTTAAGAAAGTTACTAATGACTTTGAAGAATTAGGATATAATACAGCCATCAGTCAGATGATGATTTTTGTAAACGAAGTATATAAAGAAGGAAAATGTCCAAGAGAATATGCTGAAGGATTAATTAAGATGTTCTCTTGTATTTGCCCACATGTTGGTGAAGAAATCTGGGAAAAGATGGGACACAATGATACCATTGCTTTCGAAGCTTGGCCAACTTATGATGAATCAAAGACAGTAGATGATGTTATTGAAATTCCGGTACAGATTAATGGAAAGACAAAAGCAGTCATCGGAATTCCTAAGGATATTTCAAAAGAGGATGCAATTGCTCAGGGTAAAGAAGCATTGGGTGACAAGCTTTCCGGAAATATCATCAAAGAAATTTATGTTCCTGGAAGAATCGTAAATATTGTAATGAAATAGTGATACAAAAACAGCTATCGGTCTTATGCCCATAGCTGTTTTTTTGTGTAAGTTCGGAAGTGCACCCTAGAAAGTGATTTTGTGCTTCAGGGTGCAGCAAATTCAGTAGGGAGAGTGTTAAACAAAATTTAATAAATGAAAAAATAACATTTCTGAAAATTCAGGGATTAGTATAAGAAAGAGAGGAGGATGAAATGAAACAAATGAAAAAACTATGGTGTATGATTTTAATTATGACAATCACATTGTCTATTTTTTCCCAGGGGGTCAAAGGGGAAAATAGGAATGAAACTAAAAGTTTTGATGAATTGGTAGAAAATCTGGAAATCAATGGACAGGATGTTTTCTTTACCTTTGAAGAGAATGCACAGTTTTCTCTGGCGGAAGATTTATTTACTTCTCGGGAAGATCATGATGAATTGTATAATCATCTTCATTTTACATGGAACTCAACAAATCAGAATGTAGCTACATTCAAATCAATTAAAACATATTTTGATGGTGGTTGCATTCACAGTGTATATAGTCTGCTGGAACAGAAGGCTGTTTTTGAAATCAACCCGGGGAAAACAACAATTGTCTGTGAGATTTCCGATGATGAAGGTCACACGAAGACATTAAAAAAGGAGATTACGGTGTTGGAAAACTCTCCAATCAATACGGCTTTTCTGGGAAAGACTCAGATTCGAAATGTGAATCAGTGGGAAGAAACAATTTACAGCAATGAGCCGATGGAAAAATTACAGCCAAGATTTTCGACAAAGTCAGGATGGAAGCTGAAAACTGTTGAGATGAAAACAATCAATGAATCTCAGAGTTACGTGATCGCACATTTTAACCATCCTGAGTATTCCAGAGAATTTACATTCTATTACTACATTGAACGATTTACAGAACATCGCTTGAATCTGAAAAAAATAAAAAAGAGTGCGTATCTATGTACACGTACACAAGAAAGAGTCTGTTGTGCTTTGAGGTTTATAAGTCATAAATATCAACTGAAGGATTTTCAAAATTTTAAGGCGTTAGAGAAAAAGATTAAAGAGGAAACTATATTTGATGATCAAACATTGAAAATCCAAAACGGAATATTGATTTATAAGGAGACACCGCGAATTTCGCCATGTGCAATTTGTATGTCTTCTGCAGAATATGAGCAATTTCAAGAAACGGGACAACCTACGGTGTTGGGAAAGAAAAATCCAATCAGCTCCATAAAGTTAGGGAAAAAATCCGTGAAAACCAATGCAGGAAAAAAGAAAACAATTGTACTGAAGAAAAAGGATTGCTTGAAACAAAAAAAGATTCCTTTAAAAATGAAATTAAAGAAAGGATGGGTTGTGGAGGAAGCAGTAGCGAAACTTCAGGGAGAAAAGAACACAAGGAAAACGCTGCGGTGGAAAAAAGGAAAGAAATATGTTATCACAGTAAATCTTAGAAATTCCTCGAAAGCACTACATTTTGTAATGAAACTTACGGTAAAAATGAAATAAATTAAGGAAAAGAAGGATGTGAGTCATCCTTCTTTCTTTTTATTAAGAAATGTGACCGCAAACATTTTGGGGACAAAATCCTAAAAATGTTTTTTTTTATATTTTAAAAAATTGAAAAAATGTCAAATAAAAAAAAGAAACCCAAAAAAAATAGTGGATGTTCAAAAGTACAAAAAATAAAAATGTTACAACGTTAACATTACAATAAACATGTACAAAATGCACAAAAAAGAAGCGAAAAATAACAAAAAACTATCGGATTATTGCAGAAAACGTTTTTTCTACCTAGAATTATTAGTATAGCAATAACTGCAGTATTGTGACGGGAAAGGGAATTTATTGTGTTTCTTTTTTCTAATAATGAAGAACTTAGCAAGTAGTTTTTTCAATTATTAAAGGAGGAAAGTAATATGAGAAAGCATGTAAGAATGCTCAAGAGCTCTATGGCAGTAGTGCTCAGTGCTGCAATGGTAATGGGAAGTCTCCAGTTGCAGCAAACAGAAGTTAAGGCAGTAGATCGTTCCGTGCCTTGGCTGTTATCTACAGACAGACCTGCCTATGCGTCATCCGCAAACGGTGGCGACATTGCAAGCTTTGCAACCGACGGAAGATTGGGAACTCAGTGGGGTGCAGCTGCGAATAAAGCAGATCAGTGGCTGGATGTGGACTTGGGAGGAAAAGCAGATATTAGTAAGGTAGTCATTGACTGGCAGAACGACGCCAGCTATGGTGTGGCTTACAAGGTATTGGTGTCAGATGATGAAATTAACTGGACCACAGCGTATGAAACAACAACCGGCAACGGTGGAGATGTAAAGAATGTACTTCGTAGTGACGGAACTGTGGACTATAGTTACTATGAAGATGTATTATCTACCGATGCTGCAGAAAATTACCGATTAACACAGAAGAACGGAAGATATGTCAGAGTGTTAATCAATTACAGTAAATCACAGGCATACTCTGATGATAAGAAATCCGGATGGGGTGCTTCAATCAGAGAAATTCAGGTTTATGGTATTGGCGATAATAACTGTGTACAGCCGGTATCACCTGCACAGAACATTGCTTTAGGAAAGAACGTAACAGTTTCTTCTTATTCACAGCCTTGGTGGGCTGCAAATCCTTTAGCAGGAAGCAATGCAGTAGATGATGATTATGAATCTTATTGGTTATCAGAAAGCCAGGATAAAGTGGCTGATGCCTGCAACCAGAACTTAACTGTAGACTTAGGTGCAAAGCACACCATTGGTCGTGTAAAAGTTCAGTGGCAGACAGAATACGGTAACATTTGGGATTTACAGGTTTCTGAAGACGGAGAAAACTTCACCACTGTTTACAGACAGTTAGAAGGAAACGGTGAAGATGAAGATATTGAAATCTATGCAACGAATGTTCGTTACGTAAGAGTACAGGGAATTTTGATGGGACGTGGTTCCGGTTATTCCATTCGTGAAATTCAGGTCTATGATTATCAGAATGGTGATGACATGGTAACTTATCAGATTCCAAACATTCCTGAACAGACCGTTGTAAATAAAGGAAAGGGAAGCTATGTTATTGATGATGCAAATATGTTACAGCCTAGAGAACCAAAATATATTACCTCTAATGTAACAAAGGCAATTCCATCCAATGACTGGTGGACATCCATTATTTATACAAAGTACAGTGATACAATGCCTGCACTTCCAATGGCTTACAGCTATTCAAAGACAGGACTTGGAATGTACTATGCAGATGGATTCTATTCAAGAACTGAAAATGGTGGTATGGGAGCTGACAGTAAATATAAAGATATTACCGTTGGAGCTTCCAACATTACAGGAAAGACTTCTGCAAAATTGGACAGCTATGGTGACTGGTCTGTAAATGTTGCATTCAGTGACAATGATACACCAAAGATGCTTTCCACTTTAGTAAAAGGTTCTCCGTTTGTTTACAATACTTTCACAGACAGAAATGCAGTTGAATTAAATGTAAACAATATTGTGAAGTTCTTTGATAAGAACGGCAATGAAATTCTTGAAGACGAAAACGGACAGGTAACCATCGATCATTTTGCTGTAGAAACAGAAAATGAAAGTGAAGCACCTGGAGACGGAAACAAGAAACAGTACCATTACTATGGTGTATATATGCCTGAAAATTCAAAGGTATATCGTGTTGGAAATAAGTTAAAGATTCAGTTGGGAAGCAACCAGAATTACCTTGTAATCGGTGCATTATGTGTAGATGAACCAATCGCATTATTATCGAGTGAAACAGTTTCCAATGCAGCATCCAAGAATGATGCACAGGCAAGAGAACAGTTGGAATTTATGTTCAAACATGCATATTCTTATGTTACAAATACTGTTGCTGATTATTCTTACAATGAAAGCACAGCAACATGTACAACAACATATCATGCAACAGTTGATCAGAAGAGAATCGGAAGCGGTATTGAAAATTCAACTATTATGTGTATGATGCCTCATCAGTGGAAATATTCCAATGCATCATATGTAAACGGAAAAGTTTATTCTTCTGTTCGTGGGGATTTAAGAATCCACGAAGGAAATGAATTCTCATTCAGTCAGAGATTTAACGGTGTTATTCCACAGTACACCACACCGGATGAATCTGACAGCTATAACACAGAATGGATGTATGCATATCTGGATCAGTTCACAGACAGTGCATTAAAGTCTTACTGGGTAGCAGACCCTTATTGGCAGGGTAAAAAATCTCATCCGATTGCAATGGGTATCTTAATTGCGGATCAGTTGGGAGAATACGAAACAAGAGATAAATTAATCAGTGTCTTAAGAAAGATTATGGAAAACTGGCTCACATATGATGGACCGGAAGATTATCCATATTATATGTATTATCATACAAGCTGGGGCGCAATCAGTGGTGATGGTGGTGACCATGGTATGGCAATCAATTTATCAGACCATCATTTCCTTTGGGCTTACTTCATCTTCCCTGCAGCTGTTTTAGGTTCTTATGACCATCAGTTCGTGGAAGATTACGGCGATATGATTGAAGTATTGATTCGTGACTGTATGAATCCAAACAAGAATGATGACAAACTTCCATACATGAGAAACTTTGATGTTTATGAAAGTCATTCATGGGCAGGTGGATACGGTGACAACAACAGTGGTAACAACCAGGAATCTGCATCAGAAGCAACATTTGCATGGGCAGGACTTTACCTTTGGGGACTTGTTACCGGAAATAACACCTACAGAGATGCAGGTATCTGGGGTTACACCTCAGAAATTGATGCCATTGAACAGTACTGGTTTAATATGGATCAGGGAACTGCACTTGATAGTCATAACTGGGCACCGGGATACGGCGTAGACGTTTACGGTGACGCAAATTGTGATGTCCTTCCTTACACCGGAATGGTTTGGGGACTTGGTTATACAAACGGTACATACTTCTCAGGTAACCCTTGCTGTATTATGGGTATTCACTTACTTCCTGTAACACCGGCAATCACATATATGGGTTATCGTAAGAATACAGTAACAAGAATCTGGAATGAATATGAACAGGTTGAAGCTGCATATCAGGCTAAGATGGTTCGTGAAGAAGCAACAGACCCTGAAGGATGGTTCCATATTCTTTGGCCATTCATGGCATTAAGTGATGCAAACGGTGCAGCAAACAGATGGGCAAATGAATACACATCTCATATCAATGCTGAAGGCAATTATGTAGATGGTGTTCTTTCCACAGATGAAATGTTTAACTCATACTGGTACATCCAGAATATGTGTGCAAAGGGTGATATCTGTACATCCATCTGGGCAAGTGACTACACAAGTTTCCAGATCTTTGAAAAGACAGTTAACGGAGCAAAGAAATACACAGCAGAAGTTTGGAACCCATTTGACCAGGATATTACAGTACACTTTAAGAATGCAAACGGAAACCTTGGTAGTGTTAAGGTTCCTGCACATATGACAGTTGACTGTGATCCTACAAAGAATGAGGATAAGACAGTTGATGCAAACGGTAAGACAGTAAAAGCAACACCGGTTGAAAACACTGATCCGGTTTGCGAAGTACCCGGTGTATTAGAAGCAGAAGATTATTATACAAACTTTAGCTGCGAACCTGATCAGAATGAACAGGAAGGCGGTTATGTAGGATGGATTGATGACGGAGATTCTTTACTTTACACTGTAAATGTTGCTCAGGAAGGTGATTACGTAGTAGATTACAGAGTTCAGTGTACAGACCAGAATAAGAACAGTGCAATCCGTATTAAGACAGAAAATGATTCCGATTACCAGTTAACAACAGTACTTGGTAATGCCACAAATGAATGGAAAAATGTGAAAGCAGACGGAACTATTCATTTGAAGAAAGGAACTTACAAATTAAAACTCCTCTTTGTAGACGGTGGATTTAACATTAACTATACAAAGATTTATTTACAGGGAACAAAACCTCCTGTAGCAGCATCTGATGACTTGACAAAGGAAGACTTAACAGGATATCCGGAAATTGATTTATCAGACGCAGAAGTAATTGATGTATCATCAGAAAGCAACAGCGACGGTGCAGCATCTCACATGATTGATAAGAATTATGCAACTCGTTGGGAATCAGCAGCGGCTGATCCACAGTACTTCACCATTGACTTAAAGCAGTCCAAAGAAATTGGCGCTATTAAGCTTTACTGGGAAGGTGCGGCATCTAAGAAGTATACAATCCAGACCTCTGATGATAAGCAGAACTGGACTACAGTATTTACACAGAATCTTGGTAAAGGCGGTCAGGGATTCGGTGATGACAAGAGAGATAACGGCTTAGAATCCATTGCCTTCAGCCAGGTAACTACAGCAAGATATGTTCGTCTGTATTCAACAGAAAGATTAACAGGATACGGCGTATCACTCTTTGAAGTTCGCCTCTTTGAATCTGATGGAAATACCGGCGGAAACCCAGGCGGCGGTGGAAACCCAGGCGGCGGTGGAAACCCAGGCGGCGGTGGAAACCCTGGTGGCGGTGGAACGAAACCATCCGGAAACGTTGCAAAGGATAAGCCGGCATTTGCTTCCAGTCAGGAAGGAAATAATGTAGCTGCAACAAATGCAGTAGACGGTGATGTAACATCCCGTTGGTCATCAAACTTCACTGATAATGAATGGATTTACGTAGATCTTCAGAATGACTATAATGTAAACAAAGTTGTCTTAAAGTGGGAAAATGCATACGGCAAAGACTATGACGTATATGTCTCCAGTGACGAAGAAAACTGGTCTAAGGTGAAAGAAGTTCGTAATTCTAACGGTGGAGAAGATATCGTTGATTTTGATACAATTACAGCAAGATACGTTAAAGTTCAGGGCGTTAAAAGAGCTACAGGTTACGGATATTCCCTTTGGGAAATGGAAGTATACACCGGTATGGGAACAATCGGTGGCGGTGGTGGAGAAATCGGCGCAGGAACAAATGTAGCTTTAAATAAAACAACAGATCAATCTGCATCTGAAGGAGAATCCACTAATGCAAGATATGCTGTGGATGGTGATGCAGGAACTCGCTGGTCATCAAACTTCGTAGATAATGCCTGGATGAGCGTTGATTTGGGCGAAGTATATTCAATTGACCATGTAATCATCTCTTGGGAAAATGCTTACGGTAAGGATTACAAGATTATGACATCTACAGATGGTGAAAATTGGACTGTGGCAAAGAATCTTACGAACCAGGATGGTGGAATTGATGATATTCCGATTGATACAGTAAATGCACGCTATGTGAAGATGCAGGGTGTAACCCGTGGAACCGGATACGGATATTCTATTTGGGAAATGCAGGTATTAACAGCCAGTCAGTCCGGTGGAAACCAGGGTGGAAACCAGGGCGGAAACCAAGGTGGAAACCAGGGTGGAAATACATCCGGAACTGTTCCTTCAGGAACAAATGTTGCATTAAATGCAGAAGCAGTTCAGTCCGGTTCAGAAGGAGATGGAACTCATGCAAGATATGCAGTAGATGGTGATGTAACATCCCGTTGGTCATCAAACTTCGCAGATGATGCTTGGATGGTTTTAGACTTAGGAGCTGTTTACAACATCAACCAGATTGTGATTAATTGGGAAACTGCATTTGGTGCAGATTATGATATCTTAGTATCAGAAAACGGAATTAACTGGACAAAAGTTCAGGAATTAAGAAATCAGGATGGTGGTACAGACACTATTACATTCAATGCAGTGAATGCAAAGTTTGTAAAATTGCAGGGTGTTAGACGTGCTACTGGATATGGATATTCTATCTGGGAAATGCAGGTATTAACAAAATAATATGATTTAGATTGGGGCTGTCTTCGGACAGCCCTATTTTTGTGTCATTTTCTTTGAAATCATAGAGACCATTTTCTGAATGGTTTCCACTTTCTTTTTGTCGGAAGGGGACATGTCTGCTGTTAGTATTTTAAGAATTGCGGCGGTTTCTTCATCGGAAAAAATCATTCCTCTTTGAGAAGCCTGACCGGATTCTTTCATAAAGTATGTAAGCATTTGTTGGGGGTTCATTCCTTTGGAATTCTGGATTACGTTCGTAAGAAATTCCAGTTTTTCATCGGAAACTCCGGACAATACCGGGTCATCCATCCATCGATTGTTCATAGAATACTCTCCTTATTGAAATATATTCATATACTGGTCCAAATTCAAATCTTCCGGATTCATGGTCTTTAACAATTCCATCATGGACATCATAAAATCCAATTGTTCCTTTTCGTTATCTCCAAGGAAATTCCTTAAATCCGCAAAAAGATTTTCGGATGAAGACTCCGGATTGTTTTCTTGGGAAAAGGAAGAAAAATTTAGCTGAGCCGCATTCTGCAACTCCTGAAGTTTGATAAAGAGCCCCAGCATATTGGCGGTTTTCGGTTCAATGTAAGGAATTACAGCTTTAGCCATTTCCATGGAAGGACTGGTAAGTTGGGAATCGAATTTTGTCAGTTTCATAGATTCGCCGGTCATAGACTGTAATCCCTCATTGAACGATTTAATTCATTTTATGCATGAAAAAAGGAAACTATTCCCTGCTTTAGCAACCACATCCGCCGTTGCCAAAAATTCCGTTATTTCCATTGCCACAGAAGCAGTTTAAGAGAAGGATAATCCAAAGTAAGGAACAGCAGTCATTTCCGTTTCCAATGCCTCCGATTCCGTTGCCGTTGCCGTTTCCGCAGCATAATAAAATTAAAATAAGAAACAGACAATTGTTTCCTCCGTCGCAACCGCATCCGCAGTTTGTTGCAGCTAAATCACTCATTTTGTTCTCCTGATTTTTTGATTACACTAAATTTTATGCAAAAAAGCGGGGGAGTGTTACAAAAGAAATCAAAAACATCAACGGTGTTCTTTCATATATTAAGGTAGAGAGTTTCATAAGAGAGAACATTAGAATAATGAATAAAGTAAATGAATTGTTAGAAATTCACCGGCTTCATCATAGAAATCTTACCGGAGAAGGGATTGCCATCGCTGTGTTGGATAGTGGTGTCAGTAACCATCCGGATTTGGAGGGGAATATTATTGCCTTTCAGGATTTTGTTCATCAAAGAAAAGAGGCATATGATGATTTAGGGCACGGAACCCATGTCAGTGGCATTATCGCCGGAACCGGAAAACGTTCGGGTGGAAAGTATTGCGGAATTGCTCCCGGTGCAAAAATTGTATCTTTAAAGATTTTAAATCGCTATGGAACAGGAAGTTCTGATGCGGTACTCAATGGAATTCAATGGGTTATCGACAATGGAATACGGTATGGAATTCGAATTGTAAATATGTCCTTTGGTGCACCGTACAAGGCAAAAAGAGAAGATTGGCAGTTGCTTCAGGCGGTGGAAGAATTGTGGAACCTTGGATATGTAGTTGTGGCATCTGCAGGCAATAACGGTCCGGAATTCGATACCATTTCCGTGCCCGGACGTTGTGATCCGATTATTACGGTGGGAGCATCCGATGACGGAATGGGTGGTGTGGTAAACGGGATTTACCGGAAACATTATTCCGGTCGGGGAAAACCGGGGCTGAATATCACAAAGCCCGATATTTTTGCTCCGGCACATCAGATTGTCAGTTGTTCAAATCGGTGGAAAGAGAAGCAGTTCTATATCTCCAAGACAGGAACGTCGATGGCAACGCCTATCGTATCCGGTGTAATTGCGTTAATGCTTCAGGAGAATCTCAGATTGTCCAATTATGAATGTAAACAGCGGATTAAAGAAACGGCAACTGCCTTAAAAGGAGAAGTCGGTGGGATTATCAATCCCTTGGGAATCTGGGAGAAAAGTCAGTATTGATATAATCCTTATTTTCAGATATAATCTACTAGGAAAATCAGATAGGTACTACAACCCGACTGATGTGTAATGAAAGATCTTTGTATCTGCAAATAAAGGAGGAACAACAGAAAATGGAAAAGATTAAAATGACTACTCCATTGGTTGAAATGGATGGAGACGAAATGACCAGAATTCTCTGGAAGTTAATTAAAGATGAACTTTTATTACCTTTCATTGATTTGAAGACAGAATACTATGACTTAGGACTGGTTCACAGAAATGAAACAGATGATCAGGTGACTTTTGATTCAGCAGAAGCTACAAAGAAATACGGTGTTGCTGTTAAGTGTGCGACAATCACTCCAAACGCAGCAAGAATGCCTGAATATAATCTGAAAGAAATGTGGAAGAGCCCAAATGGTACTATTCGTGCAATCTTAGACGGAACAGTATTCAGAGCTCCAATCATCGTAAAAGGAATTGAACCATATGTAAAGAACTGGACAAAGCCAATCACAATTGCAAGACATGCATACGGTGATGTTTACAAGGGTGTTGAAATGAAGATTCCTGCAGCCGGAAAGGCAGAACTCGTTTATACAAACGAAGCAGGAGAAGAAGAAAGAGAAGTTATTCATAACTTTGCAGGACCTGGAATCATTCAGGGTATGCATAACTTAAATGAATCCATTGAAAGTTTTGCAAGAAGTTGTTTCAACTATGCATTGGATACAAAACAGGATCTTTGGTTTGCTACAAAGGATACAATTTCCAAGAAGTATGACCATACATTCAAAGATGTTTTTGCAGAAATCTTTGAAGCTGAATACAAAGAAAAATTTGATGCCGCAGGTATTGAATATTTCTATACATTAATTGATGATGCAGTAGCCAGAGTAATGCGTTCAGAAGGTGGATACATCTGGGCATGTAAGAACTATGATGGAGACGTTATGTCGGACATGGTTGCTACAGCTTTTGGTTCCCTTTCTATGATGACTTCTGTATTGGCATCCCCACAGGGATATTATGAGTATGAAGCTGCTCACGGTACAGTACAGAGACATTATTACAAGCATTTGAAGGGTGAAGAAACATCAACAAACCCAATCGCAACTATTTTTGCATGGACCGGTGGTCTGAGAAAGCGTGGAGAACTGGATAATCTTCCGGAATTACAGGCGTTCGCAGATAAATTGGAAAAGGCTTGTATTGATACCATTGAAAATGGTGAAATGACAGGAGATTTGTATTTAATTTCTACATTGGAAAACAAGACAAAATTAAATACAGAAGATTTCATTAAAGCAATCCGCAAAACATTGGAAGCGAGTATGTAAAAACAAGTAAGGAGAAAGAAAATGAAATATTTAATGAAGAGCATTGTTATTGCTGCAACAATGATGGTAATGACAATGGGAATGGCAACTTTGGTTTCAGCGACGGAACCGACAGTAACAGTGAAAGAAAATGTTTATGATGGACAGCAGCCGACTGTAAGGTTCTACGAATGGACTCAGAACAATACAATTGTCGGGAATGATCATGGATTGATTATTCCAATCGTTGTTAGTAAGCCGGGTGTGGTTTACATTTATGCAGGAAACTGTTCTATCGAAAGAGATGCATTTTTGGAAGTGTATACAAACAAAAGTTGTGACGATAATGTGAGCAGAAGTATTGCAATTAAGAGCATCGATGAGGGAGCATCTTATGCGGAAACATATTTTAAGGCAGACAAAGCCGGAACTTATTATTTAAAACTTTACTCTATTTCTTATGATACTGTTTATAAGAATTCTGTAGGATTAGCAATCTATCATGTGGCAACAGGAGAAAAAACTGTTCAGTCAGGAAAGAAGTATATGTTTGCAGCACAGGATTATGGAGATTCATTATACTACAAGTATAAGGCTCCTTCTACAGGATATATTATTATGCAGACTGCAGCAGATTACTCTTCTTATGTAGAGTTGTTAAATGCAAAGAAAAAATCTATTTCTAATTCAGAATATTTGTCTGCATCAAACAAATATGGTGTTATGTATGCCGTTCAGAAAGGTAAAACATATTACATTAGATTGAAACCTTCTACAGCCGGTCAATTAAGTTATTTAAGAGTAACCCAGAAAAAGGTTAAGGAAAAGAGTGGAAAGAAGAGAAAGAAAGCTGTTTCCATCAAGGCAAAGAAGAAGGTACCGGGAACAGTTCAGTGCGGTGAAAAAGGTGACTGGTATAAGTTTAAATTAAAGAAATCAGGAAAACTTAAAATTACAGTGGCAACGGCTGAACAGAATTATCTGAGACTTTCTTTATATGATAGTAAAGGAAAGCAGATTGACAGTTCTGCATATTTGTCAACAGGAACAAAGGTATTTACTGTAACAAACGGTTCCAGATATGGTATTGCAAATAAAGGTACATATTATGTAAAAATTGATCGCTATTCAAAGAAAAGTAGCGGATATTACGAACTTAGTTGGAAATAATAAAGCTTCAATATAATACAGAAGATTTCATTAAAGCAATCCGCAAAACATTGGAAGTGAGTATGTAAAAACAAAAAAGGAGACAAAAAAATGAAAAAACTATTGAAAAGTATTGTTATTGCCGCAACAATGATGGTAATGACAATGGGGATGGCAACTTTAGTTTCAGCGATGGAACCGGCAGTAACAGTGAAAGAAACTGTTACTGCCGGAGACATGGGTACACCCGGATACTATTATTGGACAAGTGATGATGTGATTAGTGGCAATTATCAAGGACTGATTGTTCCGATTACGGTAACAAAACCAGGGGTGGTTTATTTAAATGTAGCTCACTGTGCTCTTGCTAAAGATGCATTTTTTGAAGTATATACGGATAAGAACTGTGATGATTCTATCAGTAGAAGTATTATGATTAAATGTGTAGAGAAAGAGGAAACATCTTCTATAATGCATTTTAAGGCTCAAAAGGCGGGCACATATTACTTGAAAATGTATTCCATTACTTATGAAGAGCTTTACACAAACGTTTTAGAAATTGATTATTTTAACTTTTCTTCTACTGAAAAGACCGTTAAGGAAGGAACAAAATATTTGTTCGCCGCAAAGGATTACGGTGACACCTTATTATTCAAGTATAAAGCACCTGCTACAGGACTTGTTACTTTCCAGACAGCTGATGGTTACAATTCTTATGTAGAATTAGCCAATGCAAAGAAGAAATCTATTTCAAACAGTGCAAGCTTAACTAGCAGTAATAAATATGCAACATTTTTTGCAGTTAAAAAAGGAAAGACATATTACTTTAAACTGAAGCCTTCTTCTGCCGGAGAACTAAATTATTTCACATTGAAATTTGAAAAAGTTAAGGAAAAGAGCGGAAAGAAGAGAAAGAAAGCAGTTTCTCTTAAAGCAAAGAAGAAAGCAAAGGGAACAATTCAGTACGGCGAAAAAGGTGACTGGTATAAATTTAAGCTAAAGAAGTCAGGAAAACTGCGTATTACAGTTGGAACAATTGAGCAGAATTATCTGAAGATTTCTTTATATGACAGTAAAGGAAAGCAGATAGACAGCTCTGCATATCTTTCAAACGGAAAAAAAGTATTTACTGTAACAAACGGTTCCAGATATGGTATTGCAAATAAAGGTACATATTATGTAAAAATTGATCGCTATTCAAAGAAAAGTAGCGGATACTATGAATTAAGCTGGAAGCATTAATACTTCAGGAAATCAGAAAAAGGAGAAGTGTAATCCAATACACATCTCCTTTTTTGTGTGAAAAATAAGGGATTGTACCTTTGATACAATCCCTTTGATTCGTTTTATTATGACTGGATAACTGTTCCGACTTTTCCGCGAACACCTTCTTTTGCCTTGGAAAGATTGGTAATAATTGCTTTTCTGCCTTCTCCTGCAAGAACAAAAGAAAGAGATGCATCAATCTTTGGAAGGGAAGTAGTAGGGTCGAAATAGCCGTCTGCAATTAACTGCTGAGCTTCATCGGTTGTGAGTGTCTTTAACTCAGTTTCTGTACCATCTTTTTCAATGGTCAGGTAATCGCTGGAAGTTAAAATCATCATTGTGGAAGCGTCTAATAAATCAGCGAGTTTAGCAGCGGTGTAATCTTTTTCAATTACGGCGCTAGCACCTTTTAAAACAGTGCGCTGTTGTAAAACAGGAATACCGCCACCACCGGCAGCAATAACAATCTGATGAGCATCTACCAGAGTCTTAATCGCATCGATTTCATAAATATCGATTGGCTTCGGGCTGGCAATGATTCTTCTGTAACCATCCTCATCTTCTTCGTGTTCTACATAATTTCCTTTACGCTTTTCGTTTTCAGCCTCTTCCTTAGTCATAAGACGTCCAATGACTTTGGTAGGATTATTAAAAGCACGGTCAAACGGGTCCACACGAACCTGTGTAATAATGGTGCTGACCGGTTTGTAAATTCCACGTCCCAACAATTCTGTACGAATGGCATTCTGAAGGTCGAAACCAATGTATCCCTGACTCATAGCACCGCAAATACTCATTGGTGCAACAGTTCTGTCCGGATCAAGTCTGGAATATTCAGTCATCGCTGTCTGAATCATTCCAACCTGAGGACCATTACTGTGAGTGATAATCACTTCATAATTTTCTTCTACTAAATCTGCAATAGCCTTTGCAGCCTGTTGAACTCTCTGTTGCTGTTTTGGGAAAGATTCACTAAATGCGTTTCTTCCTAATGCAACTACAATTTTTTTATTCTCCATATCTGTCTCCGTTCCGCTAAAATAGCTAATGTAATCATAAGAATATTTTAATCAATATCCATTGAAAATGCAATAAAACCGAGGGAATTCCTCATAATGAAAAGTATTTATTCCAACTCCAATAATTCGTCAGAAAGAATTTCCCATTCCTGCATTAAATCATCTAATTTGTTACTGATTTCATTTTGTTCTTTAGAAATTTCGTTGAGTTTTGCTGAGTTTGTGGCAACTTCGGGATTTTCCAAAAGTTCATCCAGTTCATTCAAACGTTCTTCATAAGCTTTGATTTTTTCTTCTACTTTACTGATATCGTTCTTCAATTTTCTAATTCTGGCAGTTAATGCCTTCCTTTCTAAATAATCCTGTTTACCGGAAGAAGGAGCAGCGACGGTTTTTTTCTCCACTTCTGCAGGAGCAAAACGCTGTGTTAATTCTTCCTTTTTCTCTTCGTAATAATCATAGTTTCCTAAGTAATTAATCAGCTTGGTGTTCGTTAGTTCCAAAATTCTGGTAGCAGTCTGATTAATAAAATATCGATCATGGGAAACATAGAAAATTGTTCCTTCATATTGATTGATGGCATTTTCCAAAATTTCCTTGGAAACCATATCCAAATGGTTAGTCGGTTCGTCCAAAATAATCAGGTTTGCTTCGGAAAGCATCAGTTTCGCCAAGGACACACGACCCTTTTCTCCACCGCTTAAATCACCGATTCGTTTAAAAACGTCATCGCCGGTAAACATGAAAGCGGCGAGAGTATTTCTGATTTTTGTATGATTTAACTGTGGGTAAGCATCGGATATTTCCTCAAACAGAGTCTTGGAATCATCCAAATTGTGATGCTCCTGATCGTAATAACCAATATGAACATTGGTTCCTAAACGAACCGAACCTGCATCGGCCTCAATAATGTCATTGATGATTTTCAAAATTGTGGTTTTTCCTGTTCCGTTATCGCCAATCAGAGCTACATGTTCTCCACGTTTGATTTCAAAGTGAATTCCCCGGAATAATTGCTTCCCATCAAAGGATTTTGCTAAATCGTTCACTTCCAAAACATCATTGCCGCTGACACAGTCCGGTGTCAAAGTCAGATTCATATTCTCGGACAAATCTTCCGGCTTTTCTACTAAATCCATCTGGTTTAAAGCCTTTTCGCGGCTTTGTGCACGCTTATAGAATTTTTCCTGTTTATAGGAGCGAAGTTTTGCAATGACTTCTTCCTGATGTTTGATTTCACTTTGTTGTTTTAAGTATAACTTCAATTGTGCCTGACGAAGTTCTTTTTTCTTTTGGGCATATTGAGAATAATTTCCGCTGTAAACCTGACATTTCCGGTTTTCAATTTCAATAACCTTGGTGACAATTTTATCTAAGAAGTAGCGGTCATGGGCTATAATCAGAACCGCACCGTTGTAATTCAATAAATAGTTTTCCAGCCACTTAATAGAGTTTAAGTCTAAGTGGTTGGTCGGCTCGTCCAACAGAATGATATCCGGTTTTTCCAAAATTAATTTACACAATGCCACACGGGTTTTCTGACCGCCGGAAAGTGTTCCCACCGGTTTGTTGAAATCATCTTCCGTAAAACCAAGACCTTTAATGACACCGTCAATTTCACTTTTATAGGCGTAGCCGTTTTGTAACTGGAAGTTGTGTTCCAAATTGGTATAGGTATTCATAACTTTTTCCAGTTCTTCTCCGGAAAGCAGGGCCATTGCCTTTTCGTATTCTTTAAGTTTTCGTTCCATCTGAATCAGGTTTTCCTTAACGGAACGAACCTCTTCATAAATCGTTTTATCACTGCTAAGATTCTGATACTGAGCAAGATAGCCGATGGTGGCATCTTTCTTTAATGTGACCGAACCGTCATCCGCAGTCAATTCATCCATAATGATTTTCAGAATGGTTGATTTTCCGGCACCGTTGTTTCCAACGATGGCTGCTTTTTCGTTTTCATTGATAAAGAAAGAGCAGTCTGTCAAAATCTCTTCGGTACCATATGCTTTTGATATATGACTACATGAAAGAATCATGTGATACTCCTTTGTTACTGTATTTTTCGCATGATCGAGCGAAAGTACACAACAAGTTTAACACAAAAAGAATAATTTTTGAATATAAGATATTCTCTATGAATAAAAGAAGGACACCATAATAAAAAATGCTTTCTTGAGAGGGGATTTGAGGAGTGATAAAATTTATCAGAATGGGTAAAAGAACGTAGAAGGAGAGAAAAAATGAAAGTGTTCAAAACTACTTACAAAAAAACAATGTCAGTTATGCTTATAATTGCCATGGTTTTTTCTTTTTTGCCTGAAAATATTCAGGTAAATGCAGCACAATCTGTGAAACTTTCGATTGATGGTTATCAGATTAACACAAGACGAAATACACACAGAACTGTATATTCCGTAGAGACAGAGAGTGATTACGCGGAAGCAGGGTTGGTTTACGGATTAAAAGATTATGTGGACGACTCGGAAATGATTGTCGGCAGCAATAATCCGATTGTACATTCTTACAAGGCAACGGCAGAAGGCTTCTTATCAAAGAGCGGTTCGGTTACAAAGTATGTAATGAATATGAAACTTTTAGACAAAGCAGATTATTTCAACAGCGAAATTTGTGAACGACCTTATGTAAAATTAAACGACGGTTCATACGTGTACGGAGATATTATAAAAAAATCTGTATACAATATTGCAGATGATTTGTATCAGAAGTCCGAAATGAAAAATGAAACCGAACATAATTATTTGTTTGACCGAATTTTAAAGGTTGCCAATGAATCTTATCAGAGACGTGATTTCAATCCGGCGGAAGAAACAACAACGGAAGCAGAAACCACCACACAGGAACAGCAACCAATAGAAGTATTTGGAATGGTAGTAATGAGCAACAATCCGAATACAATTACTGTTGTTTGGGGACAGAATGATGCAACGATTGGCTTGGGACAGACTTACAATGTTTATGTGGACGGTGTAAAGAAATTGTCAGAAGTTCCGTGCCAGGAATACAGCATTGAAAATGTTGAAGCAGGTACAAGAACAGTTAAAGTAACGGCTACATTAAATGGCAAGGAGACTCAGGGACAGTCCGGAACGGTTCAGGTACAGGGAGCACCTGTGGAAACAACAACCAAGGCTCCGGAAACAACGACAAAAGCACCGGAACCAACGACAACCAAAGAAGTTACAACAGAAGAAGAACTGACGACAGAAAATCTTCCAAAGAATATTAATCTGACACCATATTATGATGGTCCGGACAATGCCAGCTCATCCAGCACCGGTGACTCCGGACATAAGATCGGAGATATGTTTGATGGAAACAGAGAATCCAAATTCTATTCAGGAAGTGCCTGCCCGGTTCACGTTGCATGGAAAATGAACCGTGCTGTGGTTGTGAAGAATTATTCCATTATGACCGGTAATGATTCTGCAGTATATACCACAAGAAATCCATTGGCATGGCAGTTATATGGTTCCAATGACGGAACAACCTGGACACAGATTGATATTGTAAAGAGTAACGGTACACAGGACGTTAATTACGGTGTATATAACTATACAACGGATATTCAGGAACCATATCAGTATTATCAGATTCAGATTGAAAAGAATGATGAAAATGCTAACTACTATGGAATACAGATTGCAGAACTGACACTCTACGGAGATGTGGCAGGAGCAACCAATGATTTAGGTGGCAGTTTAGATTATGTGGATTCTGTTTATAAGAGTGCCAATACCATTAACGGTGTTACCAACGAACCGGTAGATAACCTTTTTGATGGAAAAACTTCTACCAAGATGTTCAATGGAGGAACAGGAGCTATTGCATGGAAGACATCCAGAGATACAACTCTTTACAGCTACACATTAACAACAGCAAACGATAATGAACAATATCATAATAGAAATCCAAAGAAATGGACATTGTACGGTTCCAAAGATGGTTCAAACTGGACCAAGCTGGATACGGTAAGAAACAGTAATATGGAAGATAAAAACTATACTCCATATACCTTTACCGTAGATACCGTAGGAACATTCAGTTATTATAAGATGGAAATATCCGAACTTTATGGAAGCGGATTCCAGTTATCAGAGATTTCCATGAACGGTTGTGCAATCAGTCCAAGTGAATATGACATTATGTTCACAGGAGACTGGGATATGATTCAGTCGAAATCCTATGTTAAAGAACTGGTAAAACTGTTCTACAACAGTTATCCACGTCTTTATAAGAGATGGGGTACCGGCTCAGAACCAAAGACAATTACCTTCAGAGCGGATAAAGACTATGATGGTGTTGCTTACTGTCAGGGAACAACGGTATGTGTTTCTACAACTTATGCCAACGGACATCCAAGTGACATCGGATTCTTCTCTCATGAAATAACACACTCCGTACAGCAGTATGGTGGCAAGTTAAATTATGGTGGAGACTTATACTGGTGGACAGAAAATATGGCGAACTACGGAGGATTCCGATATTTCCATTGGTCAAATCCAAACTATGTTCAGGTATATCAGGCATCAGATACAGGACTTCAGGATTGGGGATATCAGCCATACGGAAATAACAAATGGTTCTTTGCTTACATGGATTATCGTTATCCGACAACCAGAGATGCCAACGGTAATAAGACCTTAGGTTTGATTGACAGTGTCAACAAAGTAATCAAGGAAAATAATACCGGTTCCGAATACAGCGACAACCCATATACGGTTGGTTCACCAATTAACAATGTTGTAAAACAGATTACCGGATATGACTGTTTTGAAGATTTAAGAAAACATTATGTTCAGGAACTTCAGAATGGTACTTGGGAATTTACAGGATTCCATGTTTACACAGATAATTGGATGACAGAAGATATTGCAGGAGTACCAAATCCGAATTATCCAAGTGTGAAAGGTAAAACACATGGAAACAAGACAGGAACACAGATTAGCAATGTTACATCCGGTACAAATCTTCTTTCCGGAGCACAGCTGGTAAGTGTTTCAGGATTTACAAACAATAATGAAAGCGGTGAAAAATTATTTGATAACAATCTTTCAACTAAGTGGTGTGCAACCTCAAGCAATGATGGCTTCGGTGCCTTTGCCTTGGAAGGAGCAAAACACTGGATTAAGATTGATTTAGGATCAAAGAAGACCTTTAACACCTATACGGTTTATAATACCGCCAGTGCGGAATATGGTTATCCGAACATGTCAGAATGGGAATTGCTGATTTCCAATGATGGAGAAAACTGGACATCTGCTGATTATCAGGTAAACAAAAATGACGCAATTTCATCCTTTAACATTGGAAGTAACAGTGCAAGATACATTGCATTAAAGGTATTTAATCCTGGGGATTCCAGAGGAACAATTCGTCTCTTTGAATTACAGTTATATAACAAATAAGATTTACAGACAAAGCTCTGGGATGGCAACATTCCAAGAGCTTTGTTTTTGGGTAAAAAAGCAGTTGCAGTTATATTGACAAATAATTGACAATCTTTTTGGATGTACTTATAATTAAACTATGCGTTTATAAGGAGCAAAAAGAAATGGAAAAGATATCAAAGGCAGTGATTTCAAGACTGCCCCGTTACTATAGATATTTGGAAGAATTGCGTCAGCAGAAAATTGAACGTATTTCTTCAAAAGAATTAAGCAAATTAATGAATGTGACTGCATCTCAGATTCGACAGGATTTAAATAATTTCGGTGGCTTCGGACAGCAGGGATATGGATACAATGTTTCCTATCTGTACGAAGAAATCGGCAAAATTTTAGGATTAAATCAGAACCATAAAATGGTGATTGTGGGAGCCGGTAATTTAGGAAGAGCCATCGCAAATTACGGGAACTTTAAAAACAGAGGATTTGAAATTACGGCATTGTTTGATCAGAATAAAGAATTGATTGGAAAGAAAACGGCAGAAGGAGAAATTCTTGATATTCAGTATCTGTATGATTATGTTGTAGAGCATAATGTGGATATTGTAGCATTAACACTTCCGAAGGGGCCGGCGAAAGAAATTGCGGATAAGCTGGTTGCCTGTGGGGTAAAAGCATTTTGGAATTTTGCTCATACAGACTTGGGATTGCCTGAGGATGTATTGGTGGAAAACGTTCATTTATCGGAAAGTCTCATGAGACTGACGTATAGAATTTCTGAAAAAGGACAGAAGTAGAAGGATTGGTGTAGTTATGAAGACAATCGTTTCCGGAAGAGATATGAAAAAAGTTGATCAGTATACAATACAGGAGATTGGAATTCCGTCTCTTGTATTAATGGAACGCGCTGCATACAACGTTTATCAGCTGATTTCCTCTCAGGAAGAAAAAAATAAAAGTATGATGGTTGTTGCGTCTACGGGAAACAATGGCGCAGACGGCCTGGCAATTGGTAGGATGTTATTTCTGGATGGATATAACATCTGTATTTATGTTGTGGGAAATACGGAAAATGCCAGTGATGAGTTTAAAACGCAGTATGACATTTGCAAAAAACTGAAGATTCCTTTTTCCAAAAGAGTGGAACCTTATGATGTTTTAATTGATGCCATGTTTGGCGTAGGACTTTCCAGAGATATTACAGGGGAGTACCGTGAGGTAATCGAAAGCATCAATCGAATGAAATCTAAAGTTTATGCAGTGGATATTCCTTCGGGAATTGATGCGGATACCGGTCTGGTGCGTGGTGTTGCAGTCAAGGCAGATTATACAGTGACTTTCGGAAGTCAGAAAATCGGAACGGTAATGTATCCGGGGACAGAATATAGTGGAGTTGTTCAGGTGGCGGATATTGGTTTCCCAAAAGAGGCTTTTCGTGACGTTGAGAAAAAGTACTACTTGGAAAAATCGGATTTGTTCCGAATTCCGAAACGACCAAATTATTCCAATAAAGGACGATTCGGAAAGGTTCTGGTTATTGCGGGCAGTGCGGATATTGCAGGGGCGGCATATCTTTGTGCCAAAGCAGCTTTCCGTTGCGGTGCCGGAATGCTTCGAATACTGACAGCAAAGGAAAACAAAGATTTCCTAAATCGAATGATTCCGGAAGCCATGGTACATGCCTATGATACGAAACTTTTTAATGAGCAGATTGTACGTTCCGCATTACAGTGGAGTGACGTGGTTGTTTTAGGACCGGGTATGGGTGTTGGCGTGATTCAGGATCAGATTGTTCAAATGGTCTTGGAAACAAAGCAGCCTACAGTCATTGATGCAGACGGAATTAATGTTTTATCTGAAAATGATAAATTGAAAAGGTTGTTACATCAGGATGTAATTATAACTCCGCATCTCGGTGAGATGAGTCGTTTTATTAAAAAGGAGATACCTGAGATTGCAGAACAGCTTTTTGAAACAGCAAAGAATATTACAGATACTTATAAAGTTGCGTGCGTATTAAAAGATGCCAGAACTGTGATTTCTACAGAAGAACTGGTGGCAGTGAATCTTTCCGGAAACAACGGAATGGCAACAGCCGGCTCTGGAGATGTTTTGACCGGGATTTTGGCAGGATTTTTAGGCATTGGTGTTCCGCTGAGAGATGCAGCGGTGCTGGCACCTTATGTTCACGGGCTGGCAGGGGATATCGCTGCGGAGAAAAACGGAAAAGCCGGAATGATGGCAGGAGATATCATTGAATCAATCAAATATGTTTTAGAATAGTTGGAGAATATCATGTTAGAAGAATATTTTAGAGGATATGCAGAAATTAATCTGAATGCGATTAGAAAGAATATGGAATTGATGCGGGAAAAGCTGGATTCCAAAACCGGTATGGTAGCGGTGATTAAGACTGACGGCTACGGACATGGTGCAGTTCCCATTGCAAAGGAATTGGATGACATGTGCTACGGATATGCTGTTGCAACACCGCAGGAAGGACATAACCTTCGTCGACACGGAATTACCAAACCGTTATTTATCTTAGGATATGTGCCGGAAAGCATGTATGATTTGGTCATTGAAGATGAAATGCTTCCGCCGGTGTTCAGTTATGAGATGGCTGAAAAAATGTCTGCCCATGCGGTGGCATTGAACAAGAAGATTCTCATTGACATTGCATTGGATACCGGAATGAATCGAATCGGATTCTTCCCGAATGAAGAAGCAAGGGAAACCATTAAGAAAATCAGTGCATTGCCAATGGTTCAGATTGAGTCTATTTTCACCCATTTTGCAAAAGCGGATTACAAAGATAAAGAATTTGCCTATGAGCAGTTTAAAACCTATATGAATTTTGTTGAGGACCTGGAAGCAGATGGTGTGCAGATTCCGATTCATCAATGTGCCAACAGTGCGGCAATTATGGAAATGCCGGAAACTTCTTTATCTCTTTCCAGAGCCGGAATTTCCATGTACGGTTTATATCCTTCCGAAGAAATGGATAAGGATGCCATGAAACTGGAACCGGCATTGTCTTTATACAGTCATGTTGTTTACGTTAAAGACATTGAACCGGGAATGGGTGTTAGTTACGGACAGACTTTTGTGGCTGATAAGAAAATGCAGATTGCAACCATACCGTTGGGATACGGAGATGGTTATCCGAGAAATTTAAGTAATAAAGGCTGGGTGCTGATTCACGGAAAGAAGGCACCGATTTTAGGACGTGTCTGTATGGACCAGTTTATGGTGGATGTGACGGATATGGACGTAAAAACAGGGGATTTGGTTACGTTAGTGGGAACAGACGGAGAAGAAACCATTTTGGTGGATGAAATCGCTGAATTGGCAGGAACCTTCAATTATGAGTTTGTCTGTGACTTGGGAAAACGAATTCCGAGAGTCTTTGTGAAAGACGGAAAAGTAATTGGAAAGAAAGATTATTTTAACGATGATTATGAAATCAATGAATAATCTTTAAAAATCATCAAAATAATGAATACACATTTCAAAAATTGGAATAATGATATTATATAGAACGAATTTTTGAGGTGTGAAAAATGATGATTAAGCGTGGCGATATTTATTATGCTGATTTAAGACCGGTAGTTGGCTCCGAACAGGGAGGCATCAGACCGGTTTTGATTATTCAGAATGATACAGGAAACCGGCATAGCCCCACAGTAATTGTGGCTGCCATTACATCCAAGATGACAAAAAGCAAATTGCCGACGCATGTGAAAATTGATTCCAAGCGATACAATATCGTGAAGGATTCCATTATATTGCTGGAACAGTTGCGAACCATTGATAAGACCAGATTAAAGGATAAGGTTTGTCATTTGGATGGAGAACTGTTAAAGAATGTGGAAAATGCTTTGGCAGTAAGTTTGGAGCTGGATACATAAGCTCCGGTAAGTTGACTAATACAAGGGAAAATGATAGACTTTAAAGGATACGTGTATCCGGAAAAAGTCCGGAAAATAATAAACGAAAAGAGGAGTTTGACAATGTCAGGACATTCAAAATTTGCAAATATTAAACACAAGAAAGAAAAGAACGATGCTGCGAAAGGAAAAATGTTTACCATTATCGGTAAGGAAATTGCCGTAGCCGTAAAGGAAGGCGGTCCGGACCCGGCCAATAACAGCAAACTTCGTGATGTTATTGCAAAAGCGAAAGCCAATAACATGCCAAATGATACTATTGAAAGAGGAATTAAGAAAGCTGCCGGAAACTCCAGTGCAGTGAATTTTGAATCAGCAAGATACGAAGGATACGGTCCAAACGGTATTGCAATTATCGTAGATGCTTTAACAGATAATAAGAACAGAACAGCTGCCAACGTAAGAAACTGTTTTACAAAGGGTGGCGGAAATGTTGGTACACAGGGATGTGTATCTTATATGTTTGATGAAAAAGGACAGATTATCATTGATAAGGAAGAATGCGATATGGATTCCGATGAATTAATGATGATGTCTATTGATGCAGGTGCAGAAGACTTCGCAGATGAAGAAGACAGCTACGAAGTAATTACAGCACCGGAAGACTTCAGCGCTGTTCGTGAAGTTTTGGAACAGGCAGGCGTAAAGATGGCTCAGGCTGAAGTGACAATGATTCCGCAGAACTATGTGGAACTGACAGATGAAGAAGCAATCAAGAAAATGAATATCATTATTGACAGATTAGATGAAGATGAAGATGTTCAGCAGGTATATCACAATTGGGATGAATAATTAGGTAGAGTAGATGAATACAGTACTTTTCGACTTGGACGGCACATTGCTTCCAATGGATATGAAAGAATTTACAGATACATATATGATGCTTTTGGAAAACCGACTGATTTCTTCCGGTTATGAAAATGCGAAAGAAATCATCAATGCTGTTTGGGCAGGTGTGGGGGCCATGGTGGCAAACGACGGTCTGTTAACCAATGAAGAATGCTTTTGGAATACCTTTGAAAAAGCGTTGGCTAAAGACGAGGAAAAACTGGACCGCAAGTACAAGAGAAAGCTGGAAAAGGAAATCAACCGTTTCTATAAGGAAGATTTTTACATGACCCGTTATGTGACCCATCCGACGGATTTGGTGAATGAAGTTGTGGAAATTCTGAAACAAAAAGGATACCAGCTTGTCGTTGCCACGAATCCGATTTTTCCGGAAGTTGCTACGGCTGCACGTCTTTCCTGGACGGGATTGGAGTTTGAAGATTTTTCTCTGGTAACAACCTTTGAAAATTCCTGCTATTCCAAACCGAACCTGAATTACTACAGACATCTTTTAAAGACCTTGGATAAAGATCCGGAAGATTGTCTTATGGTAGGAAATGATGTTCATGAAGATATGTGTGCCAGACATTTGGGAATAGATGTATTCTTACTGGATGAATATATGCTTAATGAAAAAAATGAAGATGTCTTTGAATTGAAAAAAGGAAATTGGAGACTGTTTAAAGAATATGTTTCCGCATTGCCGGATTTGAATTAAAGATTTATGAACACCCTTGAAAGGAAATCCTTTTGAGGGTGTAATTTTTATCGAAAAAACTGGTCTTATTAAAATTGCTAAAAGTGAATATATGGACAAGTTCAGTTTCTGCTATAATACCTTTTAGTGAAAATAATATAGGATTGAAAGGAAAAGAGCGATGGAAAAGAAAACAGTAAAATTAACAATGACTGCAGTATTTGCTGCACTGGTATTTATAGCAACGATTGTGTTGCCGATTCCAATCCCGGCTACGGGAGGATATATTAACCTGGGAGATGCAGTTCTTCTTGTGGCTGTTTGGTATTTGGGCGGTTTACGAGGGGGCCTGGCTGCCGGAATCGGAGCAGGACTTGCGGATTTACTTTTGGCACCGGTGTATGCCCCGGGAACTTTTGTGATTAAACTGTTGATGGGACTGGCAGCATATGGAACTTATAAAACAGTAAAAGCGGTGGGACTTCACCACGCGATTGGGGAAGGATTAGCATCTTCGGTTGCGGAAGTGATTATGGTCGGAGGATATTTCTTCTATGAATCGGTTCTTTTAGGATTGGGATATGGTGCGATTCCGGGAATTCCGGGAAACATTTTACAGGGTGTTGCCAATATTGTGATTTTTATGGTGTTAATTCAGCTTTTGCAGGCAACAAAAATTACAGAACGATTGATGAAGACGGTTTAAAGTGGTAAAGTATATAGAGTATTTTACTTAAAAGGAGATGAATGACATGTTTGAGGAATTAAAAAATCAAGCAGAACAAGTAACAAAAGAATTATGTGAAAAAGCCGGACTTTCCAAGGGAGATATTTTTGTGGTAGGATGTTCTTCCAGCGAAGTCTGTGGAGATAAGATTGGAAGCAACTCTAATCTGGATGCCGCAGAAGCCGTATTTAGCGGTATTTATTCTGTTTTACAGGAAAAAGGAATCTATTTGGCGGCACAGTGTTGTGAACATTTAAATCGTGCCATTATTGTGGAAAAAGATGCTGTTCCGTTTTCAGATGTTGTGAATGTGGTTCCTCAGCCAAAGGCAGGTGGTTCTTTTGCCACGACCGCTTACAAAACATTTCAGAATCCGGTAGCTGTGGAAGAAATCCGTGCAGATGCAGGAATTGATATTGGTGGTACATTAATCGGAATGCATTTAAAGAAAGTAGCAGTTCCGGTTCGTTTGGAAAACCATACTATTGGCGAAGCAAACGTTCTTGCAGCCAGAACAAGAGCAAAATTCATTGGTGGTTGCAGAGCGGTTTATAATGAAAATTTAGAATAAAAAAAAGCCCCAGGGGCTTTTTTTTATTGCTCTGATGATTCTTCATCTGCTTCGTAAATGTTTTGATAAACCGTTTCTGAAAGATCTTCGATTAAACTTTCATCGGCATCTTCAAACTGATGCATTAATAAATCCTTAATCGTATCATAACGGGAAAAGTATAAGATTTCTTCCGGCTGAGAACAATCAATTCCCTGATCCAGCACATCCTTGGTAATGTTCTGTTTGGACCAGTCCAGAATTGTTTCTATGGTTTGATTCTCTGCAGCGGCGTCGACCTTTAACTGCTTCGCATGGATGAAAGAGACAACTCCGGCAATGGTAAAGCCGATAAATACACCACCCATAACCAAATCAAAAAGCCAGGAAGTCGATACATCCATTGGAAGTGAGATTACCTTGAAATAGATTAAGGCAATAAAAATAATGCCGGCAATTCCTACAAAAAGAAGAGTGGAAGCAGAAGACATAGTGTCTTCATACTTATCGGATAACTTCGTATAGGTAGAACTTTTTTCACCGACTAAAGATTCAAAATCCAATTCGTTGTTGGTTTCTTCTGTTGCAATTTCATTTTCTAACTGTTCACTCATAAAGTCCGTCTCCAATCTGCTGTTTTACAGCGTAATATCATAAGACAATTATATAATAAAAAAATTGTTCTCACAAGGCAGGATATGGTATAATTCATTCAGAAAAAATGACGGAAGAAGGGCAAAAAATGAAAATAACAGTTATTGCTGTGGGAAAAATAAAAGAAAAGTTTTATCGGGACGCCATTGATGAGTATGCAAAACGATTATCGGCGTATTGCAAACTGGAAATCATACAGGTAGCGGATGAAAAAACACAGGAAAACAGTTCGGAAACGGAAATGGATTTAATTAAAGAAAAAGAAGCAGGAAGAATCCTGAAGAACATTCCGGATAATGCCTATGTAATTACTTTGGAAATCTTAGGAAAGCAGTTGGATTCCGTGGAATTGTCGGAAAAGATTGATCAGCTTGGAATTCATGGAACCAGCCACATCATCTTTGTGATTGGTGGATCCTTGGGATTACACAAAACCGTATCCCGGAGAGCGGATTACAAATTAAGTTTTTCGAAAATGACTTTCCCGCATCAGTTAATGAGAGTTGTTCTGTTAGAACAGATTTATCGAAGTTACAGAATTATTCATAAAGAACCCTATCACAAATAAAAAAGGAGTGTCGGCAAGATGTTTGAAATCTTACCGACATTCCTTTTATTTACTCTTCAGATTAGTTCCGTAATAAATTTTACCGGCTTCCAAAGGTTTCTGTTTTAATTCATAAAGCTCGCTGACGGTAACCAATTCGTAGCCGTCTACAATTAAATCCGGAAGTGCTTTCAAAAATCCTTCCACACTTTTTTGGTGAATGTCGTGGAGTAGCAGGATTTCTCCGTCCCCGGCATGTCGTTTAATATATTTGTAAATATAGTTTGTATTCTGATGTTCCCAGTCTTCCGTATCAACGGACCAAAGAATAATCGGAACTTTGCTTTGCTCACGTAAGGTGGTTTTGATAACACCATATGGCGGACGAAGCAGTGTCGGATAAGCACCGATGGTTTTGTAAATCAAATCCGCATTGGAATTAATTTCACTGCGAATCAGTTTCTTTTTGGCCTCCTTCAAATCCTTATGGTGATAGGTGTGATTTCCGATTTCCATATGGGATTCATATTCATGTTTTAACTGTTCCGGATACTCTTCCAAATTATATCCTAAGATAAAAAATGTGGCACGACTGTTGTATTTTACCAAGCCGTCAACCAACTGATCTGTGTACGGCCCGGGACCGTCATCAAAAGTAACTGCAAGATATTTTGTTCTCTTAACGCTTACGCTGCAACGGGCTGCGATTTCTCCGTCTTTTGACTCTAACGTAATTACCGCATCACCATTGGAAACTCCCGTAACGATTCCTTCCTGATTAACCGTAGCAACTGCTTCGTTGGAACTGCTGTAAGAGTAGGATTCGTTTTTTTCTTTGTTGGTTGTTTCATAGGAAATATCTGCATAAAGTTTTCTTTGATCATTTGGATTCAAACAAAGAATTGTTCGGTCCAGAGTAATACTAGAGATAAGGTTATAGTCGACATTTTTCTTGGTTGTTTCTTCCACAGGAACAGTCTTTTTTTTGCTTAGAGCAATTTTCTGATCCGGCTGATTCGATAATATATCATCCATAAAAATCTGTACGAACAATAGCAACATAAATGTTGACCCTATTAAAAAGTACAGATGTCTTTTCTTTTTATTCATACTTGATATGTTTTCCTTTCCACCTAGAAGTTTACAACGATACATTTAAAAAGTAAACAAGAATATTCTGTTATTTACATCATATATTTTTTTAAGGAGAGTTAGAATGGAAAGATTAAAAAAATATTTCACACCGGAAATTGAACGGGTTGTAAGTGCATCCTGGAAGGAACTGACAGAGATAAAAATGCGGATTCATCAACCCCTGATTTTGGAATTGCAGAAGGGAGAAATCATTGAACCGGGGATTCAAATTGATGAGGCGTTATTAAAGGAGATTCTCAATAAACTGACAAACTATTCCCTCTACGCATACGAAAAAGAATTGTTGGAAGGTTATCTTACCGTGGCAGGAGGGCATCGTGTGGGATTGGCCGGAGAGGCTATTGTAAAGGATGGAAAATATTGCGGAATGAAAAATATCCGTTTTCTGAATTTTCGGATTTGCAGAGATTTACAACATTGCGGAAGAAGTGTTTTTGAGAAAATCAAAAAGAGAGGGACTGTTTGTAATACAGTGATTTGCTCTCCGCCGGGTTTGGGAAAAACAACATTATTAAGAAGTCTGGTGCAATGCTGCAGTGATGAACTTTGCGGGACCAGTGTTGTGGTGATTGACGAACGTAATGAAATTTCCGGTTCCTTTCAGGGCATTCCCCAAATCAATCTGGGAATGCGGACGGATGTACTTTCCGGTGTGGACAAGGCAGGGGGAATTCTTCGGGCTGTTCGCAGTATGGGACCGAAAATCATTGCAGTGGATGAATTGGGAGGAGAAGAGGATCTTCAAGCAATCCGATGGGCTATGCAAAGTGGTGTCCGAATTCTGGCAACAATTCACAGCGATTGTATCCAACAGACAAAAAGCAAGCTGGGACAGGTTTTAGCCGAACAATTTCAGTGTTATGTTGTCATTTCCGAAAGGGGGAAATACGAATGTTATTACGATTGATTGGAAGTGCTCTTTTGGTTGCCGGAAGTGGTGGGATTGGAATGTCACTAAAATGGAATTATCAAAAAAGAATGAAGTTTTTGGAGCGGTTGGTCTTTCAGTTGGAAGAAATGAAAGGTCTGGTGGAATTCAGCAATCGGGATATGAGCACAATTTTAGAGCATCTACCGAAAGACACCTTATTGGGTAAATTTTTTGGACAGGTTTGCAATGAAATCCGGAATGGGACGGCTCTTCCTGAAGCATGGAAATCGGGAATCCGGAAAATATTGGCTCGAACCTTCTTAAAAAAACGGGAACTGGAATTAATGGAAGCCTTGGGAGAACAACTGGGGGCCGGTTATCGGGAAAATCAAATCAGACAGTTGGAATATTTTCAAAACAAGGCGTTAGGATTTTATGAAACAATGAAAAAGGAAGAAAAGGAAAGATGCAGTATGTACACATCCTTTGGCATTCTGGGTGGGATGTTTATTAGCATTCTTTTCATTTAGTGGGGAATTATGGAAATCAGTTTAATCTTTAAAATTGCAGCGGTTGGAATGATTGTATCGGTTGTAGGACAAATTCTAAAACATAGCGGAAGAGAGGAACAGGCATTTTTGACCAGTTTGGCAGGATTGGTGCTGGTTTTAATGTGGATTATTCCCTATATCTATGACCTGTTTTCAACGATTCAAGAACTATTCGAGTTTTAGGAGGATGTTTATGTTAGTAATCGGAATGGTGGGGATAGCAGCATCCCTGCTGGCAATTCAATTTAAAACAATCAAGCCGGAGTATTCCATGTACATTTCTTTAGGGGGATGTGTGTTGATTATTTTTTATTCCATCAAGGGAATCGAAAGCATTGCAACATTAATGAATCGGGTGATGGCACTGGAAACAATCGGAAGCGGCTATATGAAAATACTGTTCAAAATTGTAGGGATTGCCTTTGTAGCGGAAATCTCTTCTGATATTTCTGGAGATTGCGGATTTCAGGCACTGGCGAAACAGATTCAGGTCTTCGGGAAATTGTCGATTCTGGTGGTCAGCCTTCCGGTCTACACCGAAATCATAACGCTGATTGGGGATTTGCTGTCGTGAAAAAAGGAATTGTTGTATTGATGATATTACTCCTATGTTCCTGCAAGGTGCAGGGAAAGGAACTGATTACCGAAGAAGACTTTGATTTCAAAGAAAGCACAAGGCTGTTGGAAGATAGCGGTTATAAGGATATTCCTTTGGAGGAATGGATGGAATCCCTGCTGAAAGGGCAGATTGTGGAAGTGCTGAAAGATATGGGAATGGTTTTAAAAAGCAGAACCATTGATGATTTTTTTGAAGTCAGAAAACTGATGCTAAATCTATTACTGATTTTGATTTTGTCTGCACTGTTTTCTAATTTCGTAAATGTCTTTGAAAATCATGGGGTATCGGATACGGCATTTTATATTTGTTATATTTCCGTTGCGGCAGTGATTGCAACAATGTTTGACCGGGTTTGTCTGATGGCATCGGATTTTTTTCATCTGATGATCGGATATTTCAGCACTATGATTCCCACCTATTTTGCGACGGTTTCCATTACGGGACAGGCCTCTGCCATGGGCTTTTATCAAATGATTCTTGTTGTGATGGGAATCATGCAATATTTGTTTTTCAAGGTGTTTCTGCCCTTGATCAAGATTTATCTGGCAGTTGGTCTGGTCAACAATATCTCCGAAGAGGATTTGTTGTCAAAGATGTGTCTCCTTTTGAAGAAAATGATTGTGAAAGGAAACCGGTTTCTGGTGGGAACCGTTATGGGACTTCATGTTTTGGAGGGGATGATTTTGCCGGCTCTGGATGGGTCGAAAAATACGCTGGTTTATAAGGTGGCTAATACAATACCGGGAGTCGGAAACGGGTTGGAGTCCTATACGGGTATTTTGTTTGGCTCCGTAAACCTGATTAAAAATACATTTGGCGGAATCATTGTAGTGGTAATTATCATCATCTGTGGTGTCCCTTACATAAAAATGCAGTTATACCATTTTATGATGCAGTTTCTGATTGCTGCAATTCAGCCGGTAGCGGACCAAAGAATGATCAATGGAATTCAGGTTGCATGTGATAGCATTGGCATGTTGGCGGGGGTGATTGCTGCCGTAGCATTATTGTTTATTGTCAGTATTGTAATCATCGGGATTTCCACCGGTATGATTCGTTAAGGAGGATGTATGGATTGGATTTTGAATTATATTAAAAACGTCGTGTTGTTTCTGCTGGTAATGACGGTCGTTTTAAATCTTTGCCCGAAAACAGAATTTGAAAAATATGTACGGATGTTTGCCGGTTTTTTGCTGTTGCTTTTAGTTATGCAACCCCTTTTAAAATTGGGAGGTCAGGAGTCCTTTTTTGAAATTTCACCGGATGGGATTGAACTGGAAACAGTTGATTTGCAGAAGACATCGGATGAACTGGAACGTAAAATGATAGAACGTCTGGAGGGAAATTATGAAGCTGAGTGAGTTGTCTAAAATCGGGAAAAATAAGATGTTTTTGTTGTTGGGGGCGGGAATACTTCTGATTATTGTCTCATACATTGATATGGGAGAAAAAACTGAGGAAGAGAACATTATTCCAGACCGGGTAACAACAGTGGAACACTATGGGGAACAGATGGAGACAAAAATAAAGGAATTGCTTGAGAAAGTTCCGGGAATCTCCGATGTTTGTGTCATAATCACCCTGAAAACAGGCAGAGAAAAGATTGTAAAAGAAGATTCGGATACATCAAGGAAACAGGAAGAAAAAACGGGAGATACCGTCATGGAAGAAGCGGTAAAAAAGACAACCGTTCTGGTGGGGGAACAGGAGGAACCCTATGTTGTGAAAGAAAACTATCCTCAAATTCAGGGGATTGCCATTTCCGGCAAAGGACTTGAAAGTCAGAAAAGAAAAAAAGATATTATTGACATGATGGAAGCACTTTTTGATCTTCCAATACATAAAATAGCTATTATGGAAAAATAAGGAGGCTTTATGAAGAATGTATTTAAGAAAAATCAACTGATTGTCACAGGACTTGCCGTGCTGATTGCAGTGGCCGGATACCTGAAATATACATACGATAATCCACAAAACCTGCAAACAGTGAAACAGGTGGACACTCCGGTTTATGAGGAAGTTTATGAAGGAGATACTCTTGTGGAAGGAACGGGAGATATTGAAAGCCTAGAGGAAACGACAGTGGAGCCCGGCGCGGCAGTATTGACCAATCAGTCCGAGGTTAATGACGGAGTGTTGCAGGCGAAACTGGAGAAAGAGCAGTTGCGTTCTCAAAATATGGAACAGCTGCAAAGTATTATTGATAATACGGAACTTTCTTCCGGGGAGAAGCAGAAAGCGGTGGATTCCATGGTACAAATGAAAGAAGAGATGGAAATGGAAAACGGCATTGTGGAATTATTAAATGCCAAAGGCTATGAAAATGTTCTGGTGACAGTTTCCAACAATCAGGCAGATGTGATTTTACCGGACAATGAACTGAACGATAATGCAAAAACACAGATTGAAAATGTAGTGAAACGAAAGACGGGGTTTGGAATTGATCAGATTACCATTACGCCTTCTAAATAAAAAAGGCTGTGAGTGTATCACAGCCAAACTTTTATAAATTGTTTTTTGCAAATTCTTTAATCGCGGCAAAGGATTCCGGACTTAAAATATGTTCCATATGGCAGGCATCTTCTGTGGCAATCTCTTTCGGAACGCCAAGTTTTACAAGAATTTCCGATAACAGTAAATGACGTTCGTAAACGTCTTCAGCAACTTTTTTTCCGGCTTTGGTCAAAGTGATAAAACCGGATTCGGAAACGGTAATATATTCTTTTGTTCGCAAATTTTTCATAGCAATACTGACACTGGATTTTTTAAATCCCATTTCATTGGCAATGTCCACAGAACGGACAACCGGCAATTTCTTGCTAAGAATTAATATTGTTTCTAAATAGTCTTCCGAAGATTCGTTAAAACCCATAATAATTCCTTTCTTTTTACACGAATTGTATTGGGTAAATTATATCACGAAACAAAATGTAATGCAATTTTGAATAAATGCATATTGCATTAAATAGTATTCTATGGTAAACATATTTTAATAAACAACATCAAATTTTTAACACATTTCATAAATATTAAACAGAACTAGAGAGGTAGAAGAATGAGAGACAGAATTATTGATATTTTGAATATGGTTTGTCCGTATATTGACACGGATGAAGAGTTTAATTTAATAGAGGATATGGAAGAGGATGATTTTGATGCGTTCATTGATGAATTGGAACAGAGATTTCGTGTGGAAATCGGCGAAAATGAACGTTCAGAAGAAAATTTTGAAAGTATTGATGCAATCATCGAAATGATTGAAAGTCTTCAGTAAATACATTGTAAAATATCAGGATCAATGGTATAATGTAACAAGATTTTTAATTTTAGGAGGCTTTTATGGACGGACAGAGAACAACTTATAAAATATACGACCATTCTGAATTGGGAGAGGTTCACATCAGTGATGATGTTTTAGCTGTGATTTCAGCGATGGCAGCTACAGAAGTTGACGGTGTTCTTGCCATGGCAGGGAACATTACTTCCGAACTGATTTCAAAGTTGGGAATGAAGAAGTTATCAAAGGGTGTTCGCGTTGATGTTGCTGAAAATTCAGTGATGATTGATTTATCAATTGTGTTAAAGATGAACGTAAACATTCTGGCTGTATCTAAGAAGGTACAGGATAAAGTAAAGAGTACATTGGAAAATATGACCGGCATGGAAGTTGCAAATGTTAATGTATACATTTCAAGCGTAGCATCAAATTAGTTAGTGTTTGTTAAGGGTGTCTGGATAGGCGCCCTTTTTTGTTGATAGAGGTAAAGATTTAGGAGGAACTATGAAAAGAGCATTATTGAGAGAAAATACATTTCGTTTACTGTACTTAAGTGATTTTCACGAAGAAGAGGAATTAGATACCCAGGTAGATCGTTATCTGGAAAAGATGGAAAACCTGGAAGATATTGAAGAATTACAGGATTTTAATTTGGAAGATTTGGAATATCCGATTTCAAAGAAGGACAAGGAATTTATTAAAGGTCGTTTATTGGAAATCGGAGAGCATATTGAAGAAATTGATTTGGCGATTAATAATGCTGCTGAAAAATGGACTACCGACAGAATGTCAAAGATTGATTTAACGATTTTGCGTCTGGCATATTTTGAAATCCATTATGATGAAAGTGTGCCGGAACGAGTTGCTGTAGATCAGGCGGTAGAACTGGCAAAGAAATACGGTACCGATGATTCTTCGAAATTTATCAACGGTGTTTTAGCAAAATTCTTAAAAAAGTAGCTTGAAAGAGAAGGTGTTTTATGGAATCAGTTTATTCTGTAGCACAAGTAAATAATTATATTAAAAACATGTTTGAACAGGACTTCGTTTTAAAGAATATTTATATTAAAGGCGAAGTCAGCAACTGCAAATACCATACCTCCGGCCATATCTACTTTAGTCTGAAAGATAAAAGCGGAGTGATTCAGGCAGTGATGTTTGCAGGAAACCGTCGCGGCCTTCAGTTTCAGATGGAAGAAGGACAGACGGTTGTTGTATTTGGCAGTGTCAGTGTTTATGAGCGTGACGGCAAGTATCAGATTTATGCCAGACGCATTGAACTGGAAGGAACCGGTCTGTTGTATCAGCGGTTTGAGCAGTTGAAGCAGGAACTGGCTGACATGGGATTGTTTGATCCGATGTACAAAAAGAGCATTCCGTCATACGCTATGAAAATCGGAGTCTGTACCGCTAAAACCGGTGCGGCAATTCAGGATATTATTACTGTCAGTAAACGACGAAATCCCTATGTTCAACTGGTACTGTATCCATGTCTGGTTCAGGGAGAAGGAGCGGCAAAGGATATTGTCAACGGAATCCGCTGTCTGGATGAAATGAATCTGGATGTGATTATTGTAGGCCGAGGCGGAGGTTCTATTGAAGACCTTTGGGCGTTTAATGAAGAAATTGTGGCAAAAGCAATTTTCAACTGCAATACCCCGATTATTTCCGCTGTAGGACATGAGACGGATGTAACCATTGCTGATTTTGTAGCAGACCAGAGAGCGGCAACACCATCAGCAGCTGCGGAACTGGCAAATTTTGAATACGACAAGTTTACGGCTAATTGTGAGGCTGCAAAGGGAATCCTTTACCGTCAGTTAAAAAATAAAATTGAATTGTCCAGAGAGAAATGCGTGAGTCTGGAAAATCAGTTGGGACGTTACAGCCCACAACATCAGCTTTTAACGAAGAAACAGTATCTTGCAGATCTGCAGACAAAGATGCAGGAAGAGATTCGCGTAAAACTGGATACCATGCGAATGGATTTGCCGTTGAAAGAGACAAAACTGAAAGAATCCTATCAGGAGATTTATCGGGACAGAAAACAACGCCTGGCCCTGATGGCGGAAAAACTGAAGGGAATGTCTCCTTTGGAAAAAATATCCAAAGGATTTGCATATGTGGAAAGCCGGGATGGCAAACCGGTCTTATCGGTGAAACAGATTGCTCCGGAAAGTGAATTAAACATGATTATGAGAGATGGAAAAATCCGGGCAAAAGTCTTGCAAACAGAAGGAGAAAACTATGGCAGAGAAGAATAAAACAATTGAAGAAAACTTTGAAGAGATTAATCATATTATTTCCGAAATGCAGTCTGAAGAAATTACATTGAGCCAGTCCTTTGACTATTACAAAAAAGGATTAGAATTGGTGAAAGATTGTAATGATCAGATTGAAAAGATTGAGAAAGAAATGTTAATCATCGAAGAGGAAAGTGCAAATGTATAATTTTAATGAAGAATTGACAAACAAAGTAAAAGAAATCGAAGAACTGATTGTGGATTTTGAACCGAAAGAGGAAGGCCATCAGAAATTGATTTTCGAAGCAATGAATTACAGCCTGAATGCAGGGGGAAAGAGACTTCGTCCAATGCTTCTTTTGGAAAGCTTCCGCTTGTTTTCGGATTGCGAAAAGAAGGTTTATCCTTTTATGGCTGCCATGGAAATGATTCACACCTATTCTCTGGTTCATGATGATTTGCCTGCAATGGACAATGATTTGTACCGCAGAGGAAAGAAAACAACCCATGCCGTGTATGGAGAAGATATGGGAATTCTGGCGGGAGATGCTTTGCTGAACTATGCATATGAAGTTATGAGTACTGCTGTGGTTGAAAGTGATGAAACAGGACAGGCTGCAAAGGCGATGGCTTACATTGCAAAGAAAGCCGGTGTGTACGGAATGGTTGGCGGACAGACAGTGGATGTTCTCAACGAAAATAAAGAGATGCCTTTGGATATGATTAAGTTCATTCATAAATTAAAAACAGCAGCGTTGATTGAAGCATCCATGGTTTCCGGAGGAATTTTAGCCGGTGCCAAAGAGCAGGATTTGAAAGACCTGGAAAAAATTGCAGAAAATATCGGAATGGCATTTCAGGTGCAGGATGATATTTTAGATGTTACCGGTACAACAGAAGTTTTGGGGAAACCGGTGTTGAGTGATGAGAAAAATCACAAAACAACCTTTGTTACTTTGGAAGGACTGGAAAAATCAAAAGAATATGTACAGAACTATTCTGATGAAGCTATTCTTTTACTTGAAAATATCGGTGAACGAAACGGGGCGGATATAACCTTCCTGAGAGATTTAATTCTCGCACTGATTCATAGAGTGAAATAATAGAAAGAGGCTTTATTATGGGGAAAATATTAGAAAAAATAAACAAGCCAAATGATGTCAGAAGAATCAATAAGAAATACTATAACAAACTGGCAGAGGAAATCAGAGATTTTTTATTGGAAAATGTCAGCAGTACCGGTGGACATTTAGCTTCCAATCTGGGAGCAGTGGAACTGACTATTGCTCTGCATGCAACAATGAAATTTCCAAAAGACCAGATTGTTTGGGACGTTGGACATCAGGCATATACACATAAACTGTTAACAGGAAGACGGGAAGACTTTGCTAATATGAGACAACTGGATGGAATGAGCGGCTTCCCGAAACGACATGAGAGTAACTGTGACAGTTTTGATACAGGACACAGCTCAACTTCCATTTCCGCAGCATTGGGAATGGCGACTGCCAGAAAACTTTCCGGTGGAAAAGAAAAGATTGTTGCGGTGATTGGTGACGGTGCTTTAACCGGTGGAATGGCTTTGGAAGCATTGAATAATGTTTCCCAGTTACATAAGAACTTTATCATTATTTTAAATGATAATAACATGTCCATTTCCGAAAACGTCGGAGCAATGTCAAATTATTTGAACAAGCTTCGTGTAGGAGAACGATATAATGAATTCAAAGAGGATGTTGAACAGTCTCTCAGTAAGATTCCTCATGTTGGAAATACCCTTGTAAAAAAAGTGAAAAATACAAAAGACTATGTAAAAGGTCTGCTTGTGGATTCCAACTGGTTTGATGATTTGGGAATTACTTATATTGGTCCGGTAGATGGGCACAATATTAAACAGATGATTAAGATTTTTGACAGTGCATTTAAAATCGACCATCCGATTTTGATTCACGTAAAAACCATCAAAGGAAAAGGCTATCAGCCTGCAGAAGAGAATCCGTCTCTTTATCACGGCGTAGGCTGCTTTGATTTGGATTTTGGTGTAAAGGCATCGCAGAATAAGGTGCTGTCATACACAGATGTCTTTTCTAAAACATTGGTGAAGATGGCTGAAAAAGATAAAAAGATTGTAGCGATTACGGCGGCTATGCCGGATGGAACCGGACTGAACCGCTTCTATGAACGGTTTCCGGAACGGTTCTTTGATGTGGGAATTGCGGAAGAACATGGTGTTACCTTTGCGGCAGGTTTAGCTGCAAAAGGCTATAAACCGTATATATCCATTTATTCTTCCTTTTATCAGAGAGCTTACGATCAGATTTTACATGATGTTTGTCTGCAGAATCTGCCGGTACGTTTGATTATTGACCGGGCAGGTCTGGTAGGACAGGATGGAGAAACCCATCAGGGTGTTTTTGATATTTCGTTCCTTTCGGCAATGCCGAATATGACCATTATTGCTCCGAAAGATATGAATGAATTAATTGCAGCACTTCATTTTGCAGATTCCGTGGAAGGACCGCTGGCAATTCGTTTTGGCAGAGGAAAAGCCTACGTCTCCGAGAAAAATTCAGAGTTTGTTTACGGAAAAAGCGAAGTGATGGAACAGGGAAAGAAAGCTGCTGTTATTGCCGTAGGCGGAATGGTGGAAGAAACTGTGAATGCAGTGGAACTGTTAAAGAAAGACGGATTAACACCGACACTGGTCAATGCCAGATTTTTGAAACCGTTTGACGGAGACCTGATTTCAAATCTTGCAAAAGAACATGATTATATTCTTGTTGTGGAAGAAGGCATGAAGCAGGGTGGATACGGTCAGATGGTTCAGGCATATATTGAGGAAAAACAGCTGGATACTTTTGTGGAAGTAATGGCAATTGAAGACCGGTTTGTTGAACATGGTAGTGTCCCTGAGTTAAGAGAACGATTGGGAATGGATGCCCGATCTATTTATAATAAAGTGAAAGAAAGAATGCTATGAAAGAACGTTTAGATGTATTATTGGTAAAAAGAGGTCTGGCACCTTCCAGAGAAAAAGCAAAAGCGATTATTATGAGTGGAATTGTTTTTGTAGACAATGAAAGAGAAGATAAAGCCGGCACTTTCTTTGATGAAAAAGTGCAGATTGAAGTACGTGGCAAGACATTGAAATATGTCAGTCGCGGTGGTTTAAAACTGGAAAAAGCAATGGAATGTTTTGGTGTGGAGCTGGACGGAAAGATTTGTATGGACGTGGGTGCTTCTACCGGCGGGTTTACGGATTGTATGCTTCAAAACGGAGCTGTAAAAGTTTATTCCGTCGATGTGGGACACGGACAGCTGGCATGGAAACTGGTTACGGACGACAGGGTTATCTGTATGGACCGTACCAATATCCGTTACGTAACACCGGAAGATATTGATGATCCAATTGAATTTGCGTCTATTGATGTTTCATTTATTTCGTTGACCAAGGTGTTGTTGCCGGTACGGGAACTGCTAACAGAAGATGGACAGATTGTCTGTCTGATTAAGCCGCAGTTTGAGGCCGGAAGAGAAAACGTTGGGAAAAAAGGAGTAGTCAGAGACCGCAAGGTTCATATTCAGGTAATTGATATGGTAATTGACTACGCAAAATCCATTGGATTTAAAGTGTTGAATCTGGATTACTCTCCGGTAAAAGGACCGGAAGGAAATATTGAATATTTGTTATATCTTCAGAAAGATGTGGAAGATACGCTGGAAGGAAATGAAGTAAACTCAGTGGAAGTGGTGAATGCTTCCCATGAGTCTTTGGATCATTAGGATTGTAAACAGAACGGAGTGTTTATGAAAAAATATGCGATTATCACAAACAAATACAAAGATGAAAAAGAACAGCTGGCACGTCAGATTTCGGACTACATTGTAGCAAAGGGCGGTGAGTGTTCCCTCTTTAACAATGTGGATGATGAAACCGGAGAATATCGGATTGTCAATCATATGGATTTACCGGAAGATGTGGAATGTGTCATTACCGTCGGAGGCGACGGAACCTTGCTTCATGCCGCAAAAGATTTAAAATCCAAAGATGTGGTATTTATTGGTGTCAATAAAGGAACCTTGGGATTTCTGGCGGAGATTCATCAGGACCAGATGGAAGAAGCTGTTGACAGACTTTTTGCAGACGATTTTCATGTTGAATCCCGCATGATGCTGGAAGGAGAAGTGATTCGTCAGGGGAAGGTTGTGTATTCCGGAAATGTGCTCAATGAAATTGTAATTCATCGCGGTGGTGATTTTGCAGTTACGACATTGGATGTTTTTGTAAACAATCAGCTATTGGGAAAATATAAGGCAGACGGAATTATTCTTGCCACACCAACCGGCTCTACCGCATATAATTTATCGGCAGGCGGACCGGTGGCAATGCCGGATTCCAAAATGATTCTTTTGACTCCGATCTGCCCTCATACCATTGGCAATATGAGCATTATCTTTTCCAAAAAGGATGTCTTTGAAATCTGTGTGGGACAGGCGAAGCATCCAAAGATTGAACGAAGAAATGTCAGCTTTGACGGAGACAGTATTTTTGATATTATTTCCGGGGATATTATTCGGGTAAGAAAAGCAAAAGAAGAAACGAAAATTGCAAAGCTAGATGACAGCAGTTTCCTGCAGGCAATCAAGGACAAAATAGGAGATTAATATGAAATCAGTTAGACAAAAAGCAATTATCGAAATAATCAACAATTATGAAATAGATACACAGGATGAACTGGTAAAAAAGTTAAAGGAAAAAGGGTTTGAAGTGACACAGGCAACCATATCCCGCGATATGAAGCAGCTTCAGCTCATTAAGGTTCCGGCATCCAACGGAAAGCAGAAATATGCCCTTTCCACGATGGAATACCAGACCTCTTCCAATAAGTATATGAGAGTATTGGCAGACGGAATTATTTCCGTGGAATCTGCCGGAAATATTCTTGTTATAAAAACAGGTTCCGGACTTGCCATGGCTGTTGCAGCTGCGGTAGACTCTTTGAAAATTGAAGGCATTTTGGGAAGTATTGCAGGGGATGATACCATTATGTGCGTTGTGAAAGAGGTGGAACAGATTCAACAGATTGAAACAAAATTAAACAATCTGATTGAAGGTTAAAATGCTTGGAGAGAAACACAAGAAGGAGGATACATGTTACAAAATTTACACGTAAAAAATTTGGCTTTAATTGAAGAAGTGGACGTGGACTTTCAAAACGGTCTGATTGTGTTTACCGGCGAAACAGGAGCGGGAAAATCCCTGATTTTAGGTTCCGTCAATGTGGCTTTAGGACAGAAAGCATCGAAGGAACTCATTCGTCAGGGGACGGATTATTCTCTGGTGGAGCTGACCTTTTCTGTCAGTGAACGGGAAGCTGAACTCCTTAAGGGAATGGATATTTATATGGAAGATGACCATACTGTCATTGTAACCAGAAAAATATCAGATGGCCGTTCCGTATCAAAAATTAACGGCGAAACAGTGAATTTAAATACCTTGAAAAAAGCAATGGCACTGTTAGTGGATATTTATGGACAACACGAGCACCAGTCTTTACTTTACCCAAGAAAACAAATGGAAATTCTGGATCAGTTTTCCGGTGAAAAATTGAAGGCTTACGCAGATTCGTTGAAACAGGAATACGCCAGATATACCGGGTTGAAGAAACAACTGGAATCGTTGGATTATGACGAAGCAAAACGAACCAGAGAAATTGAATTTCTGGAAT
>JAEFAB010000015.1 GCA_016292095.1 Eubacterium sp. | reverse complement strand
CTTTATATTGGCGTTGGAGAACAGAAAATTTCAGGAGCAACGGGTATGACTATTAACGCGAATGCGATTTACCGCATTGTAAACAAATCTACTGGAAAGGTTATTGATGTGGCAAACGGAAGCAACGAAAATGGGACCTTGCTCCAGTCTTACAGTAGCAATGGAACAGCTGCACAGCAATTTAAATTCATTCCTTCTGTCAGCGAAGGATATTACTGTATTGTACCAATGTGTGCCAAAACAAAGGCTTTTGATGATCCGTCTTATTCCAAAGAATCCGGAAAGACTCATCAGATTTACCAGCAGAACGGAGAAGGCGCACAGGACTATCAGATTACAGACGCCGGAAACGGTTATGTAAGAATCATCAGTAAACCAAGCGGTTTTGCATTAACCGATACAGGCAACATTGCTCAATACGCTGTGGCAAATGATGACCGCCAGCTTTGGAAACTGGAAGTAGTTCGAAGCACCAATTGCTTCACCAATCCAATCCGTTATGACGGTGCAGACCCTTGGGTATTTAAAGCCGGCAACTCTTACTACTACTGTCAGTCCAGTGGTGGTGTTGCTTTATACAAGATGAATGATTTAACCCAGTTGGGAATTGCACAATATCACAATATTTTCCAGAATGATTATTCCGGCACTGAAACGCTCTCCTCTTATTGGGCTCCGGAATGTATCTACTTACGCGGACATTGGTATTCTTACTTTGCACCTGAAGTAAACCGTGGTGGAAACGATAGCCACCGTACCTACGTATTACAAGGTGGAACAAATCCTAACGATCCATTAGACGGTGCGTATACCTTGAAAGGCCGTCTTGCAGATAGCACTAACAAATGGTCCATTGACACCACCGCCTTTGAGTACGGCGGAAGACTTTATTGTGTTTGGTCCGGTTGGGAAGGGGACACCAATGTTTCTCAGAAAATCTATATTGCAGAAATGAGCAATCCATGGACAATATCCTCCAACCGTGTTTGTATTTCTACACCAACTTATGGTTGGGAAACAAATACAAGCCCTCAGGTTAACGAAGGACCGGAAGTACTGATTAAGAACGGAAAAGTACATATCATTTATTCCGCCAGCGGAAGTTGGACTGACTCTTATTGTTTGGGACGCCTCACCTGTACCAACGGTGATTTCTTAAATCCTTCTGCCTGGTCTAAAGGAAGCGAACCGGTATTCCAGCAGACTTCTACCGTTCACGGTGTCGGTCATGCATCCTTTGTTCAGTCTCCGGACGGAACGGAGGACTGGATCGTCTATCATGCAGCAAAACGTTCCGGCGGCGGTTGGGACAGAGATATTCATATGCAGATGTTTACATGGCATGATGATTATCCATTCTTTGGAACTCCGGTATCCAATGACGTAGAGCTGGCAAATCCATCCAAGTCTTCTGCTTCACCGATAAATGAAAATCATTACTATGTAGTGAAGAACCTTGCAACCGGAAGATGCTTGGACATTCCAAACGGCGAAGACAAAAACAGTTTGCAGTTGCAGACTTGGTCTATTAACAATTCTGCAGCACAGCAGTTCAAGTTCACAAAGAAATCCACAGGTTGGTACACCATGTCACCAAAATGTGCTCCAACAAGAGGATTGGATAATCCGGTTGGTTCTACAGGAACCGGTATTCAGTATCAGACCTGGGACTTAAATAACAACAAAGCTCAGAACTTCCGTTTAGAACAGGTGGCTGACGGAACCTACCGCATTATCAATCAGGCTAGTCTTTATGCTCTGACAGATAACGGAGAAGGTGCCGGCTACAAAGTTACGCAGGAAGCATTGACAAACAATAACAACCAGCGTTGGGAATTAATTGACCGCACTGCTGCGGAAGAAACTACAACGCCGGAACCAACCACTGCAGAACCGACTACCGTTTCTGACGGATACACCACTGCTGCTTCCAATACCTGGGCAACAGAAGGCAAGTGGGGACTCTTCTACGGAAACTGGGTTCCTGCAGAAGCTTCTTATAAGAAAGGAACTTCACCGGAATTTTCCGTGAAGGCAAAACAGAACACCTTAGGAACTGCCTGGTTAATTCAGGCAAGTTACACTACAGACGTTACAGCCGGTCACACCTATAAGGTTACTGCCAATGTAACCACAGACAAAAATGCCTCTATCGGAATGAAGGAAGACCTTTCCAACGGCACCGACAATCCGGTTTATACCAACACTTCTGCCGGCGTTGCGAAAGACATTGTTGGCACCTATCAGGTGTCCTCCGGACAGATTAAGGTGATGTTTGAATTAGGTGTTGGCGTAGAATCAGGAACAACCGTAAACTTTAATCGTATTACTATTGAAGATGTGACTCCACCGGAAACAACAACACCGGAACCGACAACTGCAGAACCGACCACGGAAGAACCGACAACCGAAAAGGAAGTTGAAACCATTCACACGGTAACTTCCGGATTATCTTTGGACGGATATCAGATCAATCCTTCCCTCAACGGTTTCAGAACGGTTTACTCCGTAGAACCTTCCATTGAAGAAAAGCAGGTTCGGGAAATCGGTCTCGTTTATGCGCTGAAAGATTACAGTAATCCAAGCGATTTATATGTTCGTGATGACCATCCATATGTGAAACATTTTGCATCCACAACAAACTTGCCGGAATTGCTTCAGAGTGGTTCCAAAACAACCCGTCATTCCATGACTATGTTGTTTGCTCACGGCAATGCAAAAGAGTTTTCTACAAATATGTCTCTCCGGGCATACGCCAAATTAAGCGACGGAAGTTACGTATACACCAATGTTTATGATTACACAATTTTCCGGGTTGCAGAAGTTCTCTACAACGGAAACTATTTTGGCACTCCGGAAGCTCACAACTATTTGTACAATCGTATTTTGAAAGTGGTAAATCCACAATATACAGAGAACCCATTTGATTATGGAAGTATCCTGGCACACTAAAATTACAGACATAAAAAATCCCGGAAGTTTCTTCCGGGATTTTTTGGTACAAAGGAAGGGCTGCGGAGAAATGAAATGCATCAATTCCAGACAGCCCTCCCGGATTATTCAATTTAATATTTCTTTTCTTTGGTTACTACCTGAATGGATTGGATAAAGCCTGTGGCTTCATCAATGGTAACGCCATTTCCATCAACTTCAACGTAACCTTTCTTTGCATCACATGCAACAATAAACTGGTCTTCAATCTTATCAGGATGATATCCGTAGTATGTCAATCCTGTGTTTTCAAATTCTAACTTGAATATTTCCGGTTTATCACTCTTCTTATACTTCTTCTTATCATCATACTTTGTTAATTCATTATTAATGAATTCTTCAGCTCCGATAAATGCTGAACACCATACCTTCATGGTCGCTGATCCATCATCTTTCTGTAAGTTTGCCATATTAATTGTCTTTTCAACAATGGACCATCCTGTCGGGGCATTTACTGTTGCGTAACTCAGTTTTGCTGTCGTTACTGTTGTTGCCTGCTCTTCAGTCGTCTCCTCTTTTTTCTTATCATCCTTTTTGTTCTTCGCCTCAGTTACTTTTTGGTTTGCATTTTCCTTTTTCTCACTATTGGAATCGCTTCCACCACAAGCTGTAAGAACGAAGACAAGTGTTAAAACACTTGCTAAAACTATCAATTTTTTCATATGTTTGTACCTCCGCTCGTATGTCTTATATATAATATACTACAAAATCTAATATAATAAAACAACTTTATATAGAATCTTGCGAAAAAAAAGGATTTTATTTTTACTTTTTTGCAATTTTGGCAGTTTTTTTATCAATTTTTTGGTAAAATCATTATGGAAATATTGAAAAAGGAGCGGAAAAAAATTGAATATCAAAAAAGGGTTAAGTATTTTTATGTTACCGGTTCTACTTTCGACCTCTATTTTTTTGACAGACGTCGTGAAGAACCCAGATTCGCTGCAGGTTTCTGCAGCCACAAACAGCTATGGATTGCAAAGCAATATCCAGGATGGAGTCATTCTTCATTGCTTTGACTGGAAGTACAACGATATCAAAGCAGAGTTGCCAAATATTGCCAAAGCAGGCTTTACTTCCATCCAAACGTCCCCTGCACAAACCGGTGTTAATTCCGGCATTTGGTACTGGCTGTATCAGCCTCTTGGCTTTTCAGTTTCATCCAATGATTTAGGTACCAGAAATGAATTACAACAGTTGTGTACAGAAGCGGACAAATATGGCATTAAGGTCATTGTAGACGTAGTGGCAAATCATCTTGCCGGAGATCACAGCAACATTCAGAGTGATTTGAAAGCTGATACTTATTGGCACAATTACGGACAGATTGATAACTATTCCAATCGTTACGCTGTAACACACGGAAACCTGGGAATGCAGGATATTAATTCTGAAAATTCCTACGTTCAGCAGTTAGTGCGTAACTACATTTTGGATTTGAAATCCCTGGGTGTGGATGGTATTCGTTGGGATGCCGCAAAGCATATCGGACTTCCTAGTGAAGACTGTGCTTTCTGGTCAACGGTTTGTGAAAACACCGGCGTTTATCATTATGGGGAAATCCTTGGCGAGCCGGGAGCTTCTTCCAGCAGCCAAAACACCACTTTAATGGGAGAATATACGAACTATATGAGTGTCACCGACAGTTCTTACGGCCAGACACTTCGAGAAGCCTTTGATAAAGGAACAGCACCCACCAGTTACGGGAACTGGACTCATCGTGGCATTCCTGCTTCCAAACTGGTCTACTGGGGTGAAAGTCACGACAACTGGTCCAACGGAACCGATGCAGGATATTCCAACCAGATGTCCCAGAACGTCATTGACCGTGCTTATGCTATGGCAGCAAGTCGTCAGTCTGCTACAGCACTCTACTTCTCGCGTCCGTCTTCAGCAGTAAAAACTGAAATCTATGCCGGCGTGAAAGGAAGTACTCATTTTAAGAGTGCAGAAGTTGCAGCTATCAACCATTTCCACAACGCTATGGTAGGACAGAGTGAATACTTTGTTTCTTCTAACAATGTCGCTGCAGTCTGTAGAGAGAAAGGTGTTGTCATTGCCATGGGTTCCGGAAGCGGCGCCGTTTCTATTCCAAACGGTGGCTCTTTGGTGGCACCGGGAACCTACACTGATGAAATTACCGGCAATACTTTCACGGTTACTTCATCCACCATTTCCGGTACTGTCGGAAGCACGGGAATTGCCGTTGTTTACGATTGGCAAAATGCTATCGAAACAACAACGGAAGCGCCGAAACGTTCAGCTTATATTGATGTACCTTCCGGATGGAGTACCCCAGTTTACTGCTACGCTTACGATGCTCTTGATGGAACTCCTAACAGTGGTTGGCCGGGATTACCGATGTCTTATGACGAAAAGACCGGCTATTACAAATACATCATTCCGGATAATATTACAAATCCAAGAGTCATCTTTTACAGTAGTGCAACTAATCGCTATCCAAGTGACCAGGAACCCGGTCTTTCCATGGACGGTGGTAACAACTGGATTTATAAAAATGGCACTTGGACCACTTTTGATCCAAATCAGGAAACGACTACGAAACAGGAAACAACTACAGAACAAATATTAGAAAAGCCAGTGAAACCATTCGGTGTTCTTGCCAGCAGCAACAGCCCCGGAACAATTTCCTTTGTTATGGGAAATCCTTTGAATGGTCAGACATACAATGTATATATTGATGGCACATTTATGGAAAATGTAGTTCTCTCCGCTTACACTTATTCTGGATTTACCGCTGGAGAGCATACATTGGAGCTTTCTGGTGTCCTTAACGGATTTGAGTCGGAAAGAGCTTCCTTTACTGTCAATGTCATGGCAGAAGAAACCACTACAGTTCCGGAGACTACTACGGTTCAGGAAACCACTACAGTTCCGGAGACTACTACAGTTCAGGAAACCACTACAGAAGAAGCAATTGCTGTGGACATCAAAGGATTCCAGATTAATACTTCCATTGAAGGTTTCCGAACAGTTTATTCGGTATCCGGAAATCCTGACAAAATATCAGAGGTTGGTTTAATCTACGGATTACAGGGATACAGTTCCAACGCAGATATGGTTCTGAATAATTCCAACGACTATGTCTTTACATATAAAGATTTGACCGGTGGTTTAGCACAAACAAAAGATTATCACTTAATGACTTCCGACACTTCCTTTGAAAGTCGTAAGGATTATATGATGACCATGAAGTACGGTGCATTAAGTAAGCGCTTTTTAACCGCCCCGGTTCTTGTTCGCGCATACGCGAAAGACAATCAGGGCAATGTCATTTATGGCACAATCAAAACTATAACTGTTTATGATTTAGCTGACTATTTATATCAAAATAAGAAAATGACTACATTAGCCGAACACAATTATTTGTTTACCAGAATTTTGTATCGGGTTAATGAAAGTTATTCAGGAGTAAGTTATTAATCAGAAAAAACACCACGCTGTGCGTGGTGTTTTTATGTGGTGGGGGCGTGCATTTCACTGAAGTTTGAGACGTTTTGGAGAGTGCGTACCCTGTGATTTCATTTTTTCTCATCTGTAAGGTACCACATAAAGTCACGTTTTGTTTGTGTAGACCTTATGTTTTCTTTTTTCTAGTTTTGCAAGGTACAGTAAAATTTCATTTTTTCCGGGCATATACCTTATATTTTCATTTTCTCCTCTTTGTAGGGTACGCCTCTATTTTTTCATTTCCAAAAGTGTACCCTATCTATTCAGTTTTTCTCCTTTGTAGGGTACACCCTCATTTTTTCATTTCTAAAACTGTACCCTATCTTTGCATTTTCACTCTTCATCAGGGTACACCGACAATTTTTCACATGAAAAAGTGTACCTTATTATTTCATTTTTCCTCTAACATACGGCACCGCCACAAGAAAATCCTCCCAAAGCCGCACCCCCACAAGAAACCAGCCTCCTGCCACGCAGGAGGCTGGTTCTTTTATTCATTTTGATAGTCATCCCAATAGGAGCCTATCACTTCTTCATTCAAATCTTCTCCGATGACGATAAACAATTCCTGGCCAATGGAAATGGGGCGGATGCGGGTTTCTTGCTTTGTAGCGTTAACTTCCAGCCACTGCCCTTGGTCATCTTTAATGAACCCTTTTAGGCGAAAGATATTTCCGGCATTCGGATCCGACATCATTTTTTCCACAGTTTCTTTTAAAGATGTAATCGGAGTTTTAACGTGGAAGAAAAAGACAGAATCGAAATCCTGATTTTCCAGTTCCACCGGCTTTGCTAATTCGGCAGAGCGATAGGATGCACCGGATAGTCTTCTAAAGTCTTCTTCTGTAATATTTCCTTTTTCCCAGCAATAGAAATTCAATAACTTTCGGTCACACTGGAACTGCTGAAGACAGGAATGAATCAAAGATTTTACGGCTTCGATTTTTTCCGTTTCTTCTGCCCTTGCCTTACTAATTACAATCATGCCGGCTTTTAGAATCTGCGTGGAAAGGATGTATTTAGACTTTAAAGACAAATCACTTTCCAGACCGGCGTCCACGATTGTCAGGACGTTGCCACGCTCATACCAGCGTTCCAACGGTTCTTCGTACAGCAAATCAAACAAATCATCCACATCAAATATTCCGGAAGGCTCCACAAGAACCTGTTGGTATCCTTCCATCGCCATCGTGATGAGTTTGGTCTTCATGCGTCGGCGACTGCAATCCCGGTCTCCACCGATCACCATTTCCAGGTGACAGGAATCACCGACGGCTTCCTGCAATAAAATCCGGTCTACGTTAATAGCTCCGTGATCGTTTACGATGATTGCCACCTTCTTCCCCTGATTAACAAAGTGTCTGGCATATTCAATCATAAACGTGGTTTTTCCGGCGCCTAAGAAGCCGGTAATCAAATCTACTTTAATCATACTTTATTCCTTTGAGCTTTTTCGTCAATTCGGTCTTCAGTGTACTCTTTTCCAACTGACCGACCAAACGTTTTGCTCGCATATATTCCTTTTTTATTTTACGCTTCTTTGCGTATTTCACTGCAATTTTAGCCTTCTTTTCCTGAATAAGCAAGTGTTTTACATAAGCGCAAACTTTTTGTGTCCAGACTCTGTAGCCACTCATAGTGATATGAACGTAATGATCACTGCAGTATTCCGCTGCCAAACCACCGTGAGAATCCTTCAGTGCCGTAGTAATGTCAATGAAGTAAAGGTCCCGATTTCTGTTGCAATATTTTTCCATCAGCTTGTTGAGGCGGTTTACATTTTTGTTGTTAAGGCCTCCTTTCTGTCCGGCGTGAAATACCGGGGTGGTGCTTTCAATGAAAATCCGAATTCCCGGGTTCTTCTTCTGAATGCCTTTAATGTAATTTTTGTAGCGTTCGTAGACTTTTTCCGGGGTTTCATATAAATCGTTGGTTCCCATGTTGATGAAAACATATTTGACTTTTGCCTTCGCAACGGCATCTCTTGCAGAATAATCTTTTCCCTGATAGGTCAGGCGATACTGACCGCCCACAATGTTATCATTGGAGAACGAATAGCAGCCCTTCACTAACATTTTCGGAGAACCCAGATATTTCCGACCTTCATAATCCAGGTACATTCTTTGTCCGACGCCAATGGAGCTCCCAATAAAAGCAGACCTTTTGAAGAAACTCAAAAGGTCTGACTTTTTCACTCTGACCCGAATTTTCTTCAAGGACTGTTTTTTCACAGAAGGTTTCTGTGCTGTTTCTGCCGTGGTGGTTTCCGTTTCCGCAATCACCGTGGAACTCACTTCTTCCGCACGAATGCCGGTAACAGAAAGCTCCATAGCAAGTACCAAAACAAGAAACACCATAAACATCTTTCCTTGTTTCATACGCATATCCTCTCTTTCAAGCATATGTTATAGTAGAAAATTTTCGCGTCAATCTTATTGTATCTCTATTTATTTTTTCAGTTCGATTTTAGCCACCTTGGACACATAAGCCGGCTGTACAATTGGATTGTACAAAAAGCCTCTTCTATAACCGCTCATAATCTCTTCAAAAAATCCCGGACATTCCAAAACCATGGAAATTACATTGTCTGCATTTTTGTTCAGATATGAATCCGGAATGTAAAATTCTTCCTGTGGTCCAATTATATCATATTGTGCTACCGGTTTTCCATTGACATAAATCAACAATCTTTCATCTGCCTTAATTGGGATAATCTGCAACGGAGCAGCGAATCCTTCTGCCGGATTGTATGTGAAATGTCTTCGGAACCATACAACGTGTCCCATTTCCTTGCCAACAACCATCTTTTCCACCTGTGGTGAAGCCTGCCAACGGGAATCATTGTATTCCAAGGTATGGAATCCCTGATGATAACCGCTGAGCTGATAGCGTACCTTGAAGGATTCTAATGTCACATCCAAAGGAGTGCTGTTTGCATAGTTTCCTTTGATGAACATTGGCTTCATAATACCACTCATCTTAACAATGTCTCCTTCGTGTGGATGAGACTTGTTGTGGAATTCGTTAGCGTACAGTACTGCTAAAGTGTTGGTTCCCTTCTTCAATGCTGCAGTAATGTTGTGTCGGTCAATGGATTTGTTTCTGGCACGGAATACCAACTCTCCGTTAATGTAAAGAAGATATCTGTCCGTATCATTGTGGTCGAAATACAGGTATCCGTCTTTGACATCATCTTCCAATTCAAAGCTGGTGCGATACCAGTAATAGCCATGTTTAAAGAAATCTTCTTCCTCTAAAGAAGTCGGCTTTGCCAATGTCTTCCACTGACTATCGTCAAAGTCTGCATTAATTTCAGCACTGTCGGCACAATACTTCCAATCCGAAGTCCACTGAACCGTCGGGCGGTTTGCAAAACGTGCAGCTTCAAAAGCCACTTCCTGCATTCCATTATCCTTGTTTTGAATAACCACTTCCTCGCCATCGAAGGAAGCATCTTTCAGAACTCCTTCGTTCATTGGATAGAAGAGAATCTGATTGTTGGAATCTTCTTTAAACTGTAATTCCAGTTCAATCTTTTGATTGGATTCTAAAATATTTTCCATATAATAAACGTTGTAGAATAGCAATCCTTCTTTCAGACAGTCTACACGACCAATCATTGCTTCCTCTAAAATAAAGAAACGGCTTTCTCCGGCTTTGATAATCACCGGTTCCCCGTGAATGTAGGAAAGAATCACAGTACCATTTCCACCATCGTATTTCTTTACATTACCTGCTAAAACTTCCACATCAGTGGGGCTGACATTCAGGCAAAGTTCACCTGCAGTGCCTTTGGTTCCATGCATAACCACTGCAGTTTCATCTCCGTATTTTTCTGTCATCCAGATTTCAGAAGTTGCATAATGAAGCTTCACTTTTGTGTTTGGAATATAGAAAGCTACCGGGAACATTCTAGTCTGGTTTGCTTTAATTACGGTATCAAAAATGTATTCTCTGTCGTTTAATTCGGCCGGAACACGGACTGAAATCTTCTTGTCTGATTCTTCCACATTACGAACAAAGAAAAATCTTCCTTCGTTATTTCCTTCCTGATAGGTTGTGAAATTCTCGTAAGCTTTGTTCAGAGAAACATCCAGGAAGGAATCGTCTTTGTTCAACACTGCAATGTTTTCTCCGCCGGAAATAATTTCCATATACTCTTTGTGGTCACTTTGAGCAATAAGGTGGTAAAATTCTTTAGCAAAACGGATAAAGCCTTTAATCCAGTAATATTTATCCCGATGAATTTCACCGGTTTCTCCTACCGGTGCCCCACCAAAATCATAGCTGGTAATATTTCCGTAACCACCCAGTGCCACATCTCCACGACCACCAATAAATGGGAAGGTTGTTCCACCCACCATCATATAGTAGTTGACAATGGATGCGCCGGTGATAAATACGCTTTTGGACACCCCTTCTACCACATCCACTTCCGGAATGTAGGTTGGGGTACCAATCTGTGAAAACCATCCTGCCTGCAATTCCAAAATCATAATCGGAGCATCCGGCTGAGTTTCCTTGGAGCTTAAAAGTTTCTGCTCAAAACGCTCATACTCAGACATCCAGAGTCCCGGAATATTCGGATAGTAAGTTCTTGTATCAATAATGCCTTTGCCTCTTAAAAATTCCGCTTCATTGGCAAATTTCGGCACGTTGATGCCATACTCTTCCATGGAACCTTTCAGGAACATAAAGTATGAAATGGCATCTTCCAAAGAAATCGGTTCTTCGCCGTATTCCATCAGGTGATCGTATTCATTTTCCACCTGTGCTGCAATAATATTGCCGCCGTTGGTAATTAAGTGTGGACGAATCTGGTCTGCAACGGATTTGTACCAATACTTACAAAGTTCCAGATACTTTTCGTCCAACATACGTATACGGAATTCCTTGTTGGCAACTTTCTTGATCAGCCAGTCCGGATGACCACCGAAGTCCAATTCCGCACAAATATACGGACCCGGTTTAATCAACACGTAAAAGCCGTACTTTTCACACAATGTCAGGAAACGGTCCAAATCGTAGTCGCCGTCCCAACGCTGCTTTCCTTCTTCCGGCTCATGCATATTCCATGCAATATAAACCGAAATCAGATTTGCTCCGGTGGCTTTCATTTTCTGCAAACGGTCTTCCCACATTGCTGCAGGAACACGGAAATAATGAAATTCCCCACCGATTAAAAATTCATGTTTTCCATGAATAATAAAACCATTCTGGTCGTAGTCAATAATACTCTTTAAGTCCTTGCTCATTTTTAACTCCTTCCGCTACTTTGATATAACAATTTCAATTTTGTCGATTTCGCCGTTTCGGATTTTACTTGCGTAAGGTTCACTGACGGTGTCCCCTTCAATCCGTTCCACTAATTTATCATTTTCATATAAATAAATTCTGTCAATTTTTGCCGCTGTATCATAAGTGTTCAGTCCCGCCTCGTTCTGATAAATTGTCAGCGTGTTGCCGAACAAATTGCATGCAAAGCTGTTCTTTGGCTGAACAAAAGTATACAAGCCATCTTTTCCGTAGAAGGAAACCGTCTGTTCCTGCTGTGTGAAAAGCCATACCGGCAGTTTTGGTTCCGGCTTGAAGCAAAGTTCCTTCTTGTCGTTGAGGATGAACGGTCTTTGTCCGACTGTCATCATGCGCCACATATGAAGCATTTCCGTAGAAGCTCCGGTTAATCTGGACTGGTACCCGGTACCGTGAAGGCTTTCATTCGGATGCGCTGAGCTGGCAATAAAGGAAGAATTTTCCAAAATACTTCTTCCGTACATTTCCGGATCCAGTGCCGGAATAAAAGAATTCTTCAGATAATAATAAAACTCATCATACAATCCGGAACGGAGCAGTTCCAGGAAGTACTTGTATTCCATATGCAGGAACACCGCTTCATTCTCCAACCAACCTCTTGGGAAAACGTTCTGTCTACCGATTTCCTTTGTTTCCTCCATAACATTTTCATTCAGTTTAAACATCTGCAATTTGCTGTCATAGATTTCACTGTTCTTTAAGGACTGATGCAATTTTTCCGAAACTTCCGGATTAGTTCTCATCATATGAACCTGTCCTTCCAAGAACGGTGGAATCGGACGGCTCTTAAATTCACAAACATGAACTAGTGGCAATCCCATGGCTCCATAAAGTTGGTTTCCTTCTTTATCAGTTTCCAATTTATAATCAACCGCTTCATTGATGAAGTAGGTGTTATAAACACCTTTTTCGTCATCAAAGGCTTTTTCCAGTCCTGCCTGAACACGATCAACAATTAATTTCAAAAATGTTCTTGCTTCATTGGCAGAAATAATTTCTTCTTTTCCGTCAATACCCATGGTAATCATTTCACGATACATTTCTTTTGCATTGTTACTCTTTTCCCAATATTCCATTCCCTGAATTCCCTCTTTCAGTAAACGGAAAATGCAATCGAAGAAGAATTTCGCTTCCGTTGGAATGCGGATGTTCTCATCCCTGTCCACCAGTTCCAGCATCATAGACGCCAGACGTCCTACTTCTGCACTTTCATTAATGGAAGAACCGATAATTCCAGGCATTCCGTTTAATGCATCACACCATCCCGGTTTTCCGCCTTCCATTTCAATACCAATACCTTCCGGGTCAAGGGAAGCTACCTTATTCGTCAATAAAACAAAAATCTTGGATGCCAAAGAGGTATAGTAAATCTCTCCCTGTCCTTTGTTGGTACGCACCTGATTTGGACGGAAGCTTCTCTCGGCAATCAGTTTAGCCTTCTCCGCATTTTTCTGTACTGCGCCGTACTGACGAACCCCTGCATCTGTTAACACATAACGCTTGTTTCTTGGTACCACAAACTCATCATTGTCAAAGAAGGTATACTCTTCCTTTTGGAACATGATTTCCCTGATTTTGTCAGGATACATCTGCACATACTGTTCCAATAAATCAATATTGTAAATCCAGTGGTCAACCCAATATCCTTCCTGGAAGGTTGCCATATCCACCTTCAGACATTGTTCTAATAAATCATTTAAAAAGTCGTCTAAAGTTCCCTGCTGTAAGGACAATTTTTTCTGTTCCAAATCCATTAATAAGCAACCCGGAGTAAACGCCTTTGCAATAGTTTCTTCTAACGCTTTTCCTTCTTCTCCGAAGTACTTGTTCAAAACTTCCCGACAGCCTTCTTCGTTTTCCTGTTCAAACTTAGAACCGTTCAGAACCAACGGATTAAAGCCATCCAGCTGAATCAAATTGAAGAACGTCTTTAAGTCGGTATCTTCAATAAACGGGAAGAAATAAACATCATTTCTTCTGTTCTGATTTACATCACGGAAGTTGGAATTTCCCTGAGAGTAGTTGGTGGAATCCACCTGGAAGAAATTGTATTCTCGTTCCAGGTCACCATGCTTTCTGGAATAAACATAGAACACATGCTTTCCGTTCCCCAGTGCAATCGGATAACCACCACGAAGGTAATTGTCCATGAAAGACTGACCCATATACAAATCCAGCTCCTTAAAGCTGCTGGAAGTAAATGCATGACGTTTTGTCTGTTCAATGAGTTCCTTGTTCTCTTTAATTTTCTCTTCCATATAGTCCGGTGTAATGGTGCTCTTCAGGAAATCCTGATACTGCTTAAAACTTGGAGCACTACCGATTAATGTGTAAGTCACATCAGCCTGTCCTGCTGCCAGTTCTGCCTTTTTGCAACCAAAAGCACACGGCGTATAACCTACGGAAACCTGTTCTTCCGGCACCGCAAAATCTTCTTCCAAAAACTTTACCGGTACAGAGAAATCTGTCATACTGCCAAAAATATTTGCAGGGTCTACAATCGTATCAGACACCTGCATTGTTCCGTCGGCAAAATTAAAGTTCAAATAGAAGTTTCCGCCTTCTAAAAGAACTGTTTCTGCTGTATCATAAGGAAGTGCCTTAATTCGATAAAACGGTAATCCATCATCCATGTCTGCACTCATCCATGCCTGACGAAGATTACTTTCATTTTTCATATCCTGATTAATCAGGTAGTATGGAATAATAACAGCCATTCCATCTGCCACTTCAACGGATACCGGCTCACTTCCGATATTTTCAATTTTTACTTTTCGAATCAGTCCCGGAATATTTTCTCCCGGCAAGGTACAAAACATTACCTCAGTTTTAATTCCAAGGGTTTCATTCACATCCTCTAATCTGAAATCATAAGAAGTAATAATCATCTTTTGAGAAATCTTCTGTTCCGATTCCAGACGCTGATCCTTAAAGGGTTCATAAAACACGGTAGAACCATCTGCTTTTTTCACCTTTAAGAACGTTCGAAATCCCTGCAATGCTGTCTGGCGATACGCCTTGTTTGCAGGTTGAAATTCCATAATGGAATAATCCTTATTGTTCACACCAAAGGTGGCCATCCCCTGTCCACGATTAACGTAATATGCCCACATTGGTTTTCCATACAATCCGGAAACCGCCGGCAAAAAGCTGGCAAAAGGTTTCTTTTGATTGTAGTCTTCAATTATAAATTCGTCGTTTTCATTAATATAATAATTTTTTTTACTCATCACTCTCTCCATCAATTACAACTTCATTGGGTCAGCTTTTCATACGAAATTCCCTTGGAGACATTCCAACAATTTTCTTAAACACCTTTGAGAAATACTTCTCATCATTGAAGCCAACTTTATAAGCTACTTCATAAGTTTTCAGGTAGTTCTGTTCCAAATAGCAACATGCTCTGTCAATTCGAACGGAGTTCAAATAATCCACAAAGCCACACTCCAGATTCTGTTTCAAAATTGTTGATAAATATCCACTGGAAATTCCCAGTTTTTCTGCCACTGAAGCCAGCGAAAGATTTTCGCTGTAATGTTCAGAAATATACTCCTGTGCTTCCCGGACATGATTGCCGATGGATTTCTTTTCTCCGCCGGAAACAACCACTTCTTCTTTTCCGTACTTGGTGTCCATATGTCCGTTAATACAGTCCAAAATATCGTTGGCACGGATTGGCTTCAGCAAATACTCTGCCGCACCGTATTTTACAGCCTGCTGTGCAAAGCGGAATTCATCATATCCGCTTAAGATAATGGTAATCGGTGTCAGACCGACTTTGCGCATTTCCTTCATAACATCAATCCCTGATTTTAATGGCATCTGCACATCCAATAAAACCATCTCCGGCTGATATTTCATAATAATGTCCATAGCCTGTTGTCCGTTTTCAGCCTCATAAACTCTGTCAAAACGATTGCTGTGAAGTTGGATATATTTAGCCACTCCTCTTCTAATTGTATCTTCATCATCTGCAACCAATAATTTCATTATTTATCACCCCTCATTCCATGGAATCAAAATTGTTACCGTGGTTCCTTTTCCTACGCAACTTTCAATGTTCATCTTGAATTTTCCGCTGTAGCGTAAATCCAAACGTTCCCGAACATTCTTAATGGCATATCTTCCGATACGCTGTTTTGCGTAACGATCTGTTTCTTCTTTCCAAATTGCCTCAATCTGTTCCGATGTCATACCGATTCCAGTATCGATAATCTTGAAACAAATCCATTCTCCATCTCGTTTTCCAAGCACTCGTAAACTACATGGTGTACTAATATTTTCAAGTCCATGCACTACCGCATTCTCTACAAACGGTTGGATAATCAATTTCGGAATCATTGCTTTCTTCACATCTTCATCCACTTCAATTGTGTAATTCAAACGTTTTGAAAAACGCATCTTCTGAATCTGAAGATATTTAGAAACCAATTCCAGTTCATGCTCTACTGCCACTTCGCTGTTTCCCCGGTTAAGTACCAGGCGGAACAAATCTGACAAAGCAAGAACACTTTCTGCAATTTCCTCGTTCTCGGCTTCCGTCGCCTGCCAGTACAGGGAATCCAAAGTGTTATATAAAAAGTGAGGATTAATCTGCGCCTGCAAAGCAGTTAACTCGCTTTCTCTTTCTTCCAAATGAATCAACGTAGTTACAAAATTAGAAATAATCAGTAAAACCGGCAATAGCCCTACCAGCATTCCAACCAGTAAGGCGATTGGCATATATGCCACATCCAGCATCTTTGTCTGCTTACTGTACTTAGGAACAATCTTGCAGACAATACTGGCATCAGAACTTAATTGATTACAAATAATTTCATAATCTTTATACTTAAAATGATTTTCCCGCGAGCGATAATTTTCTTTTACAAAAGCTTCCCGTTTTAGGTACTTTTCAATCTCCGGATCAATTTTACCAACTTTGCATAATTCCCCACTGTTCTGATCCAAGACAATAACACTTTCGTTTTCATCATTGACTGCGCTTTCGCAAAGATTAGTGAACTGCTTCTGATTTGCACCAATAACAATAAACCCAATGACTTTCTTGCTGCGGAAATCATAAATTCTTCTGTATAATCCGATTTTCTTTTTTCGATTTGTATTATAAGTATCACCGGAACCCTTTGGAACAAACTTCCAAAGCATTCCGTTTTTACTATTAATGGTTTCAATATAAGAATCTGTTTTATGAATCATCTGAAGGTTTGAAACGTAGGAACTTCCATCCATACATCTTAGAAAAGGCTGTACTCCATTTTCCGGATAAATTGCCATGGTCTGAACACTACCTTTTAATGCCATCATTTCCTGCAGCATCTGCATCGGTGCTTCATCATACCAAAGTCTTGCATTAGCATTTTTTTCCTCCGGATTATCTGCAGTCAGCAACGCTTTAATCTGATCGTTGATACAGATGTAGGTAGAGAAATTCTCCATATCCGCTTGCAACAGCCGAATACTGTCCGACAACGCATTGACAGTTCTTAAATCCGTATCCTGTTTCTCTTTTAAAACATCATCATAATTGTCAAATAACAAAATGACACAAACTGCCGCCAGTACCGGTGTAATAAACAAATAACCGTACAATATTAATTTTTTCTTCACGCTAAGTCTGCTGACCCACTGTTTCAAACCCTTCATCATAAAACCCTATCCTTTAACGGCACCCATTGCCACGCCCTTGGTGATGTGTTTATTCAGGATGATATAAACAATAATCGCCGGAGCTGCTGTAAGAGCCATTACCGCAAACTGGATTGCATAGTTTGAGGAGTATTGGCCTGTAAAGTCCAGAATGGAAAAAGGTAACGTTTTCCATGTGTCTGTACTCAAGTAGATTCGTGCCATCATAAATTCATTCCAGTTGTTCAAAAATGTCATAATGGATACAGTAGCAATGGATGTCTTTAACATCGGAGTGATAACCTGGAAAATAATTCGGTAGATACCACATCCGTCAATAACAGCCGCTTCTTCTAATTCAATCGGAATCGACTCTATAAAGCTTGTCATTAAGAACAAGCCCTGTGGCAAAGAGAATGCCACGTAAGGGATTAACAATGCCCAAATCGTATCTGTCAATCCTAATTCTGTGTAAATTTTGTAGTTTGGCAAAAGTGTTGCATGGATTGGAATCATCATTCCCATTAACAGCAAAGTTTTCACAAAGCCACTTAGTTTCCAACGCATTCTTCTGCAGGCAAATCCTGCCATAATCGAAACAATCAGTACTAATACTACAGCCAGGAAATTAATTAAAATACTATTCTTTAAGTACAGTAAGAAATGTCCGTCTGTAAACGCTTTGGAATAATTGCCCCACTGAATTTTTTTCGGAATAATTAACAGTCCGCTGGTGAACATTTCCGTACTGCTTGCTACAGAGAAGTCCAATAACCAAACCAGTGGAAAAATCTGAATTATCGCAATAATAATTAATATCAACCATAAAAAGGGCTTTGCAATTTTTTTTCTTCTTTTTTTCTGATTCATTTACGCTACCCTCCTTACTTTCTTTCTATTCTGTTTTTCTAGCTTACGAAGTTTTACTTCATCACGATCCTCAAAGACTTTGTTGAGTGCAACGGTGGCAATCAGACAAATGAGAATGAAGATGACACCAATGGCATTACCGTAACCGTACCGATACGCTGTAAATCCCTGTTGGTACAGGTAGTTTGCTGCAAACTGCGTACTGTTTCCCGGACCACCCTGTGTCAGTAAATATACTGTTTCCATCTGCTTTAACGCAGAAATAACAGCCATGGTAACATTTACCTGAATAACCGGCTTCATCAACGGAAGGGTAACTCTTAAGAATGTCTGTCTCTGATTTGCTCCGTCAATTGCTGCCGCTTCGTAAAGAACCGGATCAATATTCTTAATACCCGTATAATAAATTAACATACCCCAGCCAAAGCCGTGCCAGATTAAAACAAGAAGCACTGACCAAATGGCGTTTTTTTCATTTAACCAGTTAATGTCCCCCGAACCACCGAAAATCTTAACGATTTTGTTCAGTAAGCCGAAACTTGGGTTATAAATAAAACCCCAGAGTTTAGCAATTACTGCGATGGAAATAACATTTGGTATAAAATAAACACATCGGAAAAAGCTTTCTGCCTTTCCGCCTAATTTATCAAGTACTGCTGCAACAATCATTGCAATCGGATGCTGAATAAACACAAATCCAATAGCCAACAGCAGCGAATTTCTTAAAGAGGTTATAAAGACTTCATCTTTTATCAGTTCTTTATAGTTCTCCCACCCAATCATGTTGAAGTTTCCCATACCTGAATAGTCGGTAAAACCGTAATAAACACTTAAGCAGATTGGAGCAAGAATCGCAAATACAAATAACAATAATCCCGGTAATATGAGGCTAAGAATAACCATCTTATTACTATACATTTTTTTCATCTGATACTCCTTTAAAAAAGGCCGCCGAACAAACTCCGGCGGCCTAATGATTTTCAATACGATTAATTATTTACAAGCCGCGCCAATTGCTGAAAGAAAATCGTCTACACTCTTACTTCCATTGCAAACACTCTGAATTTCGCTTTCAATGCTTGTCTTGAACGCTGATGTTCCTAAGTCATTGATTGGTGTTCCTGAAAGATTTGTTGATTTGCTTAAGATATCTACAATCTGTTTCTGAAGTTCAGTTTCATTACCTGTCATGTATGAGCTCTGATCCTGTGCTGAAAGACCAACACCGTTTTCCCATCCAAGTTTAGATAATTTTTCCGGCTGATACATGTAGTTTAAGAACTTGATAGCTTCTTCTTTAACTTCTGAGTTTGCGCTAACTGCGTATCCACCACCATTCCAAGCTGAAATGTCAGTGTCAGCAGCTTTTCCGCCTTCAACCTTAGGCATTGTGAATACTCTGATGTTTGTACGGATATCTTCTGCGATATCTTCGTTAACAGCCATAGATGTTTCCCAGCTTCCCATGTAGAACATAGCTGCCTGTCCGTTTGTGAATAAGTTCATAGCAGCGCCGTAGTCCTGAGTGTCATAACCCTTCTGGAAAAGATTTGCATCTGCAGCATCTTTTAATAACTGAGCAGCCTGCTTTAATTCAGGTGCACTAAAGTCTCCTGATTCCATAGCCTTGCTGATAATGTCTGAGTAGTCTGTTCCTGTAATCTTGAAGAGAACGTCTGCAAGGTAGCAGCAAAGTGGCCATCCGTCACCACCGTCCATAGCTACAGGTACAATACCTTTTTCGTTAATCTTCTTACCTAATTCTAATAATTCATCATATGTCTTTGGTACTTCCCAACCATTGTCTTCAAACATCTTCTGATTGTAATAGAAAACGTCGATGTCAGTGTTTCTTGGAAGACCATATAATTTTCCGTCATATGTATAACCGTTTAATGAGCCTTCTACAAACTGATAATCTTTGTAATCATCCTGGTTTAATTCAGCAAGAACTCCTGCTTCAACAACTTCATCAAGGAATGCCGGCTGACCCCAGATACTAACTACATCTGGCATACCGTTCATTGAATAAGCTTTAAACTTTGTCTTATAAGCTTCTTCATCCAATGCTTCAACTTCGATCTTTACATTTGGATTTTCCTTTTCATACTCGTCAATGATTGTCTGTTCTACAAGACCCTGTCCGTTCTTTCTGTCAGTCAGGTTTGAGAACAACTTAATTGTTACCTTTCCGTCAGCAGATTTACCGCCTCCGTTGCTACTAGTGGAATTTGACTTTCCACATCCTCCAGCCATCGTTGCTACCATAGCAACAGATAAAGCTACTGTTAAAAATTTGTTAAACTTTCTCATGTTTCTCCTCCTTTTTCGTTTAACTTTTTTTCTGATGTCTGGATTTTATCATTGAGGAGAATTACTTAACAGATGTTAATCTTACGAAAAGGTGTAAAATATTCATATCCGAATTGTAATTTTTTCTACTTCAAATTGTAAAAAATAAAACCGTTTTTAGCAACGGAGGAACCCTCTCAGTCGCAGTCTTAAGGCTTTTTTGTTGAAACTGTACAGCACCCCCCGATAATCCCCCATATTTCCTTTATTTCCCAAAGTTGTTTTTGTATAATCTGATATTTGTCCCCCTATTTTGTATTGAAAAAACAGGCGAAAAATAAAAAAAAATATTTTTATTGGGAAAAATCCCCCATTTTTCCCTCAAAAAGCCAAAAAAAAAATTTGCTTCCGGAACAAAAAAAGGAGGATTGATGTGAAAATCCAACACCAAAACTCCTTTGTAATTTTATAATAAGAATTGAAAAACTACATTCCGATTTCTTTATAAATCCGTTGCAGCTTTTCCACTTTTTCTTTATCTGTATTCATAATACTCTTTGCTTCTTTAGAATGTTCTCCCCAGGTACTTCTGGTTTTAAAGATTCGATGCACCCATGCAAAAGGAAGTAACCAATGTTTTCCCTGCAGATAAGTATACCGGCTCTCAATAGACGCAGCCGACGGAAACAATCGCTTCCGCAAAGTCCTCCCTCGGGAAAGTTCCCCGTCCTCTCGGCTTTCGTTTTTCAGAGCAATCAATCCCGCATCTCTTCCTGCACGTCCAAAAACGCCACCGGACATGGTAAACTCCACATAATCATCCACCACCGAAGAGTCAATTTGTCGCAATTCCCATGGGCTTTCAATTTGAAAGATTGTTTTTACCAAGGTAAATACCATATTGGTAAAATCAATCAGTTTCAATTTTTCCAGCTCCTGCTTTAAATACTCAAGATTTAATTGTCCCTGAAAATGCTGTAGGAAAACAGCAATATCCAAATACATTCGTATTCCCGCACCGGAACCATTGATATGTTTAGCGATATGTGTGAGCAAATAAATTAAATGGTCTTCCGGAGAAAGCACAAAAGTACGGCCTTCCAGCAATTTTGCCCGTTCCCAAGTATGACTAAAGTACTCTTTATAGTTCGCCTTAGAAGAAACATCCACCTCCATCACATCAGTATGGATTTCATAATGCTCCAAGCCTTTGCGGTAACTAAACACCGGCTCCCAATCTGCTTCTCTTTGATATCCCAATTCCATCATCAATTCATCTGCTTTTTTTCGCATATTCAGCGGAATCAGAAAATCAATATCTCCGAAGGTACGAAGCTCCGGCACCGGATAATAATCTCTAACAATAAATCCTTTGAACACCAAATGGTCAATCTGCCGATCATTCAACTGTTCCATTAATGCCTTCATACATTCTGCTTTTTGCGAAAAAGCTCCAATGGATTCCAAACACTGCTTTCTTAGGATATCGGAATATTCTCTGTTAGAGTCGTTCGGATAAGTCATTACGGTATACCCTACAATACTTGTAACAGAATGAACACCTGCCAGACGAATCAGCTTCTTCCAGTCACCATAAAAAACACCAGGGTCTTCCTGATGAATAAAGGATTTTAGAATTTTCAGTAAGTATTGTGCTTCTTTGTGCATCATGCTAATCCTCTTCTCCTATATGGAATTCCTTATAGAGCTGTTTGCGATAGGTCTCATCTTCTGAAACCCGTTGAATATCATCAATGCGGTTTGCTTTTGATAAGGCGGATATCAACGTGGAGAATTTCTTTTCAGCACGCGCCTCACCAATCTCGATACCTCGAGCTTCGCCGATTTTCTCACGTTCCTTTAGCGACAGTTCATAATACATGTACTCCACTCTCCATTCTTCACTAAACTTAATACGATTAACTTCTTGTTTAATTTTAGCAGAAAATGAATCATCTGAGAATACATCATTAATGCATTGTAGGAAAGTTTTTAGTTTATCACTAATATCTCCTTTACATCCCATCGTATTCAAAATGATATGGGTGGTCATATCACCAAATTCCAAGCCTTCCACCTCAGCACACTTGTAGGTAAACGTATACCGATACTGTTCCAAACCAAAATAATCGAAGGTGCAGATAAAAATAACATAGCTATGGCACAATTCCTCATAACTATCCCCTTTTTCCAACAAGTCTAAATCCATCATATTTTGATAGAATCGACTACGCTTTGGAATGTACGATTCTTCAGAATTTTGGATTTCAATGTTATAAACCTCGTCATCCCCTTTTACATAAACGTCTAAGCGAATCCCTTTAGAATCCCAACGCATCTGAATGCTCTTTTCGTACTGAGAACGTTCAATCTTAACGACTTCCTTCCCAATAATTTCACTAATCACCTGCTTACACAACTCATCATTCAACATAAACTTTTGGAAAATGAAATGGTCCGCTAGGGTTAATTCTTCCCAGGACTTTGTCCTGTATTGTGTGTTTTTCAAATTCATTCCTCCTTTTTTGACTCATTATCACGAATATATAAAGGAGTTTCCCTATGGAAATATATTATAGCTATGCAGCACCATTGTCAATACATACTTTTTGTGATGTTTTGCAATATTGCTCTTTACAAGGCATTATTTCCTCTTGTAAAATAGGAGTAGCGTATATTATATAGGAGCACATTATGAGCGAAACAAAAACAAATTTAAAACATAGAAGTACAGAACTGGATATTTTAAGAATCATTGCCCTTCTGGCAGTGATTTCTGTTCATGTTCCACAGGATGAACTTTTCTCTCCGGGGAATTGGCACTGGACCTTTTATACCCTTTGTGGTGCGATTGTAACATGGCAGGTTCCTATTTTTGTGATGATTTCCGGTCGTTTCTTTTTGGATCCAAATCGAACAATCACCTTAGAAGGAATCTTCAAGAAAAATATTTTAAGACTGGTTATCGCATTTCTGTTTTGGAATGTTATCTATCAGATATTTTTCATTTGCTCCGGACAGTATTCTTCTTTAAATGCTAAAGGAATTATTATGGAAGCAATACAAGGGCCTTACCATTTTTGGTTTCTGTTTATGTTGATTTGCCTCTACATGATTACGCCTATTTTACGAAAGTTTACTGACGACAAACAGTTAATGCAGTTATTTATCGCTTTGTTTTTCATTTTCCAGTTATGGAGTTGTTATTTAGTAAAGCTTCCTGTAATCGGTTCTAGCTTAGAACACATTTATGGAAAAACAAACTTTATGTTTTGTTTAGGATATACCGGATACTTTATTTTAGGTTATTATTTATACCGCTATCCTTTATCAAAGAAATGCGAACTTTCATTATATGTTCTTGGAATACTTTCTTTGATTTTTACGGCAGCAATTGTACTGATCACCAAAAATTCTGAGTATTCTAAGTATTTAATGCCAAATGTAATTATTGAAGCATGTGCTTTATATACTTTTTTCGTAAACCGAATGAGTAAACTTTCATATAAAGAAAAGCTCCGCACCATTTGGGCGAAGCTTGCTGACTATAGTTTTGGCATTTACATCATTCACGCATTGGTTCTTGATGTACTTGTTTTATTGGGTATTCATTCGGAAACCTTTACTCCTGTTGTAATGGTTCCTGCATTAATTTTAGGAAGTTTTGCAATCAGTTTCGTACTTGTTTGGTTGGTACGCAAGATTCCGGTTATTGGAAAGAAAGTCATCTGATTTTATTTACTTTTTACAGTAGTTAACTAATAATTCTATTGTTTCCAACTACTGTTTTATTATCCATAATGTCCTTGGTTATTACAGCATTTGCACCAATTGTAACATTATTTCCTATTTTTATTTTACCCAAGATTTTTGCCCCAGCACCAATCATTACATTATTTCCAATAATTGGTACTTCATCTCGCTCATGGCAATAATCCTTTATTCCAATGGTTACTTGCTGAAATATTGTACACTCACTGCCTATTCGCGCATGAGGTGATATAATAATTCCCTTTAATCCATGTGGTAATTTTGGAATCCCCTCAAAATGTGAACCACCGTTTGGTCGAGTTCCTAATGATGCACCGTTAAATGCTTCCATTTTTTTCATCTTATATACATAATAATTTCTTAAAATTCCATTAACACTATTACTCTGTAATTTGAATTTCATTTTCCAATACTTTGCATGATTATAATGTGTAATAATTGAATTTACTTTTTCCATTAACTTATAATACATCTTCCCCATATTTTTCCTCCATAATAAAAAAATATCTTCATTACTTATCTTTTATTAATCAACTTCGTACTCTTTATCCTTTTTCCTACAAAAAACCAAAGATATTTATCAATCAAATAAACTACTGGTATCTCAAAAAGCACAATTGCCAAAAACATCAAAAGTCCCAACAATAAATTTCCATTATTAAATATTGGGAAAAGTACCGGCAGTGTATAAATTACCAGTTGGTGTGTTCCCATAATTGAAAGGGTGTGTTTTCCTATGATTTCACTCTCTTTTATTTTTATGATTTTCGCAATCCCCAAAGTGAAAACTGTTCCGCTTACGCCTCCCATGTAAAGAGTCAGCGGACTGTTAATTACACCTAAATAAATATCATTTCCTGCAACTTTTAAATTCATTATGGCGCTTACGGTTACGATAAGAAAAGAACCAACAATCCATAATGGTGTTTTGATTTTCTCATCCAAGAACATTTTCTTTCCATAATATCCAATCATAATAAAGCCAAAAGCAATTACTCCTCGACTTAGAACAATTAACAGTTGGTTTTCACGCATTATTACAGGAATTAAAAAACTTAATATAATCATCAAAAGGCTGCATATATGATTAAAATATCTATTCACAAACCAAAAGACCATACAGCCCATAAACATAGCAATTAGAAACCAATCTGCTCCGATATTACAGCGAACAGTAATTAAATTATAAAGCCCATCTTTAATCGACTGTTTATACAAAATCAATCTGCAAATAATTCCTATGGTTTCAAAAAATAAATATGGAACAAGTAACGAAAAACTTCTGGACTTTAAATAATTCCAGAATGACTTTTTCTTCCACTTCTCTTCATTAAAAAGGATTCCGTGAATAACGAAAAATGCCGGCATATGAAAGGATGTAATCCATGACTCTCCGGCAGACAATAATAATTTTGAGTAGGTCGGATTCAGCACAATCAGAATGTGTCCGACAATCACAAGAAAAATCAAATATGCTTTTGCTATATCAATGTAATCCAGTCTCTGTTTACTCATTACTTTCACTCTCATTCTTCGGTACTAAATCTACTACTACGACTTCCGGAGGATTATTAACTCTCGGAAGATATGCATATTCATTCCCTAATCCGGAAGATAACACACAGGTAGCATATTTTCCGTGGTATACTCCTTTTACAAACGGTGGATTAAATCCAATGTATGGCGCATACACTCCACCAATTCCCGGAAGTACCCACTGTCCTCCGTGATAGTGTCCTGAAAAGACTAAATCAACCGGATACTGTGTGTAATCCCAATCCACCCACTGGGTTGGAATATGATTAATTAGTATTTTGTATCGATCTGTATTTTCAAAGTTATCAAAAAATGCGTACTCTTCCTGGGTTTCTTCGTCAGTTCTTTTGAACATCCACGGAATGCGATAGTATCCCATGTAACCACCAATACGCAGCTGGTTTCCTTTCACATCAACATCTACGTATTCCTTGTCTAAAAGAACGGCTCCAGCATCTGTAATGCTTTGCTTCAAATCTGTTCCGGTTCGCTCCATCCACATATACTCATGATTTCCATGTCCATAGTAAACCGGAGCAATATCTTTTAGAGAAGATATTAGATTCAGTGCAACAGAAATATCGTCATCATCACGATTAATCATATCACCGGTCATGAGGATGATATCCGGCGATTGCTTTTTGACTAATTCTACTAACTCACTATTATCTGTTCCAAACTCGCTATTATGAAGATCAGAAAGTTGAAGAATACGGACTGGTAATTTAAAACTTGTCTGAAGAAAATATGATGTTTTTTTTATATCTGAATTAGTAATATGTGAAATAAAATATATCCCGCTGACAATTATAATAGTTATCATAATCAAAAATAGGACACGCATAACTTTCCGTTTACTTTTTCCAGACTTTCTCATTATAATTTACTCCACTAATAAACTTCTTATAAAAAGATATGTGGTACTCTTTTTACACCTTCAGTAACCTTACGAATAATTTGTTCTCCTCGAAATCTAATTGTAAATAGAATAAAATGATTATCACACAAATAATCGTATAAAAAAAGAATTCTTTTTGCTTCGATACTCCCCCAAAGATCCTGTAATACTTTGCTATATTTTTTTAACCCTCGAATATTACTTCTAAAAAACGAAAAATCTTTAACATCTTCAATAAGCTCTTTTCTCAATTTCTTCACATCATAATCATTCTTCACCATAAATCGGGTTATAACATTATTCATTATAAAGAAAAAAAGAATATCTCTTTTTTGAGATAACAATTCAAAATGATTTGTTTGATAAAAAGAGAAAACTTCTTTGGATAGCTCAACCATCTTATTAAAGTTACTTGCTGTATTTGTTTGCATTATTGAACCACTTCTAACTCGATAATAATAAAGCACGTCACTAATACTTATTACCTTTTTACAACACGCATAATAACAAAGACTAAAATACATATCTTCTGCAAATATTTTTTTATTATCAGCAAACCTGATATTATGTTCATCTATAATTTTTTTACTAAATATTCTGCTCCATGATTCCCATCCATAAGAATATTGGAGCAACTCATAATTCAAAAAATGCAAAACGTCTTCTTCTTCGAAAAAAGTCAGTTCTCCACTCTTATAATTACATTCTCTTCCTACAATTTCATCTCCAAAAGAACTATATCGAAAACCAACGATGTCATACCCCTCATCAAGATATGGTACAACTGTGGATAGCAACCTTTCGCTAACATAATCATCTCCGTCTAAAAAGAAAATATACTCTCCTTCAGCGATGTTTAACCCCGCATTTCTCGCGTCAGATAATCCCCCATTCTTTTTATGTATCACCTTAATTCTAGGATCCTTTTTGCTCCACTCATCACAAATATCTGGCGATTTATCTGAAGAACCATCATCAACCAATATAATTTCAATATTCGAATATTCTTGATTACATACAGATAATATACATTCTTCCAAATAATCTGCCACGTTGTAAATTGGAATAATGACACTTACTATTGGCATATACATCCTCCTTTAACCTATATTTGTTTCATTTCTAGTAAAGCTTCTTTCAACTCAGTAAATTTACTCATAATATCGATATTATCATAGTAATGTCTTTCTTTTGGAATCAGTTCGTATTTAGATTGAATATCATCTATACACTCAGAAAATTGGATATAATCTAAATGTTTTAACCACTCATAGCATCCTTTCATCTTAGGGCTTTTACTATCAATCACAATACATGGCGTACCCGTAATTGCTGCCAATATCATTCCATGCAATCTGTCTGTTATAACTAACTGCGACGATTTAAGCTGATGTATTTTCTTTTCAATTTCAACATCACGATTTTCTACCGGAAAATTATTCTTTAAAACCATATCGCTTTGAATTACATCATTTCCAAATGTCTTTTGAACAAAATAAAGTATTTTGTTTTTTTCATCTTCCCGTAATGTTTTTTCGATATCATCTCTTAACAACAAAAGGCATCCTTGTCTTTTAATCTCCCAATTGGTTTCGTTTAAGTACATTACTATATCTGGAACAAGAATAACATTTTCAATTTTTCCACTTACCCGTTCATACGATATATGTTCTCTTACAAATACTCGAACATTATGTTTTTTATTGTATATTTTTACAGCCTTTTTGAACTCTTTCTTTCCCAATTCAGTATTGTCATAATATATCGTCTGTGGAAAAATAATTATTCTTGACTCAGGACATTTATTTATTATTTCCCTAACCGTATTCTCACTTTTAGGCCAAATTGTTCCCAAAAATCCTCCACCATTTATTATTATATTTCTTCCATTAAAAAGATTTATTTTGTTTATTTCAGATAATTTCCATACTTGTGAATGAGTCACTTCGATATAACCAATCTTCAAGTCATCCAAAATTTTCTTTTCAGCTAATGTAATAACATGATCTCCCAAATTAGGATATTCTGGTGTGAATAATAACAAAACTGAATTTTTGTCCTCTGATAATTTCTTTTTTAAAGGAAGATAACAATTATTATAAATGTTTTGTCTCTTTTCTTTTTCATTTATCAAATATGACCTATATAACATGACGTTTTTCGTAAGTTTGTTAGAATACAACATTTTTCTAATGTTATCTTTTTTAATCATATGCACCTCATTCAATTGCATTTTTCAGCAATTTCAGTATCATTAATGGCGAAACGCATGTATCTACCATTATATTTTTTATTTGTTTTTGCTATTATTCAAGACTATCTACTTGAGCTATTCTGCCACATAAAGTTAAAACAATTATAACCATTAAAATGAAATTATTGCTTTATGCTTTCTTAATCTTTCGCTTTATCTTCCCCATTGTTCTTCTAATCTTTCTATATGCTTTAACAGTTTTAAATCTAACTTTTATTCTCTTTTTTTTCAAAACACTGTATTCTTCATTATTCTCAATTAACTTATGGCTCATAAATTCTTTCATCTCATGAGAGAGCCATTCAGTCCCATCGCTACAGATTCTGTTTCGCATTTCTGAAAAAGGTGGAGTGTCAAGTTCCGGAATATCACCTATTGCTAAAAAGGCATGTCCATTATAACAATGTGGCATTATGCAATCATATCCTATCGCCTCAAATTCTAATGGTTTCGAAATGTCATATATGTTACCCAACTCTTTTCCACAATAACACTGTCGCAAACTTCCTGTTTCAAGATTTATAAATGCACTCCAATCTCCTGCATAACAAAATTCATTACGTTTTTGATAGAATATTTTTGACTTAAAATCAAACATTACCGAGTCAAAGACTCCCCAGATTTTTTTATACTCCTCAAAACTATGCTCACTAAGAATTTCTATTCCACTTGTCCTTTCATCTCTGGCAATGGTAATATGACACAGTCCCCCAAAATTCTGCATACAAAACTGCTTCATTTCATCAATAAATGGTTCCAATTCATCGGACGGTGTAGCCTCAATAGAAAATGATATTCCTTTTTTTCTAATCATTTTAACATTATGCGCATATTTTTCTAGCATATTTAATCTTTTTAATTCTAAATAATGAAAAGATATTTTTAAGAATAATCGTTTCAACAGATGTTCTGGCCATTCCGACATTTCTTCAAACCTATTTGTCAATGTTCCATTTGTAACTATCATTACAAAATGTCCTTCTTCAAGAAGCTCATATACTACCCCAAGTACCTCACCTGACAATAAAGTTTCTCCACCAGCACATAAATTAATAAGACAAGTTCCACCCAACCTTTCTTTTGATAAGGCAGCTCTTATTTCTTCTTTTGAATGTGAAAAAGATGCTAATTTGTTATTAAATTTTCTTTTTTGTGTTATATAACAATAATGACACCGCAAATTACATGTTTCAGTTGGTACATAACAATCAAAAAATCTTTTTATCGTATCCATACTTATTCTTGCTTGATATTTTAGTAAAATACCATATTTCCTTTCTATGTTTCTTTTACATTTATGTATGATTTCTCACAAAATTCTTATTGTTTTAGAAAACACGCAGTAAAGTAGCATAAAATTACTTATGATAATTTCTCATGTTTCTCTATTAATAATGGCTCAGCGTAATAGTCTCCCCAATATTTTCTCAACCAAACCATATTATGATTGAATCCTGGAACTGTATCAATTTCAAAACAATATATTTCCTTTAATCCATCAAGGCTACTATTTCCTCCCAAACTATTTATTACATAAAAAACTGGGCTTATTGAGTATCGTCCTGGTACTAATCTAGTAGTATCAATTTCAAAACTAATTATTTCTTCTTGATTTGAACTTATTCTAAAAGGTTCATCGTTTGACGACATTGTTACAGGTGTTCCCTCGATTGTTTTAATTATCACTCTAAAATAACCATTTTCGATTGTTTCTTTGCATTTATATTTTATAGTCGCTCTAATTTTATCACCAACTTTATAAATAGAATTATCTTTTTTTTCCGCTTGAAAAGACATCATTTTTAGTGGAAGGTTTGCAAATTCCCGACTTCTTCTTATCTCTGAAAGTTCAATATAGCTTTCCGAATTTCCCTTACTCCCTAAATAAGTTTCAATGCCTTTTTCGACGTCCCCTTCAAATATAACTTTACCCTTATCCAGCACAATACATCTATCGCATAGCTGTCTAATGGTATTCATATTATGGCTTACGTAAAGAACTGTTCTACCTTCTTTCTTTGCGGCATCTCTCATCTTATCAAGACATTTTTTCTGAAATGCCATGTCTCCTACAGCCAAGACCTCATCCATAATCATAATCTCACTGTCAAGATGCGCGGCAACAGAGAAAGCTAATTTAACATACATTCCACTGGAATATCGTTTTACTGGTGTATCAATAAATTCCCGAACTTCCGAAAATTCAATAATGTCTTCCATTTTTGCATCGATTTCGGCCTTAGTCATCCCAAGGATTGCGCCATTCATATAAACATTTTCGCGCCCTGTCATTTCTGGACTAAATCCAGTACCTACTTCTAACATAGATGCAATTCGTCCGTAAATATCAATTTCACCTTCTGTGGGCGCAGTAACTCTAGAAAGAAGTTTTAAAAGGGTACTTTTCCCGGCACCATTACCACCGATAATACCAACAGCTTCTCCTTTATAAATCGTTAAGTCAATGCCATTTAACGCCATAAATGTTTCACCATTACTACGTTGATCCACACCTATTTTTGTATTTGGATCCTCTTTTCCGCGAATCCGTGCCCACCAACTTTGAAGATCAGCTTGAAGACTTCCTCCTCCAATCTGACCTAATCGATATCTCTTTTTCACATTAGATATTTGAATCATAACATCCATATCTTTGTTTTGGTTTTCCATATCTAAATTCTCTCCTATACCGTATCCATAAATGTTCTTTCAACTTTGTTAAAAATAATAATTCCAAACACTGCAATTACAATTGTCACAATCCCTGATATACCCAAATAAAGAGGTTCAATAGTTCCCTGTCCCAAAACAGCATATCTGAACACCTCTACCGGAGCACTTACTGGATTGATTAACATTAGTTTCCTAAGTATTCCATCGCCTAATTGGGAAAGTGGGTATACTATTGGCGTTCCATACATCCATAATTGAACTCCAAACCCAACTAATATAGCCAAATCTCTGTATTTTGTAGTCAAACTAGAAACAATAATTCCTACTCCAAGTCCTAACAAGCCTAAGTGGATTAATATTATCGGAATTAATAACCACGCCCACCAATTAGGATGCACTTCACCTTTAATCAGATAAAAAATTAAGAATACTATAACCATAGTCATTTGCACACCAAATTGAATGACCGCAGATAAAACATTTGATAATGGTGTCGTTAATCGTGGAAAATAAACTTTTCCAAAAACATTTGCATTCGCTGTAAAAGCACTTGCATTTTGTGTGACACTAGTAGAAAAGAATATCCACATAGCATTACTACATAAATAAAACAGGATTTTCGGAACACCTTCAGTTCCAATCCCTGCTACTCCACCGAATACAATTGTATAAATAATACTTGTAATAAATGGATTTAAAAAAATCCATGCAGGTCCAAGAATGGTCTGCTTATATTTCACTACAAAAGATCTCTTGGTAAATAACCAAATCAAATCTCTATATCTAAACACTTCTTTTAATTTCAAATCAAATAATTTATGTTTAGATGAAATATGTATGTGATGCGAAGATTGTTTTCCAATCACATTTTCATTATTCATTTTCCTTTTTTCCTTTCATGCCTTTTTTTATGCCATTATCCTAGAAATTATATCATATTGACTTTCAACTATAAACACTTCTACTCAATGCAATTTATCTCTTTGGAAATAACAACTCGATTTTGTGATACAACTGTCCTTTTAAACTAGTCCCTTTCCATGATGCTTTTTCAAAAATCAGAAAACGAGCTTTTTTCCTTAAACTATTATAATACTTCTTTATTTCTAGATTTTCGTTGGCCTCTTTTCTCCAACGCTCTAGTTCATATGATAATCTTATGACAGTATGTTCTTTCCATGAAACATACCCCTTTTCTTTTGTATAGTGATAGCGATCAATTAAAGCTTCTCCAAAGTTCATATATCCCAGACTGCTTTTTTTGTTCATGATACTACCTTCCCTTTGAAGATAAAAATATAATACTTCTTTAATGCACACAATCTTGTGACATTTACCAATAATTCGATGAATTAAAAATTCGTCCTCATGTTGCTTTCCAATAGGAAACCTTAAATTTTCAAAGATTTCTTTTTTATATAATTTGTTTACGGTTACAACAAAATATCCTCCATATTCTTGAACCATTTCTTCAACAAACTCTTCTTGTTCATAGCACCTATAGTCAGGAATATAATAAGCATCTTTCTTATCAATCAAATTATCTTGCTCATCAACCCGAGTATAGTTGCATATTGCAATATCTGCATGACTATTCTGAATATTTTCATATAATAATTCATACATATTTTCTGCAATAAAATCATCACTATCTACAAATCCTATATAATCACCTCTAGCCAACTCAAGTCCTGCATTCCTTGCATCAGAAAGACCTCCATTTTTTTTATGAATCACTTGAACTCTCGTGTCAACCGCTTGATATTTATCACAGATATCTGCACAGCCATCTGGCGACCCATCATCAACAAGTATCAATTCGAAGTCGTTAAATGTTTGATTTAATATAGATTGGATACATTTTTCTAGATATTTTTCGACATTATATATTGGAACAATAATAGATATTTTAGGTTCTAGCATATGCCCCCCTTATAGTACTTTTTCAAACGCATCTAGCATTTTTTCATTTTCTTTCTGCCATACTTCCTGCGAATGTATAAATTCTTTTCGACTCTTTGATTGTTTAATCTCTTCTTCAATTGCCTGTTTCATTTGTTCTTTTTCACTGACACATCGTATATTTATTTGATTATTTGATTTTATCTCTCTCGCCCCCATCGTATCTGTCGAGATAACATTTTTTTCCAAAATCAATGCTTCACTAATTGTCAAACCAAAAGATTCGAATCGACTCGGCTGGACATACAAATCAGCCTGTTTGATGTACGGATATGGATTCTCCTTCATCCCTAACATTTTTACATATTGCTGGGTTTTTGTATTTTCAACAGTTCTTCTCACTTCATCCATCGCAGGGCCATCGCCTATAATCCACCATTGAATATCTTGATATCCATCTTCCACTAGCTTAGCACATGTTTTTACAGCAAGGTCCATTCCTTTTTCGTGCGAAACTCTTCCCACTGAGACAATGTTAAACTTGTCATGGTCAAACTGCTCTGCAATCGGTTCTTCTGCTTTTTTTCGAATTCCTTCCACATCAGTCAAATTATGAATAGTAATTATTTTGTCTTTTGCCTGTGGAACAAATTCCTTCAACGCTTCTGCCTGGTTGGAAGATACAGCGATAATCTTTTCACATTTCTTGTATCCGATTCGGTCATGGTAAACATGCCTCATAGCACCATGATGATAGTACATTAGGTACTTTTCTGCATTAATTGCTCTAATAGCAGTTTCAGCTACCACATCACTATAAATAACAGCAGTATCAAAGTACTCCTGTTTCATCATTTTTCGAATATATCGAATATATAATCTGTTTTCTATCCATTTGATTGCCGGCACAGACCACATCATTATACGGTGTAATTTTGATGGATTTTCAGTAGTTTCCGTCAAATGATACAATTTCTTATATTTGTATTCTTGTTTGAAAGAATGTACCTTGTCCCGGTCTGCAATAATCACACGACATCTTGGATGAATCTGCTCTAACATATCCAGTTCTGCACGTAACACTAATAAGGTTACATCATATTTTTCATAGTTAAAATGACTTAACAAATTTACCAATGCAGTTTCAATGCCACCAATCCACAACGCCTTTGTGACAAATATTATTTTTTTCTTCATTTTACAGTATTGACAAATCCTTTCACTCTAATCGATAGCCTTACTTTTCAAATTCACTCTTCGCCGAAAGGATTGCTTCAAATGCTGAACAAATCCTTTGGGAAAGTTGTTCAAAATCAATCTGATCCTCCGGATCATTCAGACAAATATACTGATGTTTCTGATTCTCTATCACATCACAAAATTCATCGACTGATTCTTCTGTAACGGAACCTACTAAATTATCAATTACCGCTGGGCTGAACTGTCCGCTGGCAATCTGCCACCACAGAACAACCCACTGATTTACGTTATCACTTGTTCTGAATCGGTCCCGACAAGTTGAATCCAATTTTTCCGGTTCAGCTTCCCATACTTCCTGAAATGTGCTTTTCAGATATGCTGCAGGGGCATGAATATTTTTAAACCCTGTAAAATAATCCGGTTGGAATTTTTCTAACAACAATGTTCTTACATTGTCTTTCCAACGGTAGCTCTTATCCCGATATTTTTTACCGTATTTTTTTACAGCTTCTCTTTTAGGAAAATGTGCATTCACAATTCCTAAATCATTTACTGCTGCATGCTGCCAAGTTCCAATATTTCCAATTAATGCAATCGGAACTTCTCCACCATAAGTACAAGGAAGCCCATCTTTAAAGAAGTCCTCCTCTTTGAATTCCTGTAACATAAACATATCATCATTAAAATAGACAAAATGTTCTGCTAAATCAGGAATTCTATGAATATTCATTTCAATTGCATGAGAACTAAAAGTCGGCAAGTATTCTTTTGGAATAAAATCCTCGTGTCGAACAATATTAATCTTCGGATGCTCCAAATTTAAAAATGCCGGCACATGTCCCCAGGTAACAAAATGAATTTTCCGTACCCAAGGAGTAAATTTCTCCACTGCTCTAAACCAATAGGGAAGAATTCCCCAATCTCGATAACGATTATCCGAGGTGTTTTCGTTTTCTGTTTTTCCCTGATATTTTCTTTTTTCTTCCAACCATTCCGGGTCATTTCCATCTACCCAGAGAATGACAAAATCGATATCCATTATATCTCCCTTTTATCAAGATTATTATCTCTTAATGTATGATTTTACTTTTCTTATCGGTTTCAATAAATCAAAAAAGGAACATCTTACATCTATTGCTTCATATCTTTCTGTCGAAGTATATGTATGTAATCCATCAATTCTATACCGTTTAAACACAATATTGGACGAATCTATTTCCACAATATCCTTCTCTCTATAAGTATCCTCTTCAATAAAAACTTCTTTAAAAAGAAGTCCTTCACCATAACTGTTTGGGTAATTAATCTGTGCTGGTCGGTATAACTTTTTCTTACTTTCAAAAAAGCCACCTGCTCCTCGCACTCTTAATCCATTCCAGTTTTCCCATTTAAGTTCTTCTAAAATAGCTTGATCGTTTTCTAATTTCATTCGATAAGCCTTAGGTTCAACTTCTTCTGTTCCATTCTGTGCAACAAATGTAACAAGAATAAATTGATTATCCACTTTATATAACGTAGTATCAACTGCATGGGCGACTAACAGTGTATCAACCTTTTCCCATTTATTTGGAAATTGACTAGCTTTGTATAACTGAACCTCATTACATTCACTGCTTTCCGGTATCATATACCAATTTCCGCTTTCCTCAAAAACAAACGGATAAGATTGATGATAATCTTTTTCCAAAACGATTTCTGGTTTCGTCACCATACCATCTTCTAATATTTCTATTACTTCAATGATTCCCTTTCCACTATGACACGCTTCATAGAAGAGAAAGGTTCGCCCTTCATTTTCAACAAGCATGGGATCTGCAACCCAATAGTTTTTACACCCTTTAAGTTCAATATCCGATATGAATTTCCCGGTGTTTATCAAGGAATCCAATTCATTTTCTCTTCGTCGTATCGCAATAGTAAAATAATTAGGAACCCAAAACAGTTTCTCTATTATTCCCTTTTTCATATCTCATCTCTTTCTTTGATATATTTTGCTATTTTTCACTTTTATAGCAATAGAATGCCTCACCTTTGAATATAGATGATGTTTCATAATACTCAAAGGATGACTTTCAATGTACTTTTTGACCATGGTTTTATGTTCATCATCAATTGTCCAACCTTTCAAAAGATACCACTCCTTAAATTCCTGCTGGATTTTTTTGATGTCTGAATATGAGCATACTGCTGTTTTTTCTTTAATCCATGTTAAGTATAATTCAAGCATGATATTCTTCTCTTGTTCCAACACTTCTTTATCATCTACCGTTGATAATATATTCAGAAAAGGTCTTTCAACTTGATTCGCCAACTCAGAGAGGTGCGGGATTTTCAAAAGTCTTCTTCCTGCGTTTCCCTCATCCTCTACCTGCCTATAGAAATAAATAACATCTTGACAAAAATAAATCTTTTCACATTCCTTCATCACTTGTAAAGAAAATTCTAAGTCTTCATAAAAAAACATATCTTCCCTGTACCTAATGTTATTCTCTACAAGAATGCTACGCTTAATAATCTTGTTCCAACTCGGGCTTAAACTATTACTCCTATAAAGTTGGAATAATGATGCCAACCACTGATTTCTGTCCGTTTCGCCGGTTAGTGCCGGACTAATGGCTTCACGATAATAACATTTACCATGATAGTAATAATCAAATTCCATTCCAAACACTGCTAGTTCAATTTCTGTTTTCGTTAGAATCATATCAAGTAATCGATTCATCTTTTCAGAATCAATCGAATCATCCGAATCAATAAAAATAACGTATTCTCCGGCGGCCTTTTCTAAGCCGTTATTTCTGGCAACAGATACTCCTTGATTTTCCTGAAAAAAATACTGTACTTGCTCATTTGAGTTAAACAATTCTATGCAGTTCATTTCGGTATTGTCAAAAGACCCATCATTTATCAGTATTATTTCAATATCTAATCGTTTCATTCTCACAATCTGCTCGACGCAATGTTGAATATAGTCCTCACAATTAAATAGTGGAATGATAAAACTAAAATTCACCATCCGTGACTGTCTCTGTCTCTTTTTCAATTGCTCCGTAGGAATCATCCTCTACCTCCCATTGGAATCGATAATTTAGAAAATCATCTTGTTTTTGTTCAATTTCCACACTTAAACAGGTTACATGGTACCACCATATCAAAATGCCTGTTAATACAATCACAAAAAATTTCAAACTGTCCACATCAAATAAGAACGGAGGGAGATTAGCATCTTCATTAATTGGTACCGTCTCATCAGCTCTGTAAAAAATCATTGGTACAAACAATATTGCAAACTGCAAATAATAATCTGAAAAACGTGTAAAAACATTGCTGTATCCCGCAAAAATTTGAATGGTAGCTGCAACAATCATAAAATTGCACAGCATTTCAAATCGTCTCTCTCGAAATCCCTTCAATAATATTCCACACAGCACAATAAGGACAATTACAAAGAAACGTCCTCCTAATGATATACTTCCAACTACATTGATACGTTCGTCAGCGTAATATGCATCTGTTCCCCAACTGGCAATTTGTTCTTTAAAAATAAAAACAGTAACAATCGAAATAATATATGCAATAATGGATTTATCAGTTATTTTTGTATTAGCAATTAAATATGCCGGCAAAAAAACCAAAGCTGGTGCATGAATTGTCCCTGCCAATAATACAATTAAAACAAAGGGTATTTTCTTATTTTCAAAAATGGCAATCATAGCATACATCAGTATAGCCATTGCCAAGCCTTGTTTTAAGGCTGAGAAATCATATGTTATATAAAAGGACATACAATTCCATACTAAATAGCTTACCCATGGTTTAGGGGAATACCTATAGATTAATACTGCCACAGCAACTTGTGTAAAAATAGCTAAAACAATCAGAAAAATATGAAAATCACCGTCCGTAAGCATGGAAACTATTTTACACAACCATCGAAATCCAACGTTTGTTCCATTTCCCCAAACACTTTCATCAAACCATTCCTTGTCTTTAAAAGTATAATATCCCCAAGCATATCGTCTTAAATCTCCTGTAAGATATATATATCTCCAACCACATACGAAAATATGAACTACCGCCATTATAAATATATATATTTTTTTTTCTTTTCCTTCCTGCGGCAAAATCAAACCTAATATAATTACCAATGCCACAATAATCCAATATATATTAACGCCCATATTTCTCCTCTTTCTTAGAAATTAAATTTTCTAAAAACGTTTGCGTTTTATTAACCATGTTTTTCTTTTTCAATTCCTCATTGCATTTTTTAACTTTTTCACAATAAGTATCTTCCTTCTTTTTGTCATCCATCATCCTTTTAATACCGTTGAATAATCCATCAGAAGAATCGTCCACAATCAAACCATATTCTGATTCTCCAAGTAATTCTTTCATTCCAGCACAAGATGTCGTAATAATTATTTTTCCTAAAACTAAAGCCTCCTGAATAACCGTACTCATTCCTTCATATTTTGAAGAGCAAAGGATATAATCCGCATTTGCAATCCAAGGATAAGGATTATTAAGAAATCCCTTAAGCTCAACTTCGGAGTTTAATCCCTTTTCGTCGATTAATTGTTGTAAGTGACTGTGTAGTGGTCCATCTCCCAAGATTTTTAAATCAAATAAATATCCTTCGCTTTTTAATCGTGCACAAGTGTTAATTAAATATTCAAAATTTTTTTCTTCACTCAATCTCCCAACTGCCAAAAACTTCTTTGTTTTTGGTTCTGTTTTCCACTCTATCTTTTCCTTACTCTTTTGATATATTTCTTCTTCATCGATTACATTTCTAAGTACCGTTGAAGGAACATATTCTCCAAATAATTCATCAAAACTTTTTTTCACATCCTGAGATACACAGACCGCATAATCATATTTCGAATAAAAGGATGCAACCTTTTTTCCGGTTATCCCTTTCTTTATTAAATCACAGTGAACCCATGCCAGTTTAACGGCATCCTTATTTGTCGAAGCCGCCATAACTTTTGTTGCACCACACTCTAAATACGCAACCTCAATATCATAGTCATCCTTGATATATAGAGGATATGTTAATTTAAACTCAGTACAAAATCTATACCATAAAAACGAAATTTTTTTTATCAATTTTCTTTTCGAGCTAAATATTGATTTATAATGTATTCCAGGAACCAGGTATTTTTTATGTTCATACTTTTCAATTGTTTGTACCGTAATATCAAATTTGCTTTGATCCATATTGTTGACGAGATTACAGAGTACTTTCTCTGCTCCCCCTTCAGACAACCCCGGAATAAAAAACAACACTTTAATCATCTATTTTCTCCTTCGATTATAATCATCAAGATATAAACCGCACATTTTTTCAGCAAATATTTTCGAATCAAATCCTTTTCGTCTAATTGCATTTTCCACATGTTCTTTTTGCGCACGCGGTTTATTCACCGCCTTCTCGATACAGTCTGCCCACACTTTTGCCCCTTCCGACAGTCCCAGCCATTGTACCAATCCGATTCCAAAATCTACTTCTTGAGAATATGTATTTGCCGAAACACAAGGTAATCCGGCTGCCTGTGCTTCAATCATCACGAGTGGCATCCCCTCATATTTTGAAGGAGTGACAAAGGCACTTGATTTACGCAACAATACATCTACATCTTTTCTAACACCCAGAAGTTGAACATATTCTTCCAATTTATTTTCTTTAATACTCTGTATAATGTTTTCTTTTACATCTTCATCTCCATCTCCCACAAGAAGAAAGCGTATTTTTTTATTGCGTTTCTTGAATTCTTTAGCAATGTCAATCAAGAAGATGTGATTTTTTAATGGACAGATTCTTGCCACATAAATTACATTTTTCCATCCATCTTTTTCGCAAAATTCTCCCCTTTCAATACATTCATACTTGTCTAGAAATGAAGTCGTATCAACAGAATTATAAATCAGATGATAGCTTTCTTTTTTTATTGCTTTTTCTCCAAAAAGAAAGTTTCCTGCCCATGTTGAGCACGCGATTTGTGTTGTCGAACAATGATTTATTAAAAATCTCATTAGGCAGTGATACATTTTCCTTGAGATGCTATAGTTCCCACCCGTCTCTGCTCCTTCACACCAACTATGAGCATGTACAAATCGACAGGGAACTCCTGCTAATTTTGCCACAAACAAATTAATCCCGCTATGGAACAATTCGTGAGAATGGACAACATCATATTTTCCTGTTTTCATAATCCGATACATCTCGATACAATATTTTATTGGGTGCTTTCGACTATTTGATGAAAAAACAATAAACCCACCGCCTAAATCTTCTATTTCATTTCTAAAAAAGGCATCTTCTTTATTAGAAGTGAAATCTATTGTGAATTCTTTTCTATCGATGTTTCTCAACAAATGCATTAATTGATTTTCCAAGCCTCCAATATGCATCGCTCCTGCAATCATCAACACTTTCATTTATTATTACCTTCTGATTTTCTGTTTATAAATATTTTCGTTTCCAATGCTTATATAAGATAAATCCAGGCAGTAAGCAACCTGCCTTTAACAGCTTATAATTCTTTTTATACTTCAAAATTCTTACGGGGCTCATCCCTGCAAAAAAACCATAGCACACAAATAGCAATGCATTTTTTACTCTCATTTTGAAAAAGTTCTTCTTATCCATATTTAATTCAGAATTCAGCATTCCTCCTAGTGGATTACTTATTCTAAGTTTTTTCCCGGATTTTGTTAGGCCGCCTTCTAAATACTCACAAATATAAATAACTTTATTTATATATATACATTGATTATTCAATCCAACTCTATGCCACAACACCCCTTCTGACATAAACTTTTCGCCTTTGTATATCGGAAACGGATATAGTTTAAATAAATCTGTACGAATTACTTCACAGCAATCATTTCCATAGACACAAACCCTTTGATATCTTAATAAATCTACCGGAACATATTCGTCACGAACATAGCAGAAGGGATCCTCTGTTGTTTTCCCTCGTAAAAAGATCACAACTCCAATCTCTGTTTTTTCCCAATATTTATCCCATTCCTCATGCACTGATTCCACAGCGTCTTCTGTTAAGGAATCATCACTGTCGAGTATTAAAACATATTCTCCACTTATATATTTATGTGATTCATTTAATGCTGTATGTTTCCCACCATTTTCTTTTTTGACATATATAATTTTAAAGGCATCTTCTTTTTCAATAAACTCATTAACTATATTTTCTGTATTATCTTGACTTCCATCATCTACAATAATCCATTCAAAAAACATATCCGTCTGTTTTTTTAAAGAATTATATGCATTCCTTAAAAGATTAGCGCGATTATATGTTGGTGTTACAATTGAAAGTAATCGTTTTTCTTTCATTCAGATGCTACCTCCAAGTAAAAATCTGTCAACCATTTCGATGTTTTCAAAATATCATATCCATGTTCTTTTATTTGCTCGGAACTATCTGATCTCAAATAGTCTTTTTTCTTTAGGATTACTTCTGCCCATGCTTTTGCCTCTTCATCTAAATTGCATATTTCTACTTGTCCTTCTGTAACAATACATTCACGAGAAACCTTATTAGAAATAACACACGGAAGACCTGAACATTGCGCCTCAACTGCCACAATTCCCAACCCTTCAAAAAGAGATGGAAGCAAAAACACATCCATTGCCTGATAATACTGAGCTACATTTGTTTGAACCCCTGCAAATAACACAGCATTTTCAATTCCCTTCTTGTTGATTTTCTCCTTGATTTTTTGATGTTTTTCTCCATCACCCACTAAAATCAAAAATGCTCTCTTTTCCACTCTATAAATTTGTTCAAAAATATCTATGAGAAATTCATGATTCTTCTGTTCAACAAATCGACCTATATGACCAATTACAAATTTATCTCTCAAATCATATTTTTCTCTGACTTGCTCTCTTATTTCTTTATTGTATTCAAAAGATTCCGCATCGATAGCGTTGTTAAGAACACTAAATATCGATTTATTATATGCAACTTTTTTACCGTATCTTGAAATTCCAGCATCCATCGAGCATCCTAAAAAATAATCTGCCACATGCCTTGTCGGATAAGAATAAAATTTATAGATTAAATCTTTTAATCCTTTTCCTGAGGTATTGTGACTATGGGCAATTGTAAATATATTATTCTTTTTCGCTAATTTTAGATAAATTGCTGCTGTGCTCCCCAAATGTCCATGAATTACTTTATATTCACCATAATGTGTTTTAAAGAATTCCTTCCACCATTTTTTATACTTCAAATGGTTTTTACCATTGTAATGCGGACATCGGTATATTTTTCCACCCAAAGCTCTGATTTCTTCATCAAACTCTGCTTCGTCATAACTGTTTTCGACAAAGTCAAATTGGATTTTTTCTCTATCAATATTTCGATATAGATTCATTATCATTACTTCTGCCCCGCCACGATTCATACTTCCGATAACGTGCAAAACTCTAAGTGGCTTTTTTTCCATGATTTACCTCTTCCTGATAATTAAATATCTGACACTAAATAAAAAACTTCTTTTTTAGTATTCTCAATGCAAAATGGAACAACATTTTTTTTGTTTCTCTCTACCATTTGTTTACCTAATTTAGGATTTCCTAGCAATGTAGACATCTTTTGTGCAAATGCATCTGAATCATTAGGCTCACATAAATAGCCCGTCACTCCATCCTCTATAACATCAACTAACCCCCTGATATTTGATACTACAACCGGAACACCACAATACATAGCCTCTAATGCAGCTATTGGAAGTCCTTCATGATATGACGGCATTACAAACAAATTAGCTTGCGTACACAAATCAACAACATCCGTACGATATCCCAGGAAATGAACTCTTTCACTAATCCCCAAACATTTTGCTTGTTCCTTAAGATTACCCAATTGGTCACCTTTCCCACATAAGACATAATGAATGTTTTGCTCTTTCATTTTAGCAATTGCACCAATAACAACCTTTTGATTTTTTCTTTTACTCAATTCTCCTACGGATATGATAACTTCGGTATTTTCCGGTAATTCTAATTCTTTTCTGAGATCATTTCTTCCCTCAATATTGTTTAACCTTGAGGTATTCATTCCTATCCCGTGAATATATTGAACACGCGGTAATTTCATTTTTTGCGCTCTATTATAATCTTCACTGTTCATTGTTACTACGCTATCGCAAAAGTGTCCGGCAAACTTTTCAATCGGATAAAACATCATCCAGTTTGCTTTTGGAGCACCTTTATAAAAATGGAACCCATGAACCATATAGATTACCTTAGTCCCTTTCTTTCTAGCCTTCCTTGCTGCAAGACGAGTTACAACTCCCATGACCGGTTCATTAGTCCATATAATATCGTAATTACCAGAATTAATTACTTTCTTCATATCTCCGTACCCTTTCAAGTTTGTCGGAGATATCGGACTTCTAACTAATCGAACAATATGGATATTTTTTATATATTCCTTTAATTTTTCTTGAACTTCATCCATTCTGCCTCCCACGTCCGAGCAGGCAATTTCTACATCAAATCCATTCTCTGATAAATGAATTACATGAGGAATAAGAAACTGAACCATCATCAAATCTGTAGATGTAATTAATACTCTTTTATTCATATTGCAATTTATTATATAGGCATTTTTTTACAAATTGCTTTTTTCACAATTTCTACAATTCTATGTGTACACCATGCATATATAATAATTCCTCCCGTTATAATAATAAAACTCAATGGAAACGAAAATACATTTCTTTCTATTACAACATATTGGCATAAGTATATCTCAAGGGAAATACTTGCAATAAAACTCACACCATGACTAATATAACGGTTTATTTTTTCAAAAAGATTTCTCTTTTCAAATTTCACAAACAAATTAGCCAATCCCCAAACAAGCCATAATAATATAAATGGCAACACAATCTGAAACTTAAACAAAATTTCTTTTGATGGAATAACTTTTTTTAAAAGAATGTAAAGTACAAAAGGTACCACTACATTCAAAATAGAAACCAAAGATACTTTTTCTGATACCTTTTCATACTGTTCTCTTAATAACGAACCAATCAACATTGCTTCCATAAACTGAAACAGAACCCATTTTTCTGCTATGCTTTCAATATGAAATATCTTTGTATTAAATCTTAAACAATACACAACGCTAAATAGGAGTAGTATGAACAACATAAAATAATATGTCTTTATATCATACCTTTTTTGCATTGTTCTAATAATATAAAATACTATATACAGCAACATAATGGATCCGATGAAATGATACCAGGTTGGGAATACATAGCAATGGATTAGTGCTAACAATCCACCTACAGTATTATCACCAACAAGAATTGAAACTGTCGCCGCAACCCACAAAGCGGGGTAGATACGGATAATTCTTTTTCCATACCATTTAAAAAATGTATCTTTAACGTTGTAAAGGCAAAATCCGGAAATAAAAAAATACATAATATTTCCAATTTGTCCTCCAAAAGCCATAAATGAGTATGGCCAAACGTCAGCATAATGTGCATTTGTTATAAAAACAGCTGCCAAAGCACGTAACCATATGATAAATTGAAACACGATATTATCTCCAATTATTACTCATTAATTTCTTTCTCAATTCTTTCAACTATTTTCTCAGCAGACATTCCGTACTGTTCACGAAGATACTGCTGATTTCCTACACGAACTGCATAAATGTCATCCAGTCCGATGCGAAGTAAATGCGCTTTCTTTTCTTTCATTTCAGCCATCACTTCTGCTACTGCACTTCCAAAACCGCCAACAACATTGTGTTCTTCACATGTTACAATCAGATCAAAATCCTTGCTACACTGTTCGATTACTTCTTTATCAATCGGTTTAATGGTTGGAAATGTATAAATTGCAGGATTGTATCCGTCTTTCTTCAAAGACTCGTATGCTCCCTGCACTTCTTCAAAAATTGCTCCGGTAGAGAAGATTGCAATTTTCTCTCCATCCTGAACCTTAATGGCTTTTCCGATTTTAAAATTGTCCAGTTTTTTATGAATGCGTTTTTCGCCACCACGACCTAATCTCAAGTAAGCCGTTCCCGGATAATCCACTAATGCTTTTGTACACTCTTCTGCTTCTACCAAATCTCCCGGTGCCATTACCACTACATCAGGTAAAGCACGAAGCACTGCTAAATCTTCTGTAGCATGATGACTCATTCCAAGAGAACCATAAACAAAACCACCACCGACACAAACAATTTTCACGTTTGCATTATGGTATGCACAGTCATTTCGAATCTGTTCCAAACAACGAAGTGTTGGAAAGTTTCCGATGGAATATGTAAACACTGTTTTTCCTTCCAGCGCCATTCCCGCTGCCACAGTGGTCATGTTCTGTTCTGCAATCCCTGCGTTGGTAAACTGATTTGGTACCTGTTCCCAATAAGGCTTTAAAACACCAAATCCCAAGTCACCGGTAATCAATTCTATTTTTTCATTTTCTTTGGCAAGTTCTACCAAAGTTTTCACAAATGTATCTCTCATACTTCCTTCTCCTCTTACAGCTTATGCTCTCTTTCATCGGTACCGGATTTTGCTTCCACACGGCGCATCTTTTCCGGATAATCTGTTTCCCATGTATATGAGAAGGTATGGTCATTTCCAATATCATCCTGTTCTGTAGCAAGAACCGGATTTTCTATTCCGTTCGGTGTGTAAACATCTTCCACCCCTTCCGGCTTATTCTGATGCAATTCATTGACCGCCATATCATATTCCCAGCCTTCATGTGGAAAACGGTAATGCCAGAGAATATCATTCTGCATAAAGGAAACTCCATAGCCTTTAATGGTATTTGCAATAATTACTGTTGGTTTATGTTGCTCATCTTTTGCATACCCTTCGACTTTCTTAAAAGCATCTCGCAGTTCCCGATGGTCATTTCCATTGATTTCGATGACATTCCATCCGAAAGCCTTCCACTTACTTCCAAAGTCTTCAATCTCCAAAGTGTTTTCCTGGAAGTCCATACTCTGCATATGATTGTGATCTACGATAGCCACCAGATTATTCAAACGAAAATGATTTGCAAACAGTGCTGCTTCCCAAACAGAACCTTCATCACATTCGCCATCACCTAAAACCACATAAACCTTATGGTCTTTTCCATCTTTCTTTGCAGCATATGCCATTCCTACACCGGCAGATAAGCCATGTCCCAAAGAGCCGGTAGAAAAATCTACTCCCGGAAGATGATGAGAAACATGTCCCGATAAACGGCTTCCATTCTGATAATGAGTCTTTAATTCTTCCACTTCAAAGAATCCATTTTCTGCAAGCGCAGCATACACCGAAGCTCCTGCATGACCTTTACTTAAAATAAATCGATCTCGTTCATCCCATTCCGGATTTTTTGAATCAATCTTTAACACCTCTGTATAAAGCATTCCCATAATGTCCGCTACCGATAAAATAGCCCCAATATGAGAACCACCTGATAAATGCGTCATTTCAATTCCATGACGTCTGATTTTCCATGCTAACTGTTCACTAGTCATAATTCTCTCCTCTATTGAGATACTTCCAAAAGAATCTCCAAATCTTCTTCATCCAGTTTCCAATCCATGCCTTCTACATTTCCCAAAATCTGGCTTGGTCGTTTTGCTCCGCAAAGCACAACCGATTCAGGAATGTGGTCTAAAATAAATCGAATTGCAACTGCCGCTACCGGCTTATTATACTTTGCAGCAATCTTTTTCATTTCTTCCACGATTTCCAAATTTTTCAAAAGTTTATCTCCGTGGAAGTTTACATAGATTTCTCTGGAGCGACGATCATCGCTGCCAAAATTTACATTGTCCTTTGTATATTTTCCTGTAAGGATTCCCTGTCCCAGGCTTCCCCAGGTCAGTGACGTCATCCCTAACGTTTCAGACACCTCAAACATATCTTTTTCATTTTTTCTACAGGCCAAGCTGTATTCATCTTGAAAACTAACAAATTTTCCTTTATATGATTCCAATTCCTCTAAATCGTTCTGATGAATATTAGATAAACCGAAGTATCGAATATATCCCTTTTCTTTCATCTCCTCCAAAGTTCCAACCACTTCGCTGATTGGGGTAACTCCGTCACGGTAGTGGACTTGATACAAGTCAATGTAGTCTGTTCCCAGTCTCTTTAAGCTTCCTTCTAATGCCTCACGAATCCATTCCGGACTATTGTCATAGACTGTTTTTCCATTTCCTGTTCGAACACCAAACTTTGTGGCAACCACAACTTCTTTTCTTTTGTTTTCCAATGCCTTTGCCAAAGTTTTTTCCGACTGGCCTAATCCGTAGGTATCAGCTGTATCAAAGAAATTGATTCCATTCTCTAATGCTGAATGTACGGCATCGATTAATTCCTGTTCCTGTACATCTCCCCAGCCATAGCCACCCATAGGACAACCACCCATGCAAAGTCTGGATACTTTTAAATCTGAATTTTTTAATGTAATGTATTCCATAGTTCTACCATCCTATCGATGTTCTTTTTTCACCACAAATCCAAATGCTTTAGCAAACACTGCTCCCAATGTTTTAAACAGAATATACACATCCGTTTTAAACGAAACACTGTGAGCATACTTTACTCGAAGCTGATTTTTTTTCTTCAAAACATATTTTTCATACATTTCGTCGGCATTTTCTCCTCCAACAATCTCATCCAAGTTAATAAATTCCACGGAACTGAAATCCGTAATTCCCGGACGAACCTGAAGAATATCCTGCTCTTCTCCCACATACTGTTCCACGTACTGAAGCAATTCCGGACGCGGTCCAATCAGACTCATTCGTCCCATCAAAACCTGCCCGATTTGTGGTATTTCATCTAGTTTCGTTTTTCTTAAAAAATTACCTGTTTTTGTAATTCTCGGATCGTTCAATGCTGTTGTTCCGCCGCCTACTTTGTCTGCGTTTTTGATCATACTTCGAAACTTACATATGCGAAATGGTTTCCCCTTGTAGCCACCACGCTCAGCGCGATAAAACACCGGGAAACCATCTTCTATAATGATCAATACACTAATAATCAAATAAAACGGCCAAAGGAAACAAAGCGCAATCAGAGTGATTGTAAAATCCAAGATTCTTTTTACACATCTGTTATAAATGCTGTTATAAGCCACTTTTTCCTTCTTCACTTTTCTACTCCTTTGGTTGATAGGTTGGAACCATTCTTCGGATAATGGAACGAATGTCTTTTTCTTCTCCTTCGGAAGCTTCAGCCAATTCTTCCAAATCTTTATGGAACTGTTCTTCGTCAAATTCAATCGGTTTACCGATATGAATCAGTTTGTTTTCAGTTTCTTTCAACCCTTCTTCATCCATCAGAAGTTCTTCATATAATTTTTCACCCGGGCGAAGTCCGGTGAATTCAATTTCGATATCTTCTCCCACTTTCATTCCGGAAAGGCGAATCAGGTTCTTTGCCAAATCAAGAATCTTAACCGGCTCTCCCATATCCAATACAAAGATTTCTCCACCCTTTGCATAAACACCGGTCTGCAATACCAAGGATACTGCTTCCGGAATCGTCATAAAGTAACGAATAATATCCGGATGGGTTACCGTTACCGGACCACCGCTTGCAATCTGCTTTCTGAAAAGTGGAATAACACTTCCGTTACTTCCCAAAACATTTCCGAAACGAACTGCTACGTATTCTGTTTTAGACTTCACATTGTATGCCTGAATAATCATTTCGCAAATACGTTTGGAAGCTCCCATTACATTGGTTGGATTAACTGCTTTATCCGTACTAATCAAAACAAAGCGTTTCACTCCCCAGCGATTTGCCGACCATACTGTATTCAATGTTCCTAAAACATTGTTCTTTACTGCCTCTTTCGGACTATGTTCCATCAAAGGAACATGCTTATGTGCAGCTGCATGATAAACTATATCCGGCTGATATTTTTTCATAATATCATCAATACGCTGTGCATCTCGAACGGAAGCAATCAATACTTCCAAATCTAAACGCGGATATTTGAAAAGCAGCTCCTGCTGAATGTCATAAGCATTGTTTTCATAAATATCCACAATAATTAATTTCTTTGGTCCTCGTTTTGCAATCTGCCGGCACAACTCACTTCCGATGGAGCCACCACCTCCGGTTACAAGTACTGTTTTGCCACCCAAGTATTCCGTAATGGAAGCATCGTTAATCACGATTGCCTCTCTTCCAAGTAGGTCGTTGATATTCACATCACGCAGATTTTTCACCTGTACTTCATCATTTACCAACTGGTACATTCCTGGCATTGTTTTCAATTCACAATCAGTTTCTTTACAGATTTCTAATAGTTCACGAATGACTTTATTAGACTGAGATGGCATGGCAATAACGATTTGGTCAATGTCATACTTCTCAACACTGCTGATAATCTTATCACGTCCACCGACTACACGGATTCCATAAATAAAGCATCCTTTTTTATTTTTATCATCATCGATGATACAGCGAACCTTACAGTTTAAAAATTCAGTGCTTGTCAATTCACGAATCAGAATTGTTCCCATAGCACCGCCACCAACAATCATAACATTCTTTCTTTTACGACGGGATCTCAGCTTATGATTGTTATTTCTAATAAATCTATATAGAAAACGAACCATGATTATTCCGAAAGCCATGTAAATAAAGCTTAACGGATAAAAAGAACGTGGCAAATATGCTCCCATCAGTTTAATGATTATAAAGTGTGCCACCTGTACAATTGCACTTGCCACAAAGATATTCATTGCTTCTCTTTGGCTGGCATATCTCCATAAACTATGATACAAACGCATTACCCAAAAGACTAAAAATGCAGCACACACCAGGAACGGTACAGACCATGCAAATGCCTGTTTGAACTCCGGTGTGATATCAGTCCACTTAAATTCAAAACGAGTCAACAATGCAAACAAGCCTGTGGCAACTACCACAAGCATGTCTGCAATAATGAGTGCAATTCTGCGACTCCATATTTTTTCTTCCCATATATTTTTAACGAATTTACTCATTTGTTTTCCCACTATACATATTTTTCTCTTCTCTGTTACGCACGCTCTTTCGCCATCATTTTTCCATCAAAAATGCGACATTTGTTGCAATATGATTATACCATAAAACCAAGGGGGTTACAAATAACAAATACTTCAAAAAAGTCTTACTTTTCCCTTTCCTGATAACTATGTTCAAAGTCAATTATCAGCGGTTTATGTTTCCATTCCCGTTCTTCAATTGGTGGAAATTTCATATAATCATTGTACTTGATTTTCAAGAACTCATCATATTTTGCAAAGGACATATATTTCTCATTTCCAAATTGTAATTCTACATAATCATCCAACAGGTTCACCGGGAATATTGTTTTCAACTGCCCCACTGTTTCAATAAATACAACCGGCAACGTTTTATCCTCATCAATCTTTCGAAGTTTCTCTTCAAACTTCTTTCGTTTTTTCATACGATGCTTTTTGGACGTCAATAGTAAAATTACATTAGATGCCAGTCGCACGATTCCGTTTTCCCGTGGTGGCACAAACTCTCGCATATATAGATGATACTTGATACAGTTCCACTGAAAAAGCATTCTTTGAATTTTCTTTACCGGCATTCGGTCCACCGGAAAAACATCCACAAAAATACCGGTATGGTAATTTTTTCCCTGATCATTCTTTTGCAAAAACGTAGTATGGTCTTTTCGTATTTTTGTAAATGACTGCGTAAATTCCGATTCAATATTTTTGTTTTGAATAAAATATCCCTCCGGATTAATTTCCTTCCACAGTTTTATAAACTTTTCATAATCCGCTCTCGGCATGCACACATCCAAATCATCATCCCATGGAATAAAGCCCTGATGTCGCACTGCCCCCAGCAACGTTCCACCGTAGAGCGAATATTGCAGATTATTCTCCCGACATATTTGATCAATAATCTTTAAAATATCAATTTGTATTGCTTGAAGTTTTTGTAATGTATCACCCATTTTGTTGTCCTCTTCTATAATTTCTTTCCAACAACATTATATCAGATTTTTTTACTCCGGATAACCAATTGGAGAAATGTAGAATATTGTTCCAAAATCAGAGATGTCACTTGGAAGCTCAATCCCTTCCAAAGCATCTAAAAATCGAAGTCTGGAATCGATATACATCCAGGATGCCATTTCCTGCGTGGTACCATAAACCGTTCCTGTTCCAACCCAAGCAAAGTTCTTTGTACTATCACTTAACAACAACTCCATCAACGCTTCATTTTCCAAGTCTTCCGGTTTAACTAAAGAGCAATCAACCCAATAACTGCTTGGAATTTTTTCTGCATTTATATAAGCACATTCTAAGCTCACACACATATCTTTCGCTTCAGTGTAAGTCATACTCTTTTCAGAATAAATATAGATGTGAGGTCCCATCATTCCATGTCCTTCGTATCCTTCGAAGGTTGGAATAGTAACAATCTTTGAAATCGGAGCTACTGCACTAAAGATTCCTGCCAGTTCATCTGTAGAATCTTGCGGTCTCTTTCCTGTCGTTTTTTCCTCTGTTGTTACTGGTTCCTTCTCTGTTGTCTCTTCTTCCTCGTCGGTCTCTTCTTCCCAATCTGGTATAGTCGGTACTTCTGACTCCTGTTCAGAAGTCGTTTCCTCTTCGAAGGAACATTTATCAACGATCTCTCCATTTTCCGAATGGAATTTATATCTTAACGGCGAATTATCTTCGGAAAAGACATCCCAAGAAAGGAAAAAGCCAAACCGTTTCAATATTTTCGGTATAAAACCACCATCCACCGGAATAGACACATTCCAATACAAAAATGTTGTTTCATCTAAACAGCGAATCCATTTTCCTGCAGAATTTAATCTACTATAAAATGATGCCGCCATACCTACTCCTGCACTAGTTTGAATTGTTGCAAATTTCATTGATTTCAACGCACACGCAGATAAGCCAATCCCTAATCCCAAACGCGCTGCGCCTTCAAAATGTAATTCATCAAAGGAGCCGCCATTGTCATCTGTATTATTCTGCCAAGAATTATTAACCTTTTTAATTTCCTGATGACAAATAATTGACCAATTAATATTTCCCGATCCACTCAGGTAGTATTCAAAGAAAAGCACAACATCAAAGGTTATTCCTGACATCCCCATTGCAATCGGAATCGTACCTATTTTTCTTCTTTGGATTTCACAACTTTCGTCTTCCCATTCCCATCTGGCTCTGTCAGTTGGCCATGATAATGAAAGTGCTGTAATCTGTGCATTTACAGACAATTCTTCTGTTGCACCCACTTCAAATTTCTTGATTTTTTCAGAAGAAAACAGGCCACTTCCAAGTTCTATGTCGCATATTACATCTCTGACATTCACTCCGACTATCGCACTTAATTTCGTATGCTCTGTTAATTGCCAGTCAAAGTTTACAGTCAAATTCCCTAGATTTTTTCCTTTACCGTCTGCTTTCGTCGTCGCCTTTACTGCTTTTTTTGCATTGATGTTCTCTTTCGGTTTTACCACCTCAACACCTTCTGCCGGAACAAAAGCTTCTGATTTTGCAGTTCCCATTCCTGCAAAATGGGCGCTTTCTGCCACTTCGTCAAACTCTGGAATTCCTGCTGCGATAGTGATAGAATCATCATCCTGAGAAAGGCTTTTGATTGCTTTATAAGCAGCCAAGCTGGTGTCTCCATATCTTCCCGGAAGAATAAATATTGTTCCTTCCTTAATTTTGCTTGTTGCATCGGTCTTATCGATTTCAATCACATATTCGTAATCTTCTTTTCCTGAAGCTTCTATCGAATAATCCGCCTCCCCAATCTGATCTGCTGTGATGACATCATCCTGATAATCTACCTCATCAATGGTCTTGCCTTCCGGAATATCAATTTCATCATCTGCAAGATTTTGACAGAGCGCAAAGAGTAGTTTTGCCTCATTTTTCGTCACCACCCTGTTTGGGTAGAAATGATTATTTTCCAGAGACATCAATTCAATATCAATTGCTATTGCATCCTGCTCTTCATATTTCAGATTTGCCCGGTCCACACTTGCGACTTCTTTCACCGCACTTTCCTGAAATCCCAAAGCACGCACCATGGTATAGGCTGCATATTCTCTTGTTACCTTGGCATTTTCATTAAAAATCACTTTATGGTTAACTTCCAGGATTGTATCCTCCGGAAGGATCTTGTAACAATATGCCAATTCTGTCGCCAAACAGTGGTCTTTCCCAAAAGTATTGGAGAAATGACAATTTTCCTCTTCAATACCTTCCACGGAAGAAAAGCCAATATTTTTCTGTAACAACACATTCCATTCTGCATAGGTGTAATAATCCTTATTGTCTTTTACTTCTTCAGCCTTTGATGAATCTTTTTTCGGTGCAGTTGTAATCACCTTCTTTTTCGTAACAACGATGGTCAATGCTTTTTTCAGACGCTTTCCTTTTGCACCCTTCTTTTTTGTCTCAACAGTAACCTTCGCTGTTCCTGCTTTTTTTCCGCTCACAGTAATTATATTTTTCTTTACAGAAATTTTTACAATACCCTTTTTATTTACACGTACTTTAAATTTTTTACTTACTTTCCCTCTTGTTTTTACGCTAACTTTGAATTTTGTTTTTTCTCCGACCTTAACCATTCTTTTTCCTCCGGTTACCTTCAAAGTCTTCACGTAATTCTTTGTTTTCGCCTGTACCCTTTGTTCATTAATTGACAATCCTGTGGTAAAAACAGTAATTACCAACATGATTGCAAGTAATCTTTTCGCAATTTGCTTCATAAATACAGTTCTCCTTTCAATTATGGGTTCTTTTATGGAAACCCAACTGTGCATTTTATAAAACAAATATGATTTAAATATGTCATTTCCTCACAATATAAAAAAAGAACCTGCCAAAGCAGGTCCTCATTTTTTTCTATTTATGCTATATCATTTTCATTTTTCACACCATTCTTTGCATCCATCATATTCTGTAAAGTAGTGTGTGCGATAGCTTCCAAAGCTTCCTTTGTATAAAAGCCCTGATGTGAAGTGATGATTACGTTAGGAAATGCCAACAGTCTGGCAGTAACTGAATGCTGCATAATACTGTCGGAACGGTCTTCATAAACATTTCCTGTTTCTTCTTCGTATACATCCAAGCCTACGCCTAAGAACTTATTCAAACGAATTCCTTCAACTAATTCCTGAGTATTTACTAAAGCACCACGGGATGTATTAACGAGAATAACTCCGTCTTTCATCTTCTTAATGTTTTCTAAATTAATCATATGATAAGTAGAATCCATTAGCGGACAATGCAATGAAATTAAATCACTCTGTGCTAACAGTTCGTCCAATGAAACATATTCCACAAAATCTTCCAACTCCGGATTCTTGTAAACATCATAAGCAATAACACGCATTCCAAAGCCACGGCAAATCCTACACATTACTGCACCGATTTTTCCGGTACCTACGATTCCGGCTGTCTTCCCATAGAAGTTTACACCACGAAGTCCACGCAATGTATAATCATTTTCACGAACCTTATTGTAAGCCTTGTACAATCTTCTGTTTGCTGCTAATGCAAGTGCCATCGCATGCTCTGCAACAGATTCCGGTGAATATCCCGGTACACGTTTCACAATGATTCCCAGTTCTTTTGCCTTTTCCGTATCGACATTGTTAAAACCGGCACATCTCATTAAGACTGCTTTAACACCACATTCTTTTAACACTTCTAAAGTCTTTGCTCCAACGTCTGCACTTACAAATGCACAAATTGCATCGTATCCTTTTGCCAGAGTCGCTGTTCTCGGTTCCAATTCATGATCAATATACTCAATTTGAATTTCCGGATATTCATTCAGAACCGGATTAAATGATTTCTGATCATATTCCTTTGCTGCATAAAATAATAGTTTCATAGTTCGTCTCCTTTTCATTCTAGTTATCCTGTAATTCCCCTTGCACTATAACAATACAACGCCTTTATACCCCCATATTACTATAATTCGATAAGTACTTCAAGCAATGGGAGGGCTTCTCGTTTCTATCGACTATTAATTGAATGCATTCATATCGACATCCTTAAGAATATGATTTTTTTTGCGATAAATTTTGTTTTTAATTGCACCCTTCTTAATAGCGTTAATATATCCTTCTCTTCTTTTCTTCTTTCTCCGTTTATAAAAATCTGCTTCTTTTGCCTCATCAAGCGGAAGTGCTAGAATATCCCCTGCACTTTCGTTTTCTAAACCTATAAATTCATCTCTGTATATAGCAAATCTCAATCTTTCATCCGGAAAGTTTCTTCTCATAGCTCTTTTCTGCAAATGAACGTACATTATTTCCTCGCTTTTTTGAGCATTGTCCCAATAATAAGTCAGTCGTCCATTTTCCCAGATATAACAAGAATCTGAGCCATGCCAATAATGCTTCGTCTGATATGATTCATAGTCCACATCAATAAAAACCCATTTAAAATACACTCTAATATCTTCTTCATATTTTGATATGAACGCTAGTGTTCCATTTTCGTCAAAGTGACATGGATAATTAGTGGTGAACGAAAATTCATAATCCATTACTTTAGGATACTTTTTCATGAAAATCATATTCATTTTTTCATTGTTTTTTATCAGAGAAAAGTGACCATGGAAAAACAATTTATCGTAATTTTCAAATAACTCATCATTTATAAAAGAACTGATTTTCCCCAATATTACGTCGATATCACAAAATCCCCAAAAATCATATCCTTGTATATATTCATTAAAAACTAAACCATATGCCGGTCTATAATCGCATAACTTATATGGCGCATTAATCTTTATTTTCATATTTAGCAGAGATTCTAATTTTTCCTTAATCAATTGCTGCACTTCTTTAAAGTCCATTTTGATAACTTTAATATTTTTATATTTTTCTACATTAAAATCCAGATTTGAAAAAATCAGGAAATCAATTTCATTATTCATCCCAGCTGATTGTGCCCATAAATCAAAATAGTCCGGCACATTATTTGAAAAAAACGGTATTATAAAACAACACTTTGTTTTCATCTTTCCACCTTTCACTTTCAACAAGTATAGAAAAGTATTACCCTATTACTTTATTAGCAATCTCCTTCTAATCAAGAATGCCCGGCACCACATCATTTTCCACAAGTTGCTCATATGTCTGTGGTTTTACCATCCAATCACTCTTTCCTTCTTTAACCAAAACCACACCCGGTTTTGTATTATTGTTGTAATTCATTGCCATAGAGTAGCCGTATGCACCTGTAGAATACATTGCAAGAATGTCTCCCATTTCTACGGATGACGGAACCATAAAGTCTGTCAGAAGAATGTCTCCTGATTCACAATATTTTCCGCATACAGTTACCTTGTCGTCCTTTGCTTCTTCTGCTTTATTTGCAATAACTCCATCATACTCAGCTTGATACAAAGCTACTCGAATATTGTCACCCATACCACCGTCGATGGAAATATATTTGCGAAGTCCTTTGATGTCTTTAATCTGTCCGATTGTGTAAAGTGAAATACCGGCTTCTGCCACAATGGATCTTCCCGGTTCAATTACTGCATTCGGACAAACAATTCCCATTTCGCTTGCACGTTCCTGCAATCTCTTCATTAATGGGTCTAAGAAGAAGCTGTATGGCTTTCTTTCTTCGTTGGTATATGTAACACCAAATCCACCGCCGAAGTTCACTTCTTTTATCACTGCGCCGTATTCTTCTTTAATGCGAGCAGCCCAATCCATCAATACGTCTAACGCTTCGATAAATGCATCATTTTCAAACAACTGAGAGCCAATATGCATATGTAATCCTGTAAATTCCAAATACTCAGAATCTACAATCTGCTTAATAATTGGCAGGAACACTTCCTCATCCAAAGGAATTCCGAACTTGGAATCCTTCTTTCCGGTTACGATAAAGTCGTGAGTGCTTGCTGCAACTCCCGGAGTGATTCTCACCATAATATTCATCTTCTTGTTATATTTCTTACAAGCTGCTTCAATCATTGGAATTTCATTCAATCCATCCAGAATAATTCTTCCAACACCATATTCCACTGCCTGGTCGATTTCCTTCGGCAATTTGTTATTTCCGTTAAACTCTACTCTCTCAGCCGGAAATCCCACTTTCTGTGCTGCATAGAGTTCTCCTCCGGATACCACATCAATACATGCACCTTCTCTTTTCAGGATTTCGTACATTCCTTCGGTACAAAACGCCTTAGACGCATATGCCACTCTGTTTCCCGGATATTTATCTGTAAAATCTCTCTTTAATTCATCCAATCTTCCTTTGATATCTGAATAGGACATTACATAAAGAGGGGTTCCATATTCTTTTGCTAATTCTGTCGTATCACATCCGTCAAAATACAATTTTCCGTTTTTAATTTCTTTCATGTTACTCATAATTTTCTTCCTGTCTTCGTATTATTTGCCTTTCCCCATAACGTTAAAAGGCTTTTTAGATTATATCATATATTCCAAAAAGCCTACAAACTATTTTTTCACTACTTTATCGGCATCAACCTCACTAAAGATTGCCACCCAATAAACCTGTCCGTCCTTTGCCATGTAACCGGCAATGGCTCCGCTCTTATAGGACTTGTTGACCATATTGGAGTAATGTCCTCCACTGCTCTTCCAGTCCCTGATCACTTCCTTGCCGGTTGCTTGTCCGAAAGCAATGTTTTCTGCTCCCACAATCATCTTACCGACACTAATTCCGTTTTTCGGTTTTTGATATACACAAATCTCTTTGATTCCCAGTTTTCTAAGGTATGCTTTTGAGGTACTCAAAAACTTTTCGTGGCTGAAATCTGTTCCCAACTGTCTTGCCCTGATTTTGCAGATTTTATAGATGGTTTCCGACCACTTCATTTTGGCCGACCCGTTCTTTTTCCTTAGTTTATTCTGCAATACAAAGGCCTTCTCGGCTGCATACTTATCGTAAAATGCCTTCTTTACATTTCCATCCTGATCCACTTGATATACATCGTTTTTCGCCACACAAAGAATCGTTTTGGAAAACTTACCGTAGATTGTTTTCCCTTTTTCGTTTTTTCCATAGGCTCTGACTTTAATCTTTGCTTTGGAGCTTGCCAGTAACCCTGTTACTTCATAATTTGTTCTCTTTATCTTTTTGATGCAACGCCATTTTTTTGCTGCCACTCCATAGGCGTAAACCTGATATCCCTTTGCTCCTTCAACCTTATTCCAGCTGATTTTAAAACCAGTCAGCGTTTCAAAACCTTCAATGGTTTCCGTTTGCTTTTTCATAGCTGCATGTGTCTTCGGCAACTTCTTCGCCTGAATTCCTTGCAACGGGATTCCCATGATTCCTACAGCAAGCACAACGGCGGCTACGAAAGATATTTTTCTACCAATCGTTGTACCCATAGTTTTTCCCCTTTCACACAATGCTATGTAATTTTCATTCCGTTCTTTCCATCTATTTAAACCATAACACAGGTGGGGCAGGCATTCAAGCAATTTGAGTTTCTTATATAAATTCCGTATATCATTTTGTCTTCTTTCTCCTGCATTTTGACCAGTCAGAATAATAGGTAATCACTTTATTTTTTGATTTCTTCACCTTATATGTTCTGATTCTCACATAATACAATTTCTTCTTTTTCAGACCCTTCACCAATTTGGTTTGGGCTTTCTTTTTCGCTTTAATCGTCTTTGCTTTTTTGAAGTTCTTGTTGGTTGAAATCTGAATTTTATATCCGCTAATTCCCTTCACTTTCTTCCAGAAAATCTTCAGGGATTTTTTCTTTGCCTTAATCTTTGTAATCCGACTTGGTTCCAATTGCCGGTCAATCTGTTCCGTAGTTGTTTCAGTAGTTGTTTCCGTTTCAATCTCTTCCGGCTGTGGCACTGCAAAAGCAACTGCACTCTGCAAATCCATCAACCATGTATTCCCTGATCTTCTTCGTACCGTCAACGGCGTAATTGCAACACTCTGAATACTTAAAATCTCCAGTGTTCCTGCACTATCGGACGCCGTTCCCAAGGCACTGACTACGTAGCCAACATGGTCAACACTTCCCAAGTAAACCATGGTGTGTCCCTTAAAATACAGCAATGTTCCGGCAGGCATTGTTTCAATAAAGCTCTGCTTTTCTGCTTCTGTCATTCCTGTCAGATCTGTTGCTGTTCCCGGAATCAACTGCTGCCAGGTCGTATTTCTTGGCAATTCAAATCCAAAACATCTGTATACGTTTCTTGTATATGCTGAGCAATCCATGGAATCCAGCATTCCGCCCCAGCCATATCGATTTCCAAGACAATTCAAAGAGACTTTAATCAGATTTTCCTGTGTCATCGGAAGAAAGCCCACATGAACATCGCAATGTTCTGAAATCAATGCCATCTTCTTTTCATATTGACCTTCCTCGTTTCGTGTAGGAAGATAAACTACATAATTATTCCATGAATTTCGTTCTCCAATATTCTTTGGAATATCTTCTTTTGCTACCAATTTCAAAATGGTGGAAAACTTTAATTTCACTTCAGAAGAATAAGTTGTAAAGATACTAGGCTCTAACACAATTTTATCCTGAGTTACAACAAGAAAGTCTTTCTCTCCGTTCTTCACTTTCCATGCATCCAGCCACTCATCACGATCGGCACAAAGGGCAATGTCTTCTCCGTCAACCCAGCCATCAACGTGGTTTGATGAACCCCAATAGAAAAGGTTTCCGTCGATTGTAACTGCCTGTCTTACCACAAACGGATCATTTACCGTTAAAGAAGAGCTTTGCATCTCATCATCCGTATCATCAGCATCATATCCAATAATATCATTGGTTGGCCAGTCTCTGATTTCCGTCGACTTGACACAGATTCCGTACTGAACCGTTCTCGTTCCCGTATAGCCGGTTTCGGAAATCTGATTTTTAATATTTCCAAAATAGGATGCGTTATCTATTTTGCTTCCTTTAATATACAAAGCTTTCGAAGGAATCACTTTCTCTGCCAGAACATTCTTCAAAGCCTCAGCATCATAGCTTTCCCACTCTTGTTCCAAATCGGTCATAAAAGTTGCTTTTGTTTTCAATGCCAATGCGTTAATTTCGTCAATTTCCTGCGGTGCCATAAGAACCTTCTTTGCATCGGTGTAGGTTCTTTCACTCCAAAAGGAGGCATTCGACATTTCCGAAGTCACTCCGGTGGTATAGGTCACATTCCCCTTTTCCGATAGTTCCTGATTCGTCACATAATAGTCTTCTGCCCATACAGAACTGCCCATGAACATGCTCATTGTTAAAATGGCGCAAGTCGTTTTCAAAAATTTGAATCTCATACTGTTCCCTCCTTTTTTCCGTCCCTTCTTTTATTTTATTCTACTATTATTCAACTAATTTTACAAACTATCCATAGGAAAATATCCCTGCACATTTTTTCCATTTTTTTTGCAAAAAAATCCCCTATCTTTTCAGATAGAGGATTTTCAAATTTTATTTTACAACAATCTTTGTACTTGCTTTTACTTTCTTAGAAAGTCTTAATTTTAATTTTGCAGTACCTTTCTTGATTGCTGCAATTTCAACGACAATTTTTCCTTTTTTCGCTTTAATGCGTTTTACTGTCGCAATATCTTTAATTGTTGCAGTGACTTTTGCTTTCTTTATAAACAGATTTGTTACTGCCTTCTTCTTATTCTGAGCCTTAACGACTTTGAATGTTACCTTAAGTGTCTTACCGTTCTTTACAGAATATTTCTTTTTCTTTGCAGAAATTTTCTTGGCTGAGTTTCTGATTGCAACCTTGATTACTTTCTTTTCATTTCCTGACTGAACAGTTACTTTGACAATTGTTCCACGTTTCTTCTTCGCTGCCTTTGTTGTCTTAATTTCAATTGTTCCGTTTTTCACTGCAGCTTTTACAAGTTTTTTGTTTGAAGATGTTACCTGAACCTTTTCGTCTGCTGCATATGCAATGTGAATTGTTTTCTGTGGTTTTACTACCACTTTTGTTCTCTTCACTTCAAGTTGCTTTTTCTGTGTTGTTTCCTGTTCCGGCTGAGTTGTTTCTTCTGCTGTTGTTTCTTCTGTTGTTGTCTCAGTTTCCGGTTCTGTCTTAATATTTGTTAACTTAAAGAGCTGTGCTCCATAGAACGGATTAGAAGTACCAATATAAAGTCCGTCTTCTGTTGGCTGTAATGTACGTCCGCCGTAATTGTATCTGTCGCCGAATCCATTGTTTGTTACTACTGAGAAGTTTACACCATCAGCAGTCTTGAACATATCAAATCCCTGTACTTCATTGTTTACACGATCAGCAATGAAATCATACATATAAAGTGTTTCCCAGTCAACTTCGCTGACTGCCTTGCTCACTTTTATGATAAGTTCTGCTATGTTTTCATTTTCCATTGCCTTCTGTGAAATACTAATGATAATCATCTTTGCAAGATTATCTAATAAATTAGGTGCTTCCGGCTCTTCTTCGGTAGTTTCTTCTGCTGTTGTTTCTTCTGCTGTTGTTTCTTCTGTTGTTACTTCCTCTGTTGTTTCTTCTTCAGGTTCATTCTTAGGAAGCTTGTTTAAGAATTCTTTTGCGTACGCTTTTAACTGAGTTGTAAGCTGCTGATATTTTGCTTCCAGTTCTTCTACTTCTTCCGGTGTGAGATTTTCTGAAACCTTTTCAACAATATGTCCCAAAGCAATTACGATTTTTGCAATTCTCTGAACGCTCTCATCTTCACTTTCATCAAGATTGAACGCTTCCATAACCTTTCCGATATTGATAATGCTTGTGGCTTTATCTTCCAGATTTTCAAGGTCCATTCCTAAATCTGTATACTGTGTTAAATATCTGTAAATAACGGAAGAATCCATTGTTGTAATGTAAAGTTCTCCATCATATTCCGCTGTACGCCACAGATATTCGTTACAGGTTCCTTCCATTAACTTTGTGAAGTTTTCTACCTTCTCAAATTTTCCTGTTGCATCATCCAATACCCAAAGGCTCTGTGGATGATTTAAAGTCGTATACATTTTGCTCAGTAACTTTCCTTTTTCCACTGAGGTAGGATTTAAGATATTCATCAGTGTTGTTGTCATACTTCCCAATGTATTATCGAAATCCATGATGTATAACTTATCCTTAAATACAAACGGTGTTGCTGTCATTGATAAGTTTCCTGCTTCTTCTCCGGTATAACCTTCCAACTGGTCAGCAAGAGCAACATTGTTGATTCCGTTTGTTAATCCGATAACTTCTTCCCAATGCCATCCGTATTCATTTTTTGTTTCGTCACCAACAGCCGGACGTCCTTTATATGCAATAAATCCGTGGCTGTATGGAAGTGTTGCGTAAATATATCCACCGTAAGAAACAATATCCCAAATTGGGCTGGTAATCTGACTTTTTACTGCAGGATCTTTTGCATAAACAACTTCAAAGTCACTGTAATCTGCAACTCTATCCCATTTTGAAGGATTCTCTTTGTCCATCTTTAAGATTGCTAACTTTGTTGCACCTGCGTATTCTTCTGTTAATACTTCCGAAGAATCCACACCACCGAAATATAAGTCTCCTTCAAATTCGCAGGCAGCTCTCATACTTGTTCCGGATACAGTTTCATATACTTCTTCAATGTTATCGTTTTCATCAATTCGGTAAATATTATTCTTTGTTCCTGCATAAGAACCAATATAAATATCTCCGTTATAATTGATTGCCATACGATAAGATGTTCCAGGCACTCCTGTCTTCAATACTTTCATTTCTCCGGTCTTTGTATCATAAGAAATGATATCCCCACCTTTATCGATAGGGTCGTGACCGAAATTATTATTTGTAATTGTATCAATCAAAGCATATGCCTGATCTTTTGACATTCCCTTTGCCTGTAAGCCCATTACCATCGTTCCAATAACAGTTTCGCTAAGACCTCTGATTGTTCCAATGTAGAGTTTGTCTCCTCTAGCAGCCATACACCATGCATAACTGTTATAACGGTCTCCACCTTCGATCAATCCGTCAATCTCTCCCTGTCCCTTGTCCTTGTTAGAGATTTTTTCAACGGTAAATTCATCTGTCTGAACTCTTATTTCTGCTTCCTTTTCATCCGCGTTGGTGCTGAATGTCGGGAACGTAACGCCGGTGATTACAAGCGCAGCTGTTAAGACCAATGATACGCCCTTCTGAAAAGCTCTGTTCTTTTTTGCCATACTACTTCCTCCTCATTTTTAGACTTTTGTCGTGTTTTTTTTAAACATCCTTACATTATTGTAAAAATATTAACTTAATCGTACCATATGGGCAAAGATAGTCAACTGCTTTCAGGAAAAACTTTCAAAAGAAAACAACAAAAAGAGAACCTACCTTTTTTCGCTGCGCTCCAAATTGTTCAATCCAATTCTTCTATCCTCTGCCTAAAGAGTGCTTGTACATATTCGCTTTTCGAAGGATACGCATAATTTCTAAAAGCTGCAATTATATCATCTAAATATCGGAAGTACTCATAGTTTTCATTAAATAAATGCTTATGTTTATCAATAAAATCTCCCACATTACCATACGAGACGACAATATACTTTCCAGACATTTCGGGATCATTTTTTTCTATTTCAAATTCAATTTCACTTTTTCTATTTGAATGAGATAAAAAAGCTCGAAAATCAGGAACCAACAGGAAACATACAGGTTCTATATCCGCCTTTAATCCCCACTCATAATACCTGCTTAACTGTGTGGTAGCAACATGAAAATGATGACTATAATCAATATTTCTATCAGAAGCAAAAGTTTTGCAAAAAGCTTCAAATATGCCCGGCTGATTTAAAACTGAAAAAAGCATATTTGTATAACACTCTTCACTTTCTGCCTTAATAATCAAATCAAGGAATGTTTTTTTGTTATACTGATTTGTATTTTCGACATTTACTACAATTGGATTAAGCCCTGTTCGAATCCATTTAGCTTTCTCGACAGTCTCTTTAAAATAAACATAATCATTTCTATATTCATCTTCTTTTAAATATCCTTTATTACGCTGATAATTATATTCGGAAAAATTTATTGATATAGGTTCCACTGCAGTTTCCATATAATCTGCTTCAAAAGTAATTAATGGCGTATCCGTATCAAGTATTTCTGATATCTTTTTACCACCATATGTGATACTTAGTTTTTCATAGAGCTGTTCCATTTCACCGGAAACAATATCTTTTTGCTTACCGGTTTTATGATACGAAAAACTATGTAATTTATGTTTAAGTTTAATTCTATATTTTAAGTCAAATATTCCCCTTCTGCTTTCACTTGTAAGATATAGATATTCAACCTCATGAGTTTCACAGTCCTTCAAAGTATCACCCTTAATGTGAACCCATTTAGGACAGCATCCATAAGGAACATTATACACATAGTAATCTCCATTATCTGTTAACGCAAAGTCAATAATCTCATGAGATATATTTCCTTCTTTATCATTCCATGATCCTTCGAACATCTTGTTCAAAATAATAGCTTTTTTCATAAGTCGTCTCCTTTCGTCCTAATCGCGGCTTCTTCATATGCCATAAGTTGATATGATAAATTCACTCAAATATAGCATACTAAAAAGGATGGGTGATTTTTCGCTCATCCTTTTTTTGGGGTACAACTGCTCCTATTTTCATTAAACTTCATCTCCTCTATCTCTATTTTCTCAACTAACACTCCACATATAACAGTAGCCTCGAGAGAAACAAAAAACTCCTGTATACCATTTCTGATATACAGGAGTTTATTAATATGAAAGAGCAAGATGTCACAGAGAACATTTTTTACTGACGCGTGTTACATACGCAACACTCCTCTTTAGAATTGTAATTCCGGAAGCATTAGGGATGCCTGTTCTTTTTTTGCAGTAGTCGTTTCCTTTTCCAACTGCATTCCCGGAGATTCTTTCTCTACCTTTTCAGAAACAGACTCCTTTGGTAGTTGTTTCTCCGTAGAAGTTTCCTTCTTTCCTTCTTTTTTTGTCATTTTTTGTTTTTTCTTTTTTGACACCGTGATTTTGCACACTAATTTTTTCTTTTTCCCTTTTTTCAAATAAACCGTCGCATAGATTTTACATTTTCCGACAGCCTTTCCCCGTACAATCCCCTTTTTTGAAACACTGGCAATCTTTTTATTTCCCGAATGGAATTTAACTTTTTTAACATTCTTTCCAATCACCTTTAATTTACAAGTTTTTCGAACCTCCAACCGAATACTTTTCGGCTTGATTTTTACGCAAGTTGCCCCTACATTGAGGGCATTTCCGATAACTAACGCAAAAACGAGCAGCATTATTATGATTTTCTTTTTCATGTTTACTCCTCTTCTCGTAATAACACACTACTTTTTAATGTTGTTATCCTTAATGTATTGATTGTTTGCATAATAAATCTCTGCAAACTGATTGTAATAACACAACGAATTTAAGAAATTCTTTAAGTCGATTTTCTTTTGCGGAGTTAAATCCAATTCATCAATTTTTCCATTATTAATCATTTCATAACAATAACTCATAACACTGAATTTCATTTCACAATTGTTTTCTGTATGATTCCGTTCCTCAATACTTAAAGTTAACTGGTCATCAAATCGATTTGCCGGCATATTATTTAAAATAATATGATAAACCTTATTATTTTGAACATCTAAATCTGTAAATGGCAACCGTTCAACATTATAGGTTTCCTTTTCATCATTAATAAATAAATTATCCTGATTTGGGTCCCCCTGCAAGGTCGGAATGTAATCTGTAATTTTCTTTGTTCCATCCAGAGTAACCTTCATATAAATATTGATTCCTTCATCTACCTCCAACTGAAGTCCCGAAATATTAATTCCGGAAATGCCGTTGTATTGAATATTACATTGATACTTTTCTGGAATTTCCCAGTTTTCTATTAAATCTGTTTTTTCATGTCCTACATTTGCAAGATTATTTGTTTTATAATCAAAATATTTCTGAGAATATGCTCCATAATTTAGTAATGAAATTAATAAGTTTTCTAGCTGTTCCTTATCACTTCTTCCCTCATATTTTTCCAACATATTGTCTGTATATTGTTTTACTGTATAATCTTTTGTAACACCTGTTGGTTCTCCCTCGTAATAAATTTCTGCATGTACTATATCTGCCATCTGCGTAGCAGCTACATCACAGGTAAAACCATAACAGATTACCGTTTCATTATTTTCTTCTTTCTCAACATATTTTGTAGGATTGCCAAAAACTTCTGTCTGTGTTCCTTCTGCTGTATCATCTCTTAAAGTAAAACGAATGGAATATTTCGAAATTTCTTCCTCCGTCAATACATTCGGATCATCTAAATATGCCCAAAGATTCACCCCAATCAGTCCATCTAATGTCAGGCTTCCACCCATAATCTTACAATGATACTCCTTACGAACCAGACGTACTTCTTTCCCGTCTTCACTATAATCCGGTCTCCAAGTGGTATGATCACTGGTAAATGCCTCTTTTGGAATGATTGTATTATTTGTTTCAAATCCTGAAGTAAGCTTAGCAGTGGAAACTGCAGAAAAATCAGTATCATCTAAATTATCAGTCCAAAGTGTAGGATCGGAAATTCCAATTTTGGATCCTTCCAAGGAGCCCGTGACTGTTACTAGCTTTGAACTGTTTAAGATATTAAGATTGTTTTGTTTTCCGTTATATGTATTATTCTGTATTTCATTCGCTCCACTGATTTTCAATGCAGAATTTGCATCGTAGTATACCCCTGCACCAAGGGCACCCGACGTATTTCCTTTTATTTCCGTATCTGAAATGGTAGTTTCACCTCCGGAACTGTTGGTCAACAAGCATACGCCTCCACCTCTTCCGGTTGCAACATTATTTAACACACTACAATGATCAATTTGTGTTTTTGTCCAATATCCATATACTTCAAGACCTGCACCACCATCTGCTTCATTATTGCAAATTGTAACATCACTCAATTGAACCGGATTCGGACGCAACATTGCAATAAATAGTCCTCCACCTTCCTCGGCAATATTTCCGTCAATTGTTCCACCGTTCATATAAAGCCCCGGATTTGATGTTGTTCCAATTCCAGGATTATAGCCCAAAAAAGGTGCTGCATAACTGTAAAAATAACCGGATGCGAAAATACCGGCTCCATTTGCAGCTTTGTTATTGCTAATAGTTCCACCATTCATAATCACAGTACTTTTAACCTTCCCCATCCCTGAGTTATTCATTTCTCCATAGGAAATGTCTAAAGCAATTCCCCCGCCAAAATTTGTTGCTTCATTATTATCAATGATTCCGTCATTCATAATAAATTCAGAGCCACCGGTTATAAATACACCGCCTCCCTGTCCTGTAAAGCAACGATTTGGATCATACTCATCAATATAATCAGTCTTTGCATAACAATGGTCAATAGTTCCACCATTCATTCTAAAAATGCCACCTGCATAAACAGCAACGCCTCCACCATAACAAACAGAACCACCTTCGATTCCACAGTTCGTAATGGTTCCACCATTCATAGTAAACTGTCCACCTTCAACAGTAACAGCACCTCCATAATAGTTATTACTCTTATGGTTCTGAATGGTTACCCCTGGGTTCATTACGACGGTTCCACCTTCTAGGACATAAAAGACACCTGGCGCATCCCCCGTTTCAGTTCCTCTGAAAACAAGATGATCACTTCCATCCTCCAGACCAATATGTACTGTTGCATTCTCTGACGCAACAACAGCTCCGCCACCTACTGACACCTGGATATAATGTCCATTTCCCTTAATGGTCGTCGTGTTTCTTGAAAAACTCATACTAACATTATTTGTGGTTAAGTCTGCCTTTAAATCAATTAAATAAGATCCATTCTCTGCACTGTTAATCGAAGACACTGCAGCGTTTAATTCCTCAACAGAAGCCACTTCAAAAATTTGCGTATAGCTTTCTTCCGCTTTTACCGTTTTTTTATAAAGCCCTGTTGGCAATACCAGAAGTATTGCAAGCAAAATACTGAACACCTGTTTTATTTTTCTTTGCATCTCAAACTCCTTTCCTGCTTCTTTCCGTTTTGTCTTATTCTTCAAACCAATCAATAGGGAGTGTTTCTTCTCCTTGATTTTCTTTCCTCTTTTTTTCTTTTTTCTCCGAAGAACCCATGGTCTCTACTTCCTTTTCTTTCGTACTATGAATCTTTTCCTTCTTCTCTGACTCTTCCTGAACGTCTTTTTTTTCTTTCTCGGCTCCTGTTACAAATCTGTACACGTCTCGTTCCTCTGAAGTCTTTTCAATCATTTCTGTTCCTGTAACAGACTCCTTATTCTCCGGGGTATTTTCATTATGAATCGCAAAAAATCCAACGATGGCACAAATAAAAAAAAGCACCAAAACGAAGCCAATTCCATTCCTCTTTCTTTTCATTTTTAAAACCAATCAATCTCTGTATCTACATATTCATGAACCCCACCATGATATGTATCAATTTGTTCTTCATTACTTGTAGTAATAATATCCTTAAAATCAACTTCAATGATTTCCATTTCAGGTTTCTTATATTCTTTCATAACAACCTCCTCCCTGATTCCTTTCATTTTCTTGTTACTGTGTATTTTATATGAGAAGTTTTTCTTTCCTATTCACTTTTTTACCTATGGTATTTCAAAAACATACTAGCAGAAAAATAAGAGTAAAATGTGATAGAAAAAGGGGTTCAGAAATAGCCTTTCATACAATTCTATGTAAATGTGAAATATTTTAGCAATAAATTCCACTTTATATAAATTCTATACATTGAGTGATGAAAGGATTTTTTCTATTATAGTATTGGTGGGTTTGTGCGCAGAAATATATTTTGAAGCACAGAACCTGCATTTTCAGATATTATTCACAGGAGGTTTCCTTATGGGAAAGATAAACGCTACCGCTGTAGCAAAAATTGAGGAGATTTGCGATCGCTATACCAATGAAAAAACTCCTCTTTTATTCATTTCCAATAAATCCCTTGGTTATTTTCATAGTCTTTTCAATTATTTCAATATTCTTCAAAGCATCATCCATTTCTAATGAATGATTGCAACCATCAAAAACATGAATTGGTACGTTTGCTTTTTCAGACAACGCCAGAATTTCCTTCACATCACTAAAACTGTCTTTCGTCCCAATAAAAGCAATTGCCTCTTTATGTCTATATATAAATGTTTCATTCAAAGGCGTATATAAAACGTGGCGGACATCTATGTTGTTTTCCTCTGCATATGACGAAGCAATTACTGTACCAATACTTTTTGATATAAACAGTATCTCATCATATTGACTCCAATCTATCTCAGACAATTGCAATTGTGCCTGACAATATAAATCCTCATAAAGATTTTTTCTTACTTCAATATTGTTTCTTATATCGCCTTTGATTTCCGATGAATAAGCTATTTTTACAATTTCACAATAACCCGCTTCATACGCTACATCCAAACCATAATACAGCAGCGGTTTATCGACAGTGTACCCAACTCCCGGGAACACAACGACAATCTTTGACATTTGCACTCAGTAATCCTTTCATTCAAGTATTAAATACTATTTTACCATACTTTATCTCACTCTGAATATAGTTCTTTTTACTTTGCCCTCAATCAAAAAACTCCTGTATACCATTTCTGATATACAGGAGTTTATTAAAATCTTATATTGTGTCGTTCACAATCACAAGATCCTATTTTTCGCTTGCGATAGCAGCCTGTGCAGCAGCAAGTCTAGCAATAGGAACACGGAATGGTGAACATGATACATAATCAAGACCAATCTTGTGGCAGAATTCTACGGAAGAAGGATCTCCACCGTGTTCTCCACAGATACCTACGTGAAGGTTTGGATTTACAGGCTTACCAAGCTTGATAGCTGTTTCCATTAACTTACCAACACCATCCTGATCTAACTTAGCAAACGGATCGTTTTCGAAGATCTTAGCATCATAGTAAGCATCTAAGAACTTACCAGCATCATCTCTTGAGAATCCGTATGTCATCTGTGTTAAGTCGTTAGTACCGAAGCAGAAGAAGTCTGCATTCTTAGCGATTTCATCAGCTGTAAGAGCAGCTCTTGGGATTTCAATCATAGTACCAACTTCGTATTCAAGGTTTGCACCTGCAGCAGCGATTTCAGCATCAGCTACAGCAACTACGATATCCTTAACATACTTTAATTCCTTAGAGTCACATGACAATGGAATCATGATTTCCGGCTTAACTGTCCAGTCAGCGTGAGCTTTCTGTACGTTGATTGCTGCACGGATAACAGCCTTAGTCTGCATCTTAGCAATTTCCGGATATGTTACAGCAAGACGAAGTCCTCTGTGTCCCATCATTGGGTTAAATTCATGAAGTGAAGAAATAATAGCCTTGATTTCTTCAACGCTCTTGCCCTGAGCATCAGCAAGCTTCTTAATATCTTCTTCTTCAGTAGGAACGAATTCATGAAGAGGTGGATCTAAGAATCTGATTGTTACTGGGTTTCCTTCTAATGCTTCGTAAAGAGCTTCGAAGTCTCCCTGCTGATATGGAAGAATCTTTTCAAGAGCAGCTTCTCTTTCTTCTACTGTATCAGAACAGATCATTTCTCTGAAGGCAGCAATTCTGTCTTCTTCGAAGAACATATGCTCTGTACGGCAAAGTCCGATACCTTCAGCACCAAGTTCTCTAGCTTTCTTAGCGTCTGCAGGTGTATCAGCGTTTGTTCTAACCTTTAATGTTCTATACTGGTCAGCCCATGCCATAATTCTACCGAATTCTCCAGCGATTGTAGCATCAACTGTAGGGATAATTCCATCATAGATGTTACCTGTAGAACCATCGATTGAAATGAAGTCTCCTTCATTATATGTCTTACCAGCTAATGTGAATTTCTTGTTTTCTTCGTCCATGTTGATGTCTCCACAACCAGATACACAACATGTACCCATTCCACGAGCTACTACAGCTGCGTGAGATGTCATACCACCACGTACTGTAAGGATACCCTGAGCAGCCTTCATACCTGTGATATCTTCTGGAGAAGTTTCAAGACGTACAAGTACAACCTTTTCTCCTCTATCATTCCATTCTACAGCATCATCTGCAGTAAATACGATCTTACCACAAGCTGCTCCTGGAGAAGCACCGAGAGCCTTTCCAACTGGTGTAGCTGCCTTAAGAGCTGCTGCATCAAACTGTGGATGAAGAAGTGTATCTAAGTTTCTAGGATCGATCATAGCTACAGCTTCTTTTTCTGTTCTCATTCCTTCATCTACTAAATCACAAGCAATCTTTAAAGCTGCCTGTGCTGTTCTCTTACCATTACGTGTCTGAAGCATATATAATTTACCATGTTCAACAGTAAATTCCATATCCTGCATATCTCTGTAATGATCTTCAAGAGTCTTACATACCTGATTGAATTCAGCGAATGCTTCTGGGAATTTTTCTTCCATTTCTGAAATGTGCATTGGTGTACGAACACCGGCTACTACGTCTTCACCCTGAGCGTTTGTTAAGAATTCACCAAAGAGACCCTTATCACCTGTAGCAGGGTCACGAGTAAATGCAACACCAGTACCACAGTCATCACCCATGTTACCGAAAGCCATTGACTGTACGTTAACAGCTGTTCCCCAAGAATAAGGGATATCGTTGTCACGACGGTAAACGTTAGCACGTGGGTTATCCCATGAACGGAATACAGCCATGATAGCACCCATTAACTGTTCCTTAGGATCATCTGGGAAGTCTGATCCGATTTTAGCTTTGTATTCAGCCTTGAACTGATTTGCTAATTCTTTTAAGTCTTCTGCTGTAAGATCTACGTCCTGCTGAACGCCACGATCTTCTTTCATCTTGTCGATAAGTTCTTCAAAATACTTCTTACCAACTTCCATAACTACGTCAGAATACATCTGAATGAATCTTCTGTAGCAGTCCCAAGCCCAACGTGGGTTTCCAGACTGTTCAGCAATTGTATTTACTACTGTTTCGTTAAGACCAAGATTTAAGATTGTATCCATCATACCTGGCATAGATGCTCTAGCACCTGAACGTACAGATACGAGAAGTGGATTTGTAGCATCACCGAATTTCTTTCCTGTGATTTCTTCCATCTTAACGATGTATTCGTTAATCTGTCCCTGAATTTCGTCGTTAATCTTTCTGCCGTCCTCATAATACTGAGTACAAGCTTCTGTTGTGATAGTGAATCCCTGAGGTACCGGTAAACCAATCTTTGTCATTTCTGCAAGGTTAGCACCTTTACCACCGAGGAGTTCACGCATGTCAGCATTACCTTCACTGAAGAGGTATACCCATTTGTTTGCCATTGATTCTTCCTCCTAAAAAAATAGTATATTTTTATGGTATGAAACCGGCGGATGGCAATCCGAAATCCGGTTCATAAATCTGATATTGACGTCAAAACCGCACAAAATCCCACGGAACCAAACCTGCTTCCGCGAAAAATGGGCGTAGAACGCCTATGTACAGATTATAACATACGCCACTCTTAAGTCAACCAAAAAAGGTCAATCTTTTTTCAATCCGAGCACTTTTTTCACATTTCTCCGCTACGGGCCAAAAAAATCGGCAGTTCTTTGAGAACCGCCGATTGAATTTTATGATTTCTTATGACATGCTGATTACCATTTCTGCACTCCACATTCCGTAGGACTTCTTCATCTTCTTAGACTTCTTAGACTTCTTAACCATCTTGTAAGGACGAACCTTTACAGTTGCAGCGCCTTTGATTTTCTGAAGGTATTCATCATTTTCCATGGAGTATGTCTTTTCTACTTCGTAGTTCTTTGTTAACTTGCTTGGAGCTGTCTTTGTGAAAGAGTTCTTTGTCGTTGTATACTTGAATGTCTTCTTACCTCTCTTGATTACGATTTCGTATCCCTTTGCTCCTGTAACCTTTGCAAACTTCACTGTTACTTTCTTCTTTGCAATGTTTGCTGTATCTAATGTTGTCTGTGAATATTTGAATTTCTTAGCATTTTCAATCTTTGTGTGGTGATCAAATGCAGCAACATCCATCTTTACTTTTCCTGAGAATGTGATGTTCTTGATGTTGATATCATAGAATGCCTTAACACCAATCTTAGCAAGTTTCTTGTTCACTTTTAACTTCTTGATTGCTCCGTTTGCAAATGCGAAGTCCCCTACGTTCTTTAAGTTCTTACCGAATTTCACTTCATCTAAGTATACAAAAGAGAATGCTAATGGTGAAATTGATTCTACACTGTCAGGGATTGCAATCTTTCCGCTGGAGTTAATGCAGTAATATAATACTTTTCCGTCTGCTGTTGTTAAGCAACCGTTTTCAATTCTACACTTCTTGTTTTCCTTAGTCATTGTGATTGCACCAGCATCTGCTCCGTAAAGAGCTTTTCCTAAATCATCTGCTGCACCATTTAAAGATACTTCTGCAATGTTTTCTTCATCCCATCCATCGGCATTGTCTTCTGAAATACCGAATGCTCCGATTTCGTATCCAATCACATCACCTTTGAAAATAATGTTCTTTGCTTTATCAAAAGCTTTTGTTTCAACCTTTGTTACAGATGCCGGAATTTCAATGGTATCGGAAATATAGTTGAATGCCTTTGTCTTAATTGTTGTTACTGTATCTGCAAGTTTTACATCTTCTACATCGTATAACTTAGAGAAGATAGATGTACCAACTGTTGTAACTCCTTTGTCTACTACGATGTGCTTTACATCACCTGCTGAAATTTTGATTGGGTAATTGTCCCATGTTGCGCCCTTACCTACAAGTGTTAATGTTTCTGTTGAATAATCATACTGATAATCTACATTGTCTCCACATCTTCCCTGTGCTCTTACATCAGCTGATACTGTTGTAACTCCCAATGGTGAGATTGGCATTCCCATCGGAGCTGCCATGCTCATCATCATACTCATTACTGTCATTCCTAAAACCACTTTCTTCATTTTTCTCATTTTTAAATCCTCCTTAAGATTTTTGTTTTTTGTTTTGTTGTTATACCTTATAAACGAATGCTTATTTCTTTTTATTTCATTTTTTTCAATTTTTTTTATTTTTTTTCAAAAAAAAGAAAAACAGCACTCCTGGAGTACTGTTTTTTCCTTTTATCTTGTTGTTCCGTTCACCTTTAATACAGGCGGAATAAACAATTCTGTCTTTCCCGGATTTTTATTTTCTAACAATTCAATCATGATCTGAGCTGTCTTTCTACCTGCTGCATATACCGGTTGCATCATTGTTGTGATATTCGGAGTTACCAGTTTTTCATAGCCCAATCCGTCAAATCCAATCACACCCAATTCTTTCGGAACATCAATCCCATTCTCCACGGCATAACGCATCGCACCCAGCGCCAAAGAATCACTGGCACAAACCAGTCCGTCAAAATCATTCTTGGCAAACATTCTGGTGGCTGCCTCATATCCGTACGGCTCATCATTGTGAACACGTTCCACACCATGTTCCGGAATCGGAAGCCCATGCGCTTCCATACAATCCCGATACCCCCAATATCGGTCTTTGGAATATCCCTGGCTTTCTTCTACGCCGATATGACCGATTTTTGTATAGCCTCTGGAAATCAGATATTCTGTCGCATCATATTCCCCTTTGTAATTATCTACTTCTACGGAATTGTGCTGATAACTGCTGTTTCCGAAAAACAGTACTGCTTTGTCTTTTGACATTTCAAGAAGTTTCTGTTCTTTATTGGTCTCTAACCCCATGCTGATAATCCCATCACAAACAAGTTCTTCGTTTACTTCTTTTGTAATGTGCATGGAGTATCCTTTTTCTCCTAATGCTTCTCCGATTCCCGCAATAGCCTGCAAGGTAAAAGGATGAAGCGCATCAATCATGTCCGCTACATAAACACTGATGATATGTGTTTTCTTTGTAGCCAAAAGTCTGGCAACCATGTTTGGTTTATATCCGGACTTTTCTACGATTTCATGAATCTTATCGTAAGTTTCCTGCTTCAGTTTATCCGGTTCATTAAAATACCGGGAAACTGTCATGGTGGAAACACCTGCCGCATCAGCAATGTCTTTAATCGTCGCCATAACAATCCTCCTGCAATTTTCACGTTCTTTGCCCAACTAGAATCATTATAGCATACGCATCTGTAGTTTTACAATTCTTCATTTATGCAGGAAGAATAAATGTTGTGATGGAGTGCGCCGGAAGTTCTGTGTTGAATCCTTTACCGTCAATACAGATTCCGATACGGTTGCGTCTGTTGTTTTCATTCTGAACAACAACTACGATATCACCATTTGGATTTTTGAACGCTACGGAATAAACTCTGCGTTCCACATCATTTCTGCAAAGAATTCTCTTTGCTCCTGCTTCTACATATTTTGAGAAGTGTCCTATATAATAGTAAGACCAGTTATAAGATACTTCATCGGTTCTTGTATCAATATGGATTGGTGCTTCGCAGAAGTTTCCTACGTAGTTTGGTCCACCGGTCTCATCTAACACAAGGTTCCAGTCAATCCATGCTTCATTATAGTTATTGAAGTCATTGATAATATTTCTTCCGTAAGTTTCTCCGTGCTTCCAGGCACCAATGCCGGCTTTACTACTTGTAGAACCGGACTGGTTGATTAACTCCACACAACCTTCCGTGAAGATTAAGTGCTTATCCGGAAACTGTTCATGGACAAAGGTAAGATTTTCCGACTTGTCGGAACAGTACCAGTGATATGCAAAGCCCCAGACAATGTCCTGCATCTTTTCTGAATAAGACATGGATTCTTTTACACGGCGATACATTAAATCTCTGTTATGATCCCAGATCAAAATCTTCATATCACCCAGACCTGCTTCTTCCAATGCCGGGTACAGATAATCTGCTGCAAACTCAGCTTCTTCCAATGCATCAAACTTGCAGGAAGCCCAAATCTGTTTTGCAGCCGGTTCATTCTGAACACTCAACATTTCAATCGGAATGTTTCTTTCAATCATTCCCTGAATATATTTTGCAATATATTTTGCCCATGGCTTATAGTATTTCTTTAAAAGTCTTCCGCCATTGTTGATATCTCCGTTACTCTTCATAAATGCCGGCGGGCTCCATGGAGATGCCAAAAGCACTAATGGCTTTCCGTTTAATGCTTCCGCCTCTTTAATAAGAGGAATTAATTCTTTATCATCATGGGACATGTCAAATGTTTTCAAATTCACATCTCCCTCTTCTATATATGTATAAGGGTCCAATGAAAAGTCACAGCATCCAATGGTTGTTCTTCCCATGTTGTATGCCAGGCCTTTTTCTTTATCGAAGTAAGCATCAATAATTTCTTTTCTGTTCTTTTCTGATGTCTTTGCCAATAAATGTGCGGAACTGTCTGTAAAGGAACCGCCAAATCCCAATACTGTCTGGTATTCCTTGCTGCTGTCTACATTGACCAGGCACATTTTATAACTGAACACTTCCTCCATTTCAATTGGAGTCAATTCTTTCCATGCTGTACTTTCATAATGTCCTTTTGCTGTTTGAATTACTCTTACTTCTTTTCTCATCCGTCTGATTACTCCCCTCTTCAATTTCGCCAAACATCCACAAGAGATGCCTCTCTAATTTTAATTATAAGTAAAAAACATTTTTAAGCAAAAGAAACAGAATTTTTCGGAACATTGACTTTTTTCACAAAAAAAGAGCGGTCTTTTGTATCAATAATTTATACAAATTGATACAATTTTCCACTCTTTTTTCAAAACATCCCAAGGGGACGCCTTTATTGATAAAAACGTTTCAACCCTTTATTTATCAATTGTTCGCATTTTCGATTTTAAACTAAAACTGAAGTTTTTCTTCGAAGTATGCCTTCAAATCTTCAATCTTAATTCTTTCCTGCTGCATTGTGTCACGGTCTCTTACTGTAACTGCTCCATCTTCTTCGGAATCGAAGTCATAAGTTACACAATATGGAGTACCGATTTCATCCTGACGACGATATCTCTTTCCGATTGCTCCTCTGTCATCATATTCACAGTTATAGTATTTTGACAATTCAGCAAATACTTTTTCTGCACCTTCATTTAATTTCTTTGACAATGGAAGAACACCTACTTTAACAGGAGCCAATGCCGGATGGAAGTGAAGTACTGTACGCATATCCGGTTTTTCTTCTGTTCCGATATTTTCTTCATCATAAGCTGCACAAAGGAATGCCAATGTTACACGGTCTGCACCAAGAGATGGTTCGATAACATATGGTACATATCTTTCATGCTTTTCATCATCAAAGTATGTTAAGTCTTCTTTCGATGTATTAATATGCTGTGTTAAGTCGTAATCTGTTCTGTCTGCAATACCCCAGAGTTCTCCCCATCCAAATGGGAATAAGAATTCGATATCGGTTGTTGCTTTTGAATAGAAGGATAATTCTTCTTTATCATGATCACGAAGTCTCATTTCTTCTTCTTTGATACCAAGGTTCAATAACCAGTCGCGGCAGAAGCCTCTCCAGTATTCAAACCATTCTAAGTCTGTATCCGGTTCACAGAAGAATTCTAATTCCATCTGTTCAAATTCTCTTGTACGGAATGTAAAGTTACCCGGAGTAATTTCGTTTCGGAAGGACTTACCAATCTGTCCGATTCCGAATGGAATTTTCTTTCTGGATGTTCTCTGCACGTTCTTGAAGTTTACAAAGATACCCTGTGCTGTTTCAGGTCTTAAGTAAACTGTATTCTTTGCATCTTCTGTTACACCCTGGAATGTCTTGAACATCAGGTTGAACTGTCTGATATCGGTAAAGTTATGTTTTCCACAAGTAGGACAAACGATATTGTTCTTTTCAATATAGTCAGCCATTTCTTCCAAAGACCAGCCGTCAACGGATGATTCCAAAGTAATTCCGTTTGCTTCAGCAAAGTCTTCAATCAGGTTATCTGCACGAAATCTTTCATGACATTCTTTACAATCCATTAATGGATCAGAAAATCCGCCTAAATGTCCGGATGCTACCCATGTCTGTGGGTTCATTAAAATTGCACAGTCCACACCTACATTGTATGGGTTTTCCTGAATGAACTTTTTCCACCATGCTTTTTTAACGTTGTTCTTTAATTCCACACCAAGATTTCCATAATCCCATGTATTAGCCAATCCACCATAGATTTCTGAACCCGGATATACAAATCCTCTGCTCTTTGCTAATGCCACGATTTTTTCCATTGTCTTTTCCATTTTTTCCTCCTAAACATTGACCTTTATTTTACAAATTAAAAACAATAAAACTTTGTCCTTCTTCCGACGTTTCCACAATACCGTCCTCATTCACTTTACAATTCTCACTGATATAGGTAATTTCACCATCCACCTGAATATCATATTTTCCGGTAACGATTAATAGCGTTCCGTTTGTTCCTGCAAGTGAAACTTTTTCTTTATTTTTCAAAGAAACGACAACTCTCTCCCCGTCGCCATCATACTCTGCTACATTGTTCATGTAAAATTCATAGATTTTCTGTTCATCTTCCTGCTTCACAAAATCGTTTGCACGATTATAAAGGGTCATATATGAAACAAAATCCTGCTCGGTTGCGAAATCAAATACTGCTTCTGCAACACCATCCCCCACAGAAAACGTATCCAGACTCATGGCATCTTCTTCTGACGCTTCCACCTGATTGAACTGATCAATTTCTTTCTCAATCTGTTCTTCTAATTCCTTTTCATCAAAAACATTCTCATCAAAGGATTCGGATATTCCGTATACGATTTCTCCACTGTCTTTTATATAGATAGCACTTGCATTTTTCTGCAAATCAATCGTTCCCACATCATGATTTCCACAAGATCTCACAAGCACTACTACTGCAATCATAATAAGAAGCAGAACGGCTATCAGAATAATCGGTTTATAATTCACCTGATTTCTTCTGCGTCTTCTGCGTCTCTTTTTTCTGTTTCTGGCAGTTTCCCTACTATAGCTACTCATCTTTTCTCCCTTTTTTGCCACTTTGTTTTTCTAGAAAGTAATTTTAAACGCATTACCTACGAATTTCAACCCGAAATTTTCCTTTTTCCAAAGAACCTTTCCCTTTTTTCTTTCTACATAAGAGGATTTTCCAAAAATTCCAACGACTTAAATCTTTTGTCTATATGACTTTTCATATAGGAATGAACAATCTCCTCCATTTGTTCCAACACTTCTTCCGTTACCTGAAAGCGAAACAATTGTTCCTCTTTGGCAGTCAGAATATATTGGAGCGCGTACAATGCCGAAGGATTTACCAGTTCCTTCTCCGGTTTCTTTCCGTGACAATTTGCACACAGCATCCCATAACGCTTTTTATCAAAATAATCCAGGGACTCTGCACTCCCGCAATTGTAACACTGGAAGAAATTCGGATATTCTCCGTTAATCGCCAAGGTGCGCAATTCAAAAATCACACGAATCAGTCGGCTCGGAATATTTCCGGTTTTCAGTTCCCGCAGTGCCAGATACAATAGTTTAATTGTATCGGAGGCTTCGATGCCTTCTCTTCCATAATAGGAAGACAGCTCCAGAAAATACATTCCCAGATACATGCTTTCCACATCCGTCAAGGTACTGCTGAAATATTCATGAACTTTTACTTCGGTTAACGTATATGCGTTTCTTCCGCGATACAGTGTAAATTCTCCAAAAGACATAGGCTGACTGCCAGCCAGGAACTTGCTGTTTTGCTTTCTTGCTCCTCTGGCAAAAACAGTAATCTTTCCAAAGTCTTTTGTAAGAACCACCAACCGCTTATCAAATTCACTGATAGGCATTGCCGACAAGACAATCCCCAACACTGTTGTTGTTTCAACCATTAATCTTTTTCTTCCATATATCCATAATTCTTCATCAGCAGTTCACTGTCTCGCCAATCCTTGCGGACTTTTACCCAAAGCTGCAAATTCACTTTGGTTTCCAACTGCTGCTCAATTTCGTAACGTGCATTGGTTCCAATCTTTTTCAGCATGGCACCTTTTTTGCCGATAATAATTCCCTTATGAGAATCTCTTTCGCAAACAATGGTTGCTTCAATATCATAAAGCTTTCCGTTTGGACGTTTTTTCATGCTTTCAATTGTCACTGCAATTCCATGAGGAATTTCATCATTCAATGCATGCAGCGCTTTCTCACGAATGAGTTCCGCCACAATCTGTCTCATTGGCTGATCTGTGATGGTATCTTCATCGTAATACATTGGTCCTTCCGGAAGGTACTTAAAGATTTCATCCACCACCATATCCGTGTTCTGCCCTCTCAGTGCAGAGGCCGGAATGATTTCATCAAAATCCATTAATTTTCTGTAAGTATCAATAAACAGTAAGACGTCTTCCTTCTTTACGGTATCTGTCTTGTTAATTACAAGAATTACCGGTACGTCAATCTTCTGCAACTGTTCTGCAATGTGGCGTTCTCCGGCACCAATAAAGGTATCCGGTTCCACCAGCCAGAGAATCACATCCACTTCCTTCAAAGTTTTCTCGGCTACATTTACCATGTATTCGCCCAATTTATTCTTTGCTTTGTGAATTCCCGGAGTGTCCAAAAAGACAATCTGTCCTTCATCACAGGTATACACGGTCTGAATTTTATTTCTTGTTGTCTGTGGTTTCTTGGATGTAATTGCAATTTTCTGACCGATTAACTGGTTCATTAAAGTTGATTTTCCTACATTCGGTCTACCGATTAATGCTACAAATCCTGATTTAAAATTATTATTCATTAGTTTACTTCCTTTATTTCATCAAACATTTCTTTGTTCTTTTCAATGGCGCCTGCACTACCCACAACAGCTACTCTTCCGTTTTCCAATGCACTCTTTACATATGGAGCCAAATCTCTGATTTGTTCCTTTGTTGTGGAAAGCAATGCTGTTCGAGACTGCTGACGTTTTTCATCTTCCAATCCCGTAATGTAGTTTCTGAAGTTCCATAAACTTTCCGTAAACGCATTCATTGGAACATCCTGATTATTGATGGCGCCGATAATGAACTTTCTCATCTTTCGGTCATCCACGTCAAAGTTTTCAATGAATTCCACTACCTTGTCATATACTTCTGCGGTTTCTTTCAACTTCGGATCTCTGTAAGAATAAAATCCTACATTTCCGTTGGTGTTGGTGAAGGATCCGCATCCGTAAGCTCCACCCAATACACGAATCTGTTCCCACAGATATTCGTAATTCATAACGTGTTCCAGTACAAGGAAATTACCGTCCAATTCGCCTTTGTAGTCCGGATAATCTTTTTTGAAGTTTCCGACTTTTGCTACAAACTGCACTGTTCCTGCGGTGGAGAAAGCTTCGTCTTTTCCTGCAACAACAATTTCACCTGCCGGTTCCATTGGTACATCATACAATTTTTCTTTTAACTCTAAAGTATATTTGGATGCCTGTTCAAAAGCCTGTCTGCTTCCGGCAAAGTTCAAAATCATTTGATTCTTGTTGAATACCAGACGGACCACTTCTTCCAGCATATCCATGATTTCATTCTTTTTGGTTTCATAGTTTTCAACCAAATCTTTCACGAAATAATATGCGGAAATTCCATTCATCTTTTCACGAATGTAGTAATTCTTGGAATAATTGGAAGCTGCTCGAATGACTGCCTTACCATTTCCTGCTGCTAAAATCTCTCCCTGCATTCCTGCATAAATAGCATCCAGACGTTCCTTGATTCGCTTCTCATCTCTGAAATCCGAAGTTTTCACAATTTCTTCAATCAGTTCATACGCCTTTGGCATTTTATCATCCAACATTTTGGAATGTACTTCCATCACGATAATCGGTTCGCCGGTTTGATTGTGATCAAAGTTTCCGCTGGAGAAAGATAAACCACCTAAATCATAATCAATGACACTGTTCAATTCACTGTAGTGGTAATGTTCGGTACTCAATGCCTCGAACATTCCCGACAGCATTCCCAGATACGGATAATATTTCTCCGGAAGTTTTGTACAGTCAAAGTACAAATCAACATAGGAAATTCCGTTGGTACTGATGTCATGATAGAGCATTGTGGTGCCATCCTGTGTCGTCACTTCGTTCTTTGTCGGACGGCTTTCCTTCTTAATATCTTCAATTTCAAGAAGTGGAATACATTCCAATGCTTCCGGGGAATCCTGTGTTTTCTGATATTCTTTCAATTCCTTTGTCTCACGAACGATTCTTTCCAGTTCTTCCTGAGACATTGACTTCTTGATTTCCGCAAGATGTTTCTTTGTTTCTTCCTCTTCTTTCGTTGTAAGTCCCGGCTTTGGTGCCAGAGCAATTAACGCTTTATGCTGATTGTTCAGCAAATACTCCTCAATGAGTTTTTCAAAATAATCTGTCTGAATGTCTTCTCGTAATTCTGCAAGGATATCGAATTTTTCCAAATAATCGAATGCCTTGGTTTCGTCATACAACCAGGAGTTGAACATATCCAGTCCCCAAATCAGTCCCTTCGGAATTCTGCCCTGATCTGATTCACGTTCCAAAAATTCAATTCTGTTAAGACGTGCTTCTAAAGCATGCTTGTTTAATCCTTCTTTTACCAGTTTCTTCAATGTTGTCTCAATGACATCCTTGAATTTATCCTGTTCTTCTTCCTTTGCAAATTTTGCAATAATGCTGAACATTGGCTGGTTGATTTCTTCTTCATATCTTCCGTAAACGTCTTTTCCGATTCCGGCATCAATTAACGCCTGCTTCAGCGGTGCTCCCTGCATATCCATTAAAACTTCCACCAAAAGTTCCATAGATTTTACCAATTTCAAATCTCTGCTCTTTCCTAAAGCAAAGGTCATTGCAAGGTAGGCCTTATCGGTCAGTTCTTCATTTTCCGATACTCCATAGTCCCCCTGAACTCTCTGCATTTCTGTAAACGGCTTCTGCTCCTTGATTTCCGAATCCAGTTCAATCTTGTCGTAATCACTTAAATATGCTTTGTCCATCCATTCCAGACGTTCTTTCATATCCATATTTCCGTAAAGATAAATGTAACTGTTGCTTGGATGATAATATCTGCTGTGGAAATCCAGGTACTGCTCATAACTCAGACTTGGAATATCCTTTGGATCTCCTCCGGATTCAAAACCGTAGGTAATATCCGGGAATAATGCGTGTAGCAGCATGCGGTCCATCACGCCGTCCGGGGAAGAAAAGACCCCTTTCATTTCATTGTAAACAACACCGTTATAAATCAATTCTCCATCTGTGCTGTCTAATTCATAATGCCAACCTTCCTGCTTGAAGATTTTTTCTTCTTTATAGATGTTCGGTTTTAACACGGCATCCATATAAACTTCCATCAGGTTCTTGAAATCCTTGTCGTTGCAGCTCGCCACCGGATAAACTGTTTTGTCCGGATAAGTCATAGCATTCAAGAATGTATTTAAAGACCCCTTAATCAATTCCACAAAGGGATCCTTTACCGGATATTTTTCCGATCCACACAACACTGTATGTTCAACAATATGAGGAACACCTGTATTATCGTCAACCGGTGTTCTGAATCCGATATTGAATACTTTGTTCTCATCATCATTGGATAACAGAGCCACTCTAGCTCCGCTTTTCTTATGTTTCAACAGCCATGCATCCGAAGAAACGTCCTCAATATATTTATGAAGTATTACCTCATACTCCTTTAATTCTTTTATTTGTTCGTTATTTCTCATTGAACCCTCCCAAAAAGATTTTTTGCGCTAAAGTTTATTTTACCATATTTTAGATTTTCTATCCACTTTGTATCGCACTTCAAAACAAGAAAAAAGGTAACTGCTCCGGCAATTACCTTTTAAACTTCTCTAAGCAAATATCTTAATATATTTTTTCAGACGATTTACAAAAACTGCTGCAAATCCTATTTTAATCAAATCGGGAATAATGTAGGGAACCACACACCAGATTAATGCCTGAGCCAAGGAACACTTCATCACAACAATAAACCACACCGTTCCAAGAGCAAAACATGCCAAATCTCCTAAGAACATTCCCACAACCAACACAGCAATTTTCATCTGTTCTGTCTTTACCTTCCACACCTTTGTGAGTATTCCCACAATTAGAGCTGTCAAAAGAAATCCAACAATGAACCCGCCTGTCGGTCCAGCAAGAACTCCCGGTCCAGCACTAAATCCGGCAAATACAGGAACACCAATGAGACCAATCAGCATGTAAACTAATACGGATACCATTCCCCGTTTTGTGCCCAACACACCTGCCGTAACAAAAACGCCAAAGGTCTGTAAGGTAAACGGCACCGGCCCAAGGGGAACAGATATCCAGGAACATATGGCAATTAATGCCGTAAACATTCCAATCAAAGCAATGTCCTGTACCGATAAAAATTTCTTCTCCATTGAATTACACCTCTGTCTCTTTTCTTTTGTCGACTTCAACCATTATATGCCTTTCATTTTTCATTGTCAACCTTTTATTTCTCTAGGCTAACATTTATGGAATTGAATAATTTCTCATCTTGTTATAAAATAAGTGCAATTAGTTTTGGGAGAACAATCAGATGAGCGTTAAAAATATGGTTTTAGAACAATTAGAAAATAACAAAGGATCTTATATTTCCGGCGGACAACTTGCTGCTGCACTTTCCGTTAGCAGAAATTCCATTTGGAAAGCAATTAAAAGTTTGGAGAAGGATGGCTATCTCATTGAAGCAATTCCCAATCGCGGTTATTGTCTGGCAGAAACAAATGATATCCTGTCAGCACAAAGCATTGCCAAACATTGTCGGCATTCTTTTGAAATTGAAGTCTACGAAACCATTTCTTCCACCAACACGGTTCTGAAGGAAAAGGCTGCAGACGGTGCCCCTCACGGAACAGTCCTGGTCGCAAAGGAGCAGACTTCCGGCCGTGGTCGTATGGGAAAGGATTTTTACTCTCCTTCCAATACCGGCATTTATTTGAGTCTTCTTCTCCGCCCGGACTTTCCTGCCAGTGAAGCACTTTTTCTCACAACTGCTGCTGCGGTTGCAACAGCAAAAGCGATTGAGTCCGTCTCCGACAAGAAAGCTGAAATCAAATGGGTTAATGATATCTACATTGACCGAAAGAAGGTGTGCGGTATTTTAACCGAAGCTTCTTTCAACATCGAAACCAATCATCTGGATTACGCAATTGTAGGAATCGGAATTAACGTTTGCCCACCACAATCCGGTTTTCCGAAAGAACTTGAAACCATTGCCGGTACTGTTTTTGACACCCCGGCAGATGCAGAAAACAAGCAAAGTGTTCTCATCGCAAATCTGCTGAATATCTTCATGGATTATTATCAGGATTTTCAGGAAAAAACTTATGTCCGCGAATACATTGACCGTTCTTTTATTCTCGGGAAACAAATTGATGTCCTTGAAAACAATACCCGTAAAGAAGCTACTGCACTTGAAATTGACCGGGACTGCCGTCTGAAGGTTCGTTTTACCGACGGTACCGAACGATGGCTAAATTCCGGAGAAGTCAGCACCCGATTTGTTGACTAATCATAGATTGCACATTTACGAACAGAAACCTTCCCCTCCTTTCCATTGAGGTAGCGGAAGGTTTCTGTGACTTTCACGTCTAACAGGCCTTCCTTATAATCCACCCCCATCACTTCAATTACCAAATCACCATCCCCGCTCATCTGAACACTTAAAAGCTGGGTCAGTTCTCCAACCATTTCTTCATCAGACCGGATTTCATTTTGATTTTCAATTTGAGATATTTTCACAGTTTGCTTTACCGCTGCTGCAACGGCACGATTCAGTTCTTCCTGCCTCTTAGACTTACTGTCCACCGAAGCAATAGACATAGAAGCCAATAAAATAATCACTGCCATACTGATTACAATAATCATTTGTTTCATACGCCGCCTCCGTATTTCTTAAGAATCGAACGATTCATTGCCGAAGTGATTCGATATTCTTTCTTGCCAACCTTCTGTCGAACCTCCTCAACATCCTCATGCTTCAAAGTGACACGGTAGATGCAATTTTTCCGTTCCACACTGTTCTTCAGTGTTTTTCGCAACTTCGCAGACCACTTTGATTGTTCCGATAATGTGTTAAGATAGTCCTTCGAAATAAATCGTACCTGATGTCCCATTACCGGAGAATCTAATATAAACAAATGCATTTCCTGTTCCGACTTTAATGTCCCTGTTTCATTTTCCGCCCGTAAGGTCAGGACATATTCTTTCGCTTCCTTTGTATTCAAATACTGTTCTGTTTTTTGAATCTTCCCTGTCACAAGATTACTCCCGTTCTTAAGATTAATTTCAATGACTTGTACCGAATACATTGCGCCACTTTCCAAATCGTCGGTCACATACACCTTTCGCAGAACTTCCTCCCGGTTAAGCAGAATATCCTGGCCCACCATATAATATCGATCCGGCGCCGTAATCAACAATTTCTTTGGTGTCGGCGTTTCCCATTGGGCATACAGCAGGATTGTCTGATTTAATTCAATAACCTGTCCCGGTTTGTACGTAGTTCCCGTTCCGTTCGCCTTCAAATTCCAATGGGCATTCTCCCTGATTTGGTATCCGTCTCTTTTCACTTCATTGGTGGCGATGTTCGTTGTTTCATTCCAAAATTTAATCTGGGGCTCCGGCATATTTTCTACTGAATCATCGGTATTCCTGCTAAAGCTGATTTCATATTTTTCACTGATAATAATCCATCGTTTATCAACTCCCTGAACATTTTCGCAAGGACGAAGGCACTGATTTTTCTGCAATCCGGAAACCTGAAACTTCTTCTGTACTGTTTTTTCCTGATACTCGTCTTCTGCACTTCCTGTGCGGTACAATTCTGTCGAAGCAGAAGCATTTCCGTAATTGACATAAACAATCTTTGTTCCCGTGGTATTCACTTCACTGACAATGTTCGCTGCTTCCACAATATTTTTTGATAGTGCTCCCAGAATTTCTATATAGGTTCCCTTGCACAAAAATACCACATTATTCCTGTCTACCATTGTATTGCCTAGCATTTGTAATTTTCCTAACAGATACACCCCGGCACCATTTTGAAAAGCATGATTGTCTTTGATGAACCCATTTGACATCTTCAAGGTTCCTTCTTCTGTAATGTAAAATCCACCGCCGCTTACTGCTGCGGTATTTTCCATAAAATTGCAACCGTCAGCAAGAACTGCAGAAGAAAGTTTTACACCTCCTGCCTTCTGTTTGGCATAGTTCTTTTGAACGACACAATCCGTCATTTCAATCATTCCACCATAAATACCCTCTCCGCCGGTTCCAATCCAAAGTCCGCCACCGTTTTTGTCGCATTCATTGTTTTCAATCCTGACGTTATAGAGTAAGAGCTTACTTTTCTTTCCGGAAGAAGCGTTTGCACTGGAAATTCCGCCGCCGTAATTACCGGAAGAATTTCTTGCAATCAATGTCCCGTAAATGCTTGTGGTTCCTCCGGCATTACTGCCGGTTCCACCATTGCATCGAATTCCGCCGCCACTGTCACCTGCCGTATTGTCGGTAATTTCAGGTCCGTTTCCTTCATTAAACAAATCTCCCAGTTCCAGAGTCCCACCCATTCCGGAGAAAATTCCACCACCGGTATTCCCCGCTTCATTATGATGTATTTTTCCTTTTTGAATTCCGCAAAAAGCGTCTGTGGTCACAAAGAACGCTCCGCCTTCTTCTTTGGCAGAACATTCATAGACTTCTCCTCCGTTCATTTCCAGCATGGCATCATCCCCTACGTAAATCGCACCGCCTTCACTGCTGGAAGTACAATGATGGATTTTCGCTCCGATTTCCACAACTCCGTATCCTGAATCAATCAGTTTTAATGCTCCACCATTGTTTCCCTGACAGTTTTTTATTTCTCCGTAAAGATACAACGTCCCTCTGGAAGTAATCGGTGCCCCTTTTACACTTACCGCATCATTGTTTACATTTTGTACAACACACTGGTTGGTAATGGTTACCGTTGATGTGGCGCTGATAGTCAGATATCCGTGGTTTTCATTACTCCCCGCAAAATGAGAACCATTCCCGTCCAATATCATCCGATGGGAATTGGCAGCATATCCAAACTGAATGTTCGTGCTGTTATTTAATCGAAAACAATAATTAGACGTTCCGGAAGAATTCACCGGATTTGATAAATTTCCGCTTCGCTTAATAGTTCGATTTGTTCCTCTGGAGTAAATACGGAACTTTCCATCTTCCGGCGTAATGGTTTTTGTGATGGTTATATTTCCGTTCACCGCCACATACACCCAGGAGTTTTTTCCCTTTTCCGTCAAAATTGTTCTTAAATCTCCTTCATTGGCAACCACATAAGGATTGTCTGAATGTCCGTTCCCCGTATATCCCCAGACGGTACGGTTTAATCCCCCGACAAGCAACACAACAAACAACAGCAGCCATTTTCCTTTACCTCGCATACCCTTGAATCACCGCCTTCTTTTCATACTCTCCCCCAAAGATTTCGTAAATCGGTATGGTTATCCCGTATTTCATTGACACCAATTTACTGGGATTATCTTCATACATGGTCACGTCTGTGACCGAAAGCACATACCCGTGTTTTTCCGCTTCCTGAATGCAATCTTTGATTACATTTCGATTTCCGTTACTATCTTCAATCCGATTTACCACCACATTGTAAAAATCCCTGGCTTCACTGATTTGATTATTCCCATGCATGATGGATGATAAAATCAGACACCCCAGGGTAATGGTTATAATGATTGAAAAGAATTCCACTGCAATTTTCATACTCTACTCCACAATCACATTGACATATTTTGTACAGGCAAGCTGGCTGTCCGAAACCACCACACACCGAAGTTTGTAAATCCCTTTTTGAAATACATCCACACTGCCGTACACGTGAACTCGATCTGTTAAATCTCTTCCGTTCCAATCCTTTGCGCGAATGTAATCCCGAAAATTAAATTTTGCGTTTTGATAATCCGCATAGATTACTTCATCCGTTTCAATGGTGGGATATTTCCCCTGATTATCCTTACGAAATTCCTGATTACTTTTTTCCTTCTTGGTATGATACGCAGGTGTAATCTTCTGCCAGGTTCCGAAACAAACCGTGCTAATGAGAAAAACCATCATGATTCCCACCAGCCCATACAAAATCATTTCTCCGTGTTCTCCTAAAAAATTGTCCATGGTCTCAACCTCCTACCACGGAAATTGTTGTCAACAATTCCATTTCTCCCGCAGCATACACAATTGCCGAAGCCGCAACCACCGACAAAATTGCAACCATTCCACTAATGATTACACTTCCATGTTCTCCAATAAATCCTTCCATTTTTCATCCTCCTGTCACTGTTGATAAGATTTCTCCAAAGCAGTAAATCAGTACAAGAAACAACACCCCGAAAATAATGCACTGTCCTGCTTCCGATAACAATAATTTCATAATTCCTCTTTCTATCCCTGCAACGCCTGTGAAACCGATGCGGTAAAGACAAGAATCATTAAAACCATATCCACCATAATCTTAATTACCCCCAAAAACATTGGAATTGCAGAATACATACTTGCCATTCCCACATAATCTTTGTTTTTCATTTCATCCGCGTGCCGGACCATTTTATTATTTCTCTCAATAATTGTCTGAACCTGCTGCTGCGATTCCTCTTTTCCCAATTCATTAATGGCATAAAACATCTTGACCGATGATACTATTTCGTCCAAATCAAATTCCTTTAATAAATTGTCATAAGGCTCAATCCCCACAGGATAACGTTCAAAATCAATCAGTAGTTTTCGAATCGGTCTTTTCAGGACAAAGGGTGCTTTCTCATAGGAATTCTCGATTGCCGACTGAACCGTATCATTTTGAAGATTAATGGCTACATCACGAATCCAGTCTGGGAACTCTTTTGCAATCTCCCGTTCCAAACGCCGCTTCGCTTTTTTTATCGACATCCGTTCCAACACAGTTAGTTCGTTTTCATTTTCACTTGCTTTTTCCACCAGAAAATAATACTTGATAATCATTTTTTCCGAGAGAAAGCTTTTTTCCTTCGTCCAATCAAAATTCAGTTTTCTTGTTACCAACAGATAGGCTCCCATCATCATTAAAATCATGCCTGTAGAGCAAATCTGATAAACCGGATGTGCTGTAAAGCGATACTCTGACGGAATCAGATACGCCATAAACCCGCAGGTAATCAGTGTGGAAAAAACGGAAATCAATACATTACGTTTTACACGTTCCACGTCCTTCATAAACAGCGAAACATTATCATTCCAGGCCCGGATATCTTCCAGCAATATTTCCAGATATTTTTCATACGTTCCCCCATGCTTTTCGATTTTAACCAAAAATTCATGTAAGGATCTGATTCGTTTACAGTCATATTCCTCCTGAATAATCTTCAGGGCATTTTCATAAATATTTTCCTCGTTTCCTGTATCAATCTGAACCAGCGTTTCTTCCAGAATTTCTTTAATACTTCCTACGCAGACTTTTTGTGCATCTCTTAATGCGGGTACGATTTTGGGTTGCTTTTTAAAAGAGTACCCCATCTGTTCCATGTAAGAAATCAAGCTTTTAAATTTCAGTAAATAGTTTTTTCGTTTCTTCTCTTCCTTCAGGAACATCCCGTCAAAAATCACACCACCAACCATGCAGATGATAATGGCAACGGGATTTAACCGATACACCAAAGTCACTCCCAGAATAATCAATAATATTTTGCTAAACTGTTTCACCTTTTTCACACATTACTCCCCTTCAAACGGATTTTGAATTCCGGCAAGACGAAATTTTCTCATAATGTCTTCCGGCAACTGATCCGTCAGCAATTTTCCATCCTCATAAATCATTACTTTTTCGTTTACCTCATTGTTTCTGGATAGACACATCACCTGTGAAACCTGTCTTCTGATTTTTTCTCCTTCTTTCACATAGGACTGAAGCTGTACTGCCAAATCCACAAAGGAGTAAACATCATTTTCCAAAACATTTTGTCCCATATTTCTCAAGCGGTCCGGGACTTTACCGGCGTCATCCACATGGATGGTCGTCAGACAGTGCACTCCCGCAGAAATATTTTCCAGTAAATATCGCACTTCTTCCCCACGGGCCTCCGCCAGCAAAACCCAGGTTGGCAGCTGTCTCTTGCTTGCCTTTAGGGCGTCTGCATAACCAAAGTTTTCACTCACTTTAATCTCAACACAATCTTTCCCCGGATTAATCGCGGCATAACGAAGTTCTAAATTGTCCTCAATTGTATAAACCCGTTCATATGCCGGGATATAATTAGTAAGATATTTTACATACTCTGTCTTTCCAACACCGGGCAATCCCCCAACTACCACGGTGCAGTGTGATTTAATCGCGTTTGACATGAAACAATCAATCTCTTTGGGACAATAGCCACTTTCTAAAATCAATTCCCGGTTAATCCTTCGAATCGCCGGTGTTTTACGGATACTGATACTGGTTCCCGTATTGGTAACCGACTCATGTAATATCGATATTCGCAAATGATCCGTCTCCGCTTCCAACAATGGATGGTTTTGATTAAATGAAAGATTCATTAAATTACTGATTCGGGTATAAAACTGCTGAATAAATCCTTCATCCAGCCGGAAGCCTTCCACTTTATACCTTCCTCGATTTAAATCATTAATCCATAGTTCACGGCTCCAGTTAATATCTGTAATATCATCATCCAGTACATATTTCAGTAACTGTCCAAATGCCCGATCCGGCAACGATAGTTTTCGCATACCAACCTCCCTCTGTTTTTATGAGACCTTTCCCGCAACGGAATCAAAGGTAACCGATGAAGAATATCCGCCAACAACTTCTTTAATCGCTGTGGAAATCACCGGCCCCACTGCATAGGCTACGCCTACCAGCAACAGGATACAGACCGCAATAAAAATCGTCTTTCCGTGTTCCTGCAAAAATACATCCATACTGCTCCCCCTCCTTTTTTCCTACTCGAGCAAACACCTTCCTTCAGGATAGATTGTGACTCTTTAGTGCTTATCACATATTCTTTGACATACGCAACTTTTTGAATGTGTTTTCTCTGTATGCGAAATATTATCACTTTTTATATGTATCGTCAATACTTTTTCAGCAATATCACATAAAAAAAGTAGAGGTTGTTATGTCAACCTCTACTTTCAATCTTTTTTTATGGTTTTATTCTACTTCACCGGTAATCATCCATGGGGATGGCTGTGCCACAAATACGCTGTTTTTATCTGTTTTTGAAACGGAAATCTGCATTACTTCCGTCGCTTTAATTCCGTATTTACCCATAATGTATTTGATATCTGCAAGAATGTCTAATTCCAATGTATATACAATAAATTTCATCTGTGGATTGATTTCCAATAACTGCTTAATATCACTTTCAATGTGATCTCTTGTTGCAACAATAAAGGCAATTCTCGGAATCGGTAATCCCTGCTCTTTTACGTTGGAAATATGTTCAACAATCTCTACATTGTGAACACCAAACTTATTTACATTTTCTTCCATAGCTCTTAAGGAACCTGCATCTCGTTCTGTGGCGATAATAACACCTTCGTAAGCAACCATAGCCGCTTCGATTACGATACTTTCTGCACTGACAAGCAATGCCACATCACTAACATCCAGCTCCAGCTTATTCATAATAACCGAACGAATTTCATGACCTACATATTTAACCGTTCCTGTAGCAAAGTTTTCGTTCTTCATTCCGAAAATCATAGACTCTCTGGTGTTTTCATTTTCAATGTACAAAACAGTCGGTCCGGAAATTTCCGTATCCATCATTTCGCCTAATTTACAGTGTTTCATTTCTCCCGGTTCAAAGCCCTGTCCATAATATAAATCATATTCTCCATAACCGGCTTCCCAACACTTATATAAAATATTTCCATGTGTTTCATCTGCAAAAATCAAAATGCGTTTATGTGTTGCAATTGTTGCAAGAACATTTCTTCTCTTTCCACATGTATTTAATAATTTAATCTTTTCAGGGCTGATATCCTGTTGTTCTGAAATATACTCCATCCAATCGAGCATTTGTGAACTTGAAAATTCTACTGCCATAATCTACCTCCTTGTGAACAATAATTTCTGTCGGCAATGTTTTCCGCACAATTTCACTACCTCTATTGTATCACAAAATCCGCTTAATTAAAGCAAAAAAATAGGCGATACATCATCTTTCAACGACGTATCACCTATTTATTCTTCAGACACTGATTAGTTCTGTTCGCTGTGCATAAACTTGAATAAGAATGCTGCAGCTGCTGCACCTACAAGAGGAGCAAGAACGAATACCCAAACCTGTGCCAACGCATCTGTACCACTGAAAAGTGCAGCCCCGATACTTCTTGCAGGGTTTACACTTGTACCTGTTAAATTGATGCCTACGATGTGAACAAATGTCAATGTAAGACCAATTACGATACCAGCGATATTAGCGAATTCAGCCTTTGAAGTAACTTCTAAAATAACATATACAAAGATGCATGTTAAGATTACTTCAATGATTAAAGCACCACCGGCATTTAAGCCGATTTCAGAGTATTTATCAAAACCGTTTGCGCCGATTCTTTCAACAGTTGTTCCTTCTCTTAAGGCTGTGATTAATTTTAATACGCCACCGGCAACGATTGCACCTGCAACCTGTGCGATTACGTAGAAAATCAAATCATCCTGGCTCATTTTTTTGTTCAGGAACATTGCTAAAGAAACTGCCGGGTTCACGTGACATCCTGAAATGTTTCCGATTGAGTATGCCATAGCAACGATAGATAAACCAAATGCTACTGCAATTGTCAGAAGATTTCCGGTGAAAACTGCTGCGCCACAACCCATAAATGTGAGAACAAAAGTTCCGATAAATTCAGCGATATACTTCTTCATAATACGCCCGTCCTTTCTTACTTTACTTCTTTACTATACTACCATATTTCCCATGGATTTACAATGAAAAAGGCCGACATCTAAAATGTCAGCCTTAACATTTACATAATTCTTAGTAGTTTTCTGCGTGTACTTCAAAATAGCTCTGTGGATGTGCACAAACCGGGCAAATTTCAGGAGCTTTTGTTCCAACAACAATATGTCCGCAGTTTCTACATTCCCAAACTTTTACTTCACTCTTTTCAAATACCTGAGCAGTTTCAATGTTCTTTAATAATGCACGGTATCTTTCTTCGTGATGCTTTTCGATTTCACCAACTGCACGGAATTTTGCAGCAAGTTCAGGGAAACCTTCTGCTTCAGCTGTCTTTGCGAAATCTTCGTACATATCTGTCCATTCGAAGTTTTCTCCGTCAGCTGCTGCATTTAAGTTTTCAGTAGTAGTTCCGATTCCCTTTAATTCCTTGAACCACATTTTTGCATGTTCTTTTTCATTGTTTGCTGTCTGAAGGAATAATGCAGAAATCTGCTCATATCCTTCCTTCTTTGCTACAGAAGCAAAGTATGTATACTTATTTCTAGCCTGTGATTCTCCGGCAAATGCTGCCTCTAAGTTCTTTTCTGTCTGTGTTCCTGAATATGGATTACTCATTTCCTTTCCTCCTTCAATCAATTCTAAATTATCGCCTTCTGCTTTACATAACGGACATACCGGGTTTTCGCCATCTTTGACTTCAAATTCGTGTCCGCAAATCTTACATCTGTACTTCATAATCAGTCTCCTTTCCTCGTTCCACACTTTAGTAAAAGTTTACTTGAAACCACCGAAAAAATCAATAGAAAAAGCAGACTTTTCAGCCTGCTCCTCCTTTAAAAAATAAACAATTGACTCCAATATTTTCTGCCATTGGATGCTTTATAATAACCCACTCCGATTTTTGTAAATTTCGCATTTAGAATGTTTGCCCGATGCCCGGAGCTGTTCATCCAACCCTGCATCACTTCTTCTGGTGTTGCCTGACCCCAGGCAATATTTTCTCCGGCTCCCCGGTAACTGATTTTCTGCTCTGCCAATACAGTACTGAATGCAGATCCGTTCGGTCTTGTATGAGAGAAAGATGTTACAATTTCTTTCGCTCTGGTCATGGCTGCATTTTTCAAAGAATTGTCCAACGTCACTTTAGACAGTCCTACCTGTGTCCGTTCTTTATTTACCAGTTCCACAATTTTCTGAACATATTGGCTTTCTTCTGTTGTATTTTGTTTAGCACTATCGGAAGTGTTCTTTGTGGTCTCCTGCTTTTTTGCGGTTGTTTTCTTTTTTTTGCTTTTCACAGTCACCTTCTTATTGCATTTTCCCTGAATACATTTCACCGTAATCGTTTTACACCCTACCGTTCCTTTCATGCATGCCGCATCCACTGCATGGGTTGTAAACAGCATTGTGGTCAGAACCAGCATTGCGATTCCTATTTGAATTTTTTTAAACATAAAAATCTCCTAATCCTTTCTTTTTTTCTTGCGCGCTTTTTGTAACTTTTCGGAAATCCATTGGTTACAATCCAATGGTATCACGTTGGTTTACATAAAACCACAAGTAAAATCTTACAGAATTAGGAGATTTTTCTATTTTACGGTTACACTGATTTTTGCAAATACGCCGTTTTGCGCATAGGCATAAATCGTGCATTTTCCTTTTTTCTTTCCGGTAATTTTACCTTTCTTATTCACTGTTGCAATGTTCGGATTTCCTGATTCATAGGAAATTTTACGATGTTGCTTCACTTTTTTCTTTTTCGGTTTCACCTGGATTGCCTTCACGGTAACACTTTTCTTCACACCAATGCTGACATTTTTCTTTTTCACCGTTACTTTGGTGAAATCTCCGAATTTTTTGTTTCCGGCAGTCATACAATGGACTGATTTTGAAATTGCGATAGCTTTCTCGGTTTTCTCCTGATCTTTTGCAACAGCAACCACAAGGTATTTATAATTAGTTCCCTGTTTCAGTTTCTTTGCCGAATACGTTGTTCCGCTGACGATAGCAATTTTCTCATACTTGTACTTTGTTCCACACCGGTTCCCATAGACAACGTACGAAATTGCTCCGCCGACTTTCATCCAACTAAGAGTTATTTCATTCTTTCCGACCTTTTTTGCTTTTGCTTGCAATACCGCAAAGGATGAACCTGCCGGATCTCCGTTTCCCTTCAAGGAGGAAATATTCTGAACGGTATTCTTCAGTGTCGGTGCATTCTCAATACTTTGCTGCGCTTTTGTCAGTTTCGGTATTTTTTCTGTTTTGGAATATCCGCAAACTTTACAGACATAGCGTTTCGTTCCTTCTTTATCGGTTGTCGCCTTTGTCTGGATGGAAACAGACCAACTGTGCGCTCCATAGCCTTTTTTCTGTTCGTTACTAATAACATAGCAGTTTGCCGTATTACATTCATGCCAATGATATTTTGCATTGTGTTCATAACGATTATCCCACTGATGCTCATGAGGAATGTAAGCAAACTCTACATTGTTTGATACGGCAAAATCACCGTCTTTTTGATATGCTCTGACATAAGCATAGTAGGTGCCTTCCTGAGGCACTCCGGTTTTTTGCAACTTTGCCAAAACGTCAAAACTGCATCGACCTTCGGATTCAAAGGCATAGGCATAATCCTTTTGGGATGCCACCGGTTCTTTTTCCGCATCACAAATAATTACTTCATACTGATTTGCTCCGGAATAAATATCCCATTTCAGAAGTCCTTCTGACAAAGTTGCCTGAAAGTCGTCTGCTGCCTGTATTTCTTTTCCCATAAAAGGTAACACCGAACACATCATAACCATAATTATGATTCCGGCAATAATCTTTTTTCCCATTTCAATTTCTCCATTTATTTCTTAAACAAGGTACTCAGGAGTCCTCTTCCAAGGCTTGCTCCTACGTTGCCGCCCAGAGTCTTACCGAATTTTCCAAAATTCTTTCCGACCTGTTTTCCGACTTCACGGCCAACAGTACCAACCACTGTGTTTCCAACAGTTTTCATTGCCTGCTGTTTTGCCTTGCGCTCTTTTTCTTCCTGTTTCGCTTTTTCTTTTTCTTCCCGTTCTGCTTTCTTGGCAGCTTCCTTAGCATCTTTTTCTGCCTGTTTTGCCGCTTCTTTTGCTTCCTGTTCTGCCTGCTTTGCTTCTTCTGCTGCCTGCTGGTCTTCTACACCTTTTCGAACTAAAAATTCATACGCAGAATCCGGGTCGTAAGAATTTGCGTACTTACTGAAGAGTAAGCTCTCCTTGATTTTCTGATCACGTTCTGCATCAGACACCGTTCCCATGGAACACTGCGGTGGGAGGATATTGACCTTTTGTGCCATTCCCGGAACACCGTCTTCCAGAAGGAACGAAACAACGGCTTCTCCGGTTCCCAGTTCCAACAAGGTCTGGTAGGTATCAAACTCCGGATTTACACGGAAGGAATCCGCTGCTGCTCTTACCGCTTTCTGGTCTGCCGGAGTGTAAGCACGCAATCCATGTTCCACTTTATTTCCAAGCTGTGCCAGAACCCCATCCGGAATATCTCTTGGATTCTGAGTGCAGAAATAAACACCAACCCCTTTGGAACGAATCAGTTTCACAACCTGTTCGATTTTGTCCAGAAGCGCCTTTGGAATATCTTCAAACAACAGGTGTGCTTCATCAAAGAAGAACACCATTTTCGGTTTGCTCATATCTCCCACTTCCGGCAACGTCTCAAACAGTTCCGAAAGCATCCACAGTAAGAATGTGGAATACAGTTTTCCGTTATTAATCAGACTGGAGCTGTCCAGAATGTTAATCATTCCAAGACCTCCGTCCAGTTGCAGCCAATCTGCAATGTTTAATGCCGGTTCTCCGAAGAAAACATCTCCCCCTTCGGACTCCAGAGCAACAATTGCTCTGGTAATAACCCCAATGGAAGCACTGCTCATTTTTCCGTAGTCGGCAGCAAATTCCTCGGCGTTGGCATCCACATATGCAAGAATTGCTTTCAAATCCTTGGTATCAATTAACAACAAATCATTGTCATCGGCAATTTTAAAAATCACTGTCAGAATATCGCTCTGTAAATCATTCAAATTCAAAATACGGGATAAGAGCAACGGTCCCATTTCCGAAATAGTGGTTCTCAGCTGAATGCCTTTTGTTCCAAAGATATCCCAGAATGTTACCGGATATCCTTTAAAGGAGAACCCTGCCTCAGCCAATCCAAATCGTTCAATACGCTTCTGCATATCTTCACTGTCTGTTCCCGGATTCATCATTCCGGCAATGTCCCCTTTCACATCAGCCATAAATACCGGAACTCCCATATCACTAAAGGATTCTGCCATTACCTTCAGGGTAACTGTCTTACCGGTTCCGGTGGCACCTGCCACCAATCCATGTCGGTTTGCCATTTTGGGAATAATACAGATATTTTCTCCTGCACCTGTATTTGCCATCCAAATCTGTTCGTTTTTAATCATGTCTTCTTCCTCCAATGCAATTGTTTCCTCTGTCTATTTTTTTGTCGGTATGTTCCCGACATATTGTGTGCATCTGTTACTTTGAAAGGAACTCGATAATGTCCAGCGGATTTTCAACAATCCATTTTGCCCCGGCCTGTTCCAGTTCTTCCTGTTCTCCAAAACCGTACAAAACACCCAGGGTATCAATGTTCAGTTTCGCTGCTCCGAGGACATCAAACTTTCGGTCACCAACCATCAGAATTTCCTCGCTTGTGGGATTTCCCAGCTGTTCCAATCCGTACTTCAAAACAGAAACTTTGTCGTCTCTTTTTCCTTCCAAATCTCCGCCGGCAATCACATCAAAATACTGCGCAATATCCAAATGATCTGCAATTCTTCTGGCGAAGACTTCCGGTTTTGAAGTTCCCATCATAATCTTTCTTCCCTGCTGCTTTAATGTCTTTAACACCTCTGCAATTCCTTCATAAATGGTAACTTCCAAAACACCTTTTTCCCGATAGTACTCCCGGTAATAGTTCACTGCCCGTTGTGAATCTGCCTCATCCATTTGGAAAAAGTTCCGAAAAGAATCTCTCAGGGGCGGTCCGATAAAGGAATAAAGAGAATCTCTCTCAACATCTCCGATTCCCATTTTATCCAATGCGTACATTGCCGAGTTTAAAATCCCCTGTGCCGAATCTATAATCGTTCCATCCAAATCAAAAATGATGGTTTGAAATCTTTTGTTATTCATTTTTCTCCGTTCCTCTCACTGTTTTTTATTTTACCACAAATCAGTTGTTTGTGCCCTATTTTTTAAAAGAGGCTATTCTTTTTACAGAATAGCCCACTTCTTATTATTCCTGACTTTTTTTAATTGCTTCTACCAATGCAGTGTTTTCTTTGGACTCTCCCACCTTGGACCATGTTTCCTTAATGGTTTCGTAAGAATCCTTCTCAATATCCACTTTGTTGAGAGAAATTCGTTCTACGCCCCAGTTTTCATTATCCAATAAACATTTATAAGACCAGATGGACCAGTTAAATCCATTGTCATCCAAAAGTTTTAATCCTTCTGTCCAGGCATCCATATTGTTGAAATAGTTAAACTCGCCCATGTAGTTTGGAACATCATAGCTTGATAATTCAACATTATGAATTTTACGTTCCATGCTTGTAATCTGCTTGTTGTCTTCGTTTTCATAATTGCTGTACTCATACTGGTGATATTCGTACATTACATTTTCCCACTGATAATCCGTTGGGTTTGGCAAATCCCAGGAATCCCAGGTTGCTTCCATAATAATCACATGATCCGGATCAATCTTACGGATTTTATCATAAGCTTTATCATAAACATCCCATAAGAGTTTATGAATTTCATCATCGCTCATTCCTGTATTATATCGGTAAGTACAGTACGGTTCATTTAATAAATCGTATCCTGCCACTGTCGGATTTCCCTTATAGTGCTCAGCTATTTTTTCCCACATTGCATAGTACTTTTCCTGATTTTCGGAAGCTTTGTCTCCGAAGAAAAATTCGGAAGCCTTCATTTTTTCTTCCCTTCCGTCAATTCCGGAATGGTCACTACCGTTCTGAGAACCGAAAGCACCATGCATATCGAGAATGACATAAATATCTCTCTTTGCAGCCTCTTCCACAAACCAATCCACACGTTCAAAAGCATCTTCTTTCCAGTTGTTTTCTTCATCTGCAAAAGTTCCGTACCAGAATGGTAAACGAATGCTGTTGAATCCCAATTCCTTAATCTTGTCAAAATCTTTTTCCGTAAAGAAATTGTCCTGATAGATTTTAAACAATTCCTCTGCTTTTTCTTTTCCGAAACGCTTTTCCAGGGTTTCTTCCATTTCCTTCTGACAAGTCACATTGTCTGTATATTCTGTTGGATTCATCCAGAATTCCTGAACAAAATATCCTCCGATATTAATTCCTTTCAGGGATACTTTTTCTCCCTTTACATTTTTCAATTCTTTTCCTTCTGCTTTCAAAAAGGCTTCTTTGGACATTTCTACTTTCTTTTCTTTTGGCATTTTGTCACTCCTTAAAACCATCCACGCTAACCCTGCAATCGCCAAAACAAATACAATTGCTGTAATAATCACTACACCTTTCTTCACCGTTCCACTTCCTTCCATAATCGTTTACCTTAAGGAAACAGTATAGCATATTTTTAGCATTTTGTGTCTCATGTCAGCTTATTTTTCTCATAGACATTACCCTGTTTTTCAAGTATAATAAACTGTTGAAAACATATATAAGGAGAGATTAAGAACTATGCCTAAGAGAACAGATATTAACAAAGTACTTATTATTGGTTCCGGTCCGATTATTATCGGTCAGGCGTGCGAATTCGACTACTCCGGTACACAGGCTTGTAAAGCTTTAAAGAAGCTTGGTTACGAGATTGTACTGGTAAATTCAAACCCTGCTACAATTATGACCGATCCGGAAACTGCTGATGTAACTTACATCGAACCACTGAACGTAGAACGTTTGGAACAGATTATTGCAAAGGAACGTCCTGATGCGGTTCTTCCAAACCTCGGTGGTCAGTCAGGATTAAACCTTTGTTCCGAATTGAACAAAGCAGGAATTCTTGATAAATACAACGTTCAGGTAATTGGTGTTCAGGTTGACGCCATTGAACGTGGTGAAGATCGAATTGAATTTAAGAAGACTATGGATTCCCTTGGAATCGAAATGGCTCGTTCCGAAGTAGCTTATACTGTTGACGAAGCATTAGCCATTGCCGACGAATTAGGTTATCCGGTTGTTCTTCGTCCAGCTTACACCATGGGTGGAGCCGGCGGTGGACTCGTTTACAATAAAGAAGAATTACAGACTGTTTGTGCAAGAGGTCTTCAGGCTAGTTTAGTTGGCCAGGTTCTTGTAGAAGAATCCATTCTCGGTTGGGAAGAATTGGAATTGGAAGTTGTTCGTGACAGCGAAGGAAATATGATTACTGTATGTTTCATTGAAAACATCGACCCATTGGGCGTTCATACAGGTGATTCCTTCTGTTCTGCTCCAATGCTTACAATTTCTGAAGAATGCCAGAAGAGATTACAGGAACAGGCATATAAAATCGTAGATAAGGTTCAGGTTATCGGTGGTACAAACGTACAGTTTGCTCACGATCCTGTATCTGACAGAATTATTGTTATTGAAATCAATCCACGTACATCCCGTTCATCTGCACTTGCTTCCAAAGCTACAGGATTCCCGATTGCTTTAGTTTCGGCAATGCTTGCAACAGGACTTACTTTAAAGGATATTCCTTGTGGAAAATACGGAACATTAGACAAGTATGTTCCTGACGGAGATTACGTTGTAATCAAATTTGCTCGTTGGGCTTTTGAAAAGTTCAAGGGTGTTGAAGATAAACTTGGTACTCAGATGCGTGCCGTTGGTGAAGTTATGAGTATCGGTAAAAACTACAAAGAAGCTTTCCAGAAAGCAATCCGTAGTTTGGAAACAGGACGTTACGGTCTTGGACATGCAAAGAATTTTGATCAGTTATCCAAGGAAGAATTATTACAGTTATTAATCACTCCATCTTCTGAACGTCACTTTATTATGTACGAAGCACTTCGTAAGGGTGCTACTGCTGATGAAATCTTTGAAATCACAAAAGTTAAACATTACTTCATTGAACAGATGAAGGAATTAGTTGATGAGGAAGAAGAAATCTTAAAATCAAAAGGTTCTCTCCCTGCTGATGAATTATTAATTCAGGCTAAGAAAGACGGTTTCTCTGATAAATACTTAAGCCAGTTATTAGAGATTCCTGAAGAAGATATCAGAAATAAACGAATCAGTCTTGGTGTGGAAGAAGCTTGGGAAGGCGTTCACGTATCCGGTACGGAAGACAGCGCTTACTACTACTCTACATACAACGCTGAAGACAAGAACCCAACATCAGATAACAAGAAGATTATGATTCTTGGTGGTGGTCCGAACAGAATCGGTCAGGGTATCGAATTCGATTATTGTTGTGTACATGCTTCTCTTGCTTTGAAGAAGCTTGGTTTTGAAACAATCATCGTAAACTGTAACCCTGAAACAGTTTCTACAGACTACGATACTTCTGATAAGTTGTACTTTGAACCACTTACTTTGGAAGATGTTCTTAGTATTTACAAGAAAGAAAAACCATTGGGTGTAATCGCTCAGTTTGGTGGACAGACTCCATTGAATCTTGCAGCAGACCTTGAAAAGAATGGTGTAAAGATTCTCGGTACTTCTCCTTCTGTTATTGATTTGGCAGAAGACAGAGATTTGTTCCGTGAAATGATGGACAAGTTGGAAATCCCTATGCCTGAATCAGGAATGGCTACTACGGTAGAAGAAGCTACAAAGATTGCCAACGAAATCGGATATCCGGTTATGGTTCGTCCTTCATACGTATTAGGTGGACGTGGAATGGAAGTTGTTTATGATGACGCAGCAATGGCTGACTACATGAAGGCTGCTGTTGGTGTTACTCCGGACCGTCCAATCTTAATTGACAGATTCTTAAATAACGCTTTAGAGTGTGAATCTGATGCAATCAGTGACGGAACTCATGCATATGTTCCTGCAGTTATGGAACATATCGAACTTGCAGGTGTTCACTCCGGTGACTCCGCTTGTATCATTCCTTCTGTTCATATTTCAGAAGAAAATGTTAAAACAATTAAAGAATATACCCGTAAGATTGCAGAAGAAATGCACGTTAAGGGTCTTATGAATATGCAGTATGCGATTGAAAACGGAAAGGTTTATGTATTAGAGGCAAATCCTCGTGCATCCCGTACAGTTCCATTGGTATCCAAAGTATGTAACGTACGTATGGTACCTATCGCTACAGATATTATTACAAGCGAAATCACAGGAAGACCTTCTCCTGTTCCTGCATTGAAAGATCAGGACATCCCATATTATGGTGTAAAGGAAGCTGCCTTCCCATTCAATATGTTCCAGGAAGTTGACCCGGTTCTCGGACCTGAAATGCGTTCTACCGGTGAAGTACTTGGTTTATCAAAATCTTATGGTGAAGCATTCGTAAAAGCTCAGGAAGGTATTCAGTCTAAACTTCCAATGGAAGGAACTGTTCTGATTTCCGTAAACAAGAAAGATAAAGCAGAAATCGTTTCTGTTGCCAAGAGTTTCCATGAAGACGGATTCAAGATTCTTGCAACAGGCGGAACTTGCGATTTGATTACAGAAGCCGGAATTCCTGCTGAAAAGATTAAGAAACTTTACGAAGGTCGTCCAAATGTATTGGATGCCATTACAAACGGAGATATTGATTTGATTATCAACTCACCTGTTGGAAAAGACAGTGTTCATGATGACAGCTACTTGAGAAAAGCTGCAATCAAGTCAAAGATTCCATACATTACAACCATTGCTGCTGCAAAGGCTACTGCAGAAGGAATTTCTTACTTAAAGAAAAATCCATCTGCTGAAATCAAGTCATTACAGACATTGCATGGAGAAATCACTGATAAATAACGACAGTTACTTATATAAAAAAATGCATCGGTGTTTTGCCGATGCATTTTTTAATCATTTAAATCATTTAATGTTCCACAACTAATCTTCTGTAAATCTTGAAGAATTACTTTGGTACCATACTCCAAAATCATGAAAGAACTCCTCAGAGAAAGTTTCCTTTAAAGTTTCCTTTTGCATTTCGTTATCAGGGCTCATATAATCATCCCGAGTCTTTTCATTTAAGTTTCCAAGGAATTTTCTAAAAGCACCTTCTCCATAAGTTTCTATCATATATGTGACCAAGTAGGTTCCATACTCATAGTCTTTATAATTCTCCTCCACCGCATAGTCTTTCATAAAGATTTTTTCTGCTGTGTTTCCATTTAGTTCCTCCTGGAAAAGCCCTGTTCCGCATTCTTTTGAATTGTTTGTCACAGGATATCCTGAAAACTTTGCAGCGACCTTTCTTCCAATATAACAGGCATACCCTTCACTCAGTTTCCTATTCAGATTTTCTCCATTTGCTATGCAAATCGTATGTGTAAATTCATGAGCAATGGCATAAATCATATCTTCCTTCAAATCATAACTAATTAGACAAATCGCACGCGCTATGCCTGAAGAAATAACCGGTTCATCAAAATTCTTTCCATTGACAAAATATACCGCTCTTTTCTCATTCCATTCATCTAATCCCGGCCAAGGGTCCGTTCCATAATACGCTTCCCGGATTCCGTTTTCATGTAAAACACTGTACTTGCTTTCTTCCGGATAAAAACTGTACCCTGTTTCCTTTTCTACCTCATCCATAACATTCTCTATCATTTGCAGAATATCTCCTTGAAAGGTAATTCCTTTGTCAAAGTAGAGCATGCATTTTTTGCCTTCAATGTATTCGTATTCGCTTGTTGTGTAAGTATCCTCTTTCTTTCCACTTACTTCCATCGCTTTCGGTTTTTCCGGGATATCTGAAACTTTAAAAGTTACAACATCATTCTCCACTTGAATCGCATTAACAATATATGGATTATACTTTTCTTCCACAATCTCATTTTTTCCATCCGAATATAATGACAACGATGATTCAAATTCCTCCTCTTTCGTGGTTAATTTATATGTAATCCAATGATAACCATTCTCTCCATCATCATTATATATGACATTTACCAATTGAAATGTAATTCCTTTTTCCAAAGAGACCGTCTCCCCGATTTGAAGTGAAAATTTCTCCTCAAAATGATAATCCGGGGCGATATTTTCTTCAATACGTTCTGTCGTTGGAGAAGATTTTTTTGTTTCCTTCCCCTTACAACCGGTAACACATAATACAGCAGCCAGTACTACTATTGTCATAATAACCCTTTTTTTCATCTTATACTCCCTTATAATTTCACGATAATCTTATCATATATTTTTGTTTTAAATAAATACACCGTCACAATCAATCCTGTCAGCTCTGCTGCCGGGAATGCCCACCATACATTGGTAACTTCTCCTGTCTTGGAAAGAAGCCATGCCACCGGAATTAAAACAACCAGCTGACGCATGATGGAAACAATTAAAGAATAGATACTTTTTGAAAATGCCTGGAATGTTGAAATCAGTGCGATGCAAACTGCTGCGATTGGGAAGTTGTAACTGATGGTTTTCAACGCCGGGACACCAATACTCTTCATTGTATCTGAGGCATTGAAGATATCCAGCAACTGTTCCGGAAACAGTTTCATAATCATCATTCCCGTAACCATAACGCCCAAAGCCATAAACAAAGCAAATCGCAAGGCTTCTTTGATTCGTTCCGGTTTTCTTGCTCCGAAGTTGTAAGCAAGAATCGGAATTAATCCATTGTTCAGTCCGAACACCGGCATAAAGAAAAAGCTTTGCAGTTTGAAATAAATTCCAAAGACTGCTGCTGCCGTTGTTGAAAAAGAAAGCAAAATCTTATTCATAGCGTAGGTCATTGCCGAGCCAATGGACATCATCAGAATGGAAGGAACTCCCACGATATAAATACGTTTGATTACATTCCAGTTCGGATGCAGAATTTCTTTCATGGATAACTGAATATCCTTATTCACCGCTTTATTTAAAATCAAGCTCAGTACCCCTGCACAACACTGTCCAATAACTGTTGCAAGAGCCGCTCCGGCCACTTCCATTCTCGGGAGTCCAAACATACCAAAAATTAAAATCGGATCTAAAATAATATTGATAATTGCACCGGTAAGCTGTGAAACCATACTGAAAATGGTCTTTCCTGTAGACTGAAGTAAACGTTCTCCCATGACCTGTAAGAACAGACCGATGGAACAGCAACAACAAATTCTCAGGTACGATACTCCCAGATCTACGATATGCTTCACATCTGTCTGACTCAATACAAAGGATCTGGTTTGCAGCAATCCGTATGCAAGCAAAAGCAGAAAGCTTAAAAAGCTCAGAAGTACCCCTGCGTTGGCTGTCTGATTTGCTCTCTTGAAATTCTTTTCTCCCAAAGACTTTGACAGCAATGCATTCACACCTACTGCGGTACCGCTGGCAATAGCAATCATCAAATTCTGCACCGGGAAAGCCAGTGTTACTGCCGTCAAGGCATCCTCGCTGATTTGTGCCACGAAATAGCTATCTACTACGTTATACAATGCCTGAACCAACATGGAAATCATCATTGGCAAGGACATGGTAATCAGCAGTTTTTTTACGGGCATTACGCCCATTTTGTTTTCATTTCCTTCTTTCATTATTTTCTCTCACACTTCTTATAATATATTTTTCGAATATGGCCTCCGTACTTTTTCTTTTCCAAAACCGGACGATAACCGTTCTTTTCAAAACTTTTGTAACTTGCCGGATTTCCCGGAGAAACCGTGGTTAAATAATACGTATAATCATTAGCGTCTATTAGCGCCTCTGCTTCCTGAAGCATCTGAAGGAGCAGCCCCTGTCCACGATAATCCGGCAATACTGCAACCGATTCCATATGCACTACTTTCGTCAGTTCTTCTCCCGGAAGTTCAAGATCCCTCCCAAGATTATCTTCCATCAGCATTGGATATCTTACAATCAAAAAGCCTACAATTTCTTCTGCTTCATTAAATGCCACAAGGGTAAATCCATGGTCTTCAATATGTTCTTTTACAAACTCAAAATCATCACAAACATAAAGACTTTTGTCCTCCAGTTCCCGGTGGACATCTTTCATTACCCGGAAGATTTCCGGTGCATCTTCTGCCTGTGCTTTTCTAAATTGAATCATCTTTTCTACCATTTTTTTCTCTTTCTTTTAAAGCGCCACGAAGTATTCTATCACAAGACTCTGAAAAAAGAAATCTTTCCTTGAACATCTTTAAAGATTTGTTTATCTATGCTAAAGTGATTAGGATAACAATAAGAAAGAGGTTTCGATTCATGCATTCAGTCTCAAAAAAATCCATTTTCAAATTTTTAAAACAGGAATTTGTTTTAGTGATTGCCACCCTTTTAGCAATCATTTCCTGCTTTTTTGTACCGGTCTCCAAGGCCTATCTGGATTATATTGACTTCAGGGTGTTGTCGCTGTTGTTCTGCCTGATGTTGATTGTGGCAGGATTTCGATCTGTTGGATTTTTTTATGTGCTCTCAGAGAAACTGTTTCATTTTGCTCATACCATTCGCTCCAGTGCGTTGGTATTTATTTTGTTATGTTTTTTCAGCAGCATGCTCATTACCAATGATGTGGCACTGATTCTCTTTGTGCCCCTCTCCATTTTTTCCTTAAAGCATTTGCTGACAAAGAAACAGCTCATTCTTTTAATTGTTTTCGAAACCATTGCGGCCAATCTGGGAAGTATGTTCACACCGATTGGCAATCCGCAAAACCTCTATATTTTTTCCACCTATCAGATGAATATTGTTTCCTTTTTTAAAACAATGTTTCCTTATACGGCAATTTCCTTCCTCCTGTTATTGGTTTCAACACTTCTGTTTCCGAAGACTGCCATTACAGACAAGATGATTACTCATACCGGAAAAGATTTAAAAAAATATGCGTTTCAATATCTCTTTTTATCCTTATTATTTTTTTTGACAATAACAACCGTGGTACGCATTACCCCCTTTGAAATCACTCTGACAGCGTGCAGTTTTGTTCTCTTTTTCGTGAACCGAAAATTGTTCCTGCAGGTAGATTACTGTCTACTGGGTACCTTTATTGCCCTTTTTATTTTCGTTGGCAATATGGGGCAAATTTCCTTCATTCAGGATACAATCAACCGGGTTGTAGTCAACAACGAAGTGCTGACTTCCATTCTTTTGAGTCAGATTATCAGCAATGTTCCTGCCACGCTTTTACTGTCTCACTTTACGCAAAACAGTACTGCTCTTTTGGTCGGCGTAAATCTGGGCGGACTTGGTACATTGATTGCCTCCATGGCAAGTTTGATTTCTTATAAATTTTACGTAAAAGAAAAAGAAAGCAGCGGTTTCCTCTACTTTCTTATCTTTACCTTGTTTAATATTCTTTTCCTGGGAGTATTGTTCTTTCTCCCGAAAGCTCCGGGGATTTAAGTTCTAACGGTCGTACTCCCCATACTCACAACCGATATTGGTTACATCCATATCGTCAATCAGGATCAGTTCTTTTCCTTTCTTTTCAAACAGCTGAACCCGTCCGGTTCCGTTGCCTCCATTCCACAATCTGTTATGTCTTTTGGAGCCATCCGGCGCTTCATAGTTGACATGAAGCATCTCTTCTTTTTTACAGGTGATATCTGTAATCATTACCGCTTTTCGATTTTGCTGTTTCACATGCCATACAATTTCCGTATCGGTTTCAAAGCAGTTAAACTCTGTCTTCGGCATCGTCCAGAATTTTGAAAAATTAAATTCGTACTCTTTTCCCTCATGCCAAAATGCTCCAAGCAGTTTTCGGTTTAACGGAAGGAAATAGATTTTCGGTTTTCCGCCGCCAATATCAAATACACTGTTTTCCAGTTTCTTGCCGGTCACTCTGCTGGTTAAGTTGCAGGACGAAAGCCATACCCACGGACTGGTAAATCCTCTTCCCCAGTTTTTATCTGCATATCCATAAGAACATTCCGGTGTTACACGGTATTGCTGTCCATTGAACGTAATAGCTCCTGAATACAGTGTCTTCATGCCTTCCGCATGCCAATACATTTCAAAGGCCTTAATGGTTCGAAAGAGTTTGCTTGCTCCGTATCCAACATTAAATGCTACCTGCTTGTCAATGGTAAGATTCCATGTGATTTCTCCGGCGTCACACATGTATTCCGGATGTTCGGCAACCTCTTGCTCTGACAATTTCACAGAACCACGAAGTTTGGTATCACTGACAAAACAATCTTCCGCTTCCACGGAAAACGGAGCCTTTCCCTGAAGTTTTACCGCATCCCAGCCGAAAAACCGATGGAGTTGCACATGCTCTGTTCCCCAACATCCAACTTTTACCATCAGATAAGAGGGACGAATTCCTTTCTTCTTGTTTTCAGGAAGCTGTCCGAATACCGGTTCCTTTCCTCCCTTTCCCGGGTTACAGGTAAAGAACTCGATAAAAAACGGCTTTTCTTCTCCTGTCTGTTCATTGATTGCTGTAAAGGAATGCCACCACCAGTCATACCCTTTGTTTTTAAAGGGGCCGGTCAGCATAAATTCATCTCTGGTCTCATCTTTTAAATTAAACATTATATCTCTCCGCTTTCACTATTTTATACCAGTTCTTTTCTTTCATAATGAACTGTTGCCATTACCGTAAAGACAATGATTAAAAGGATTGTTACGACAACCGCTACCGGATTAATCGTTCTTTCGGTAATCACATTTCTAATATCAGCCAATGTAAAGACTGACAAGTATTTCAACTTTTCAACTTTGTCACTCATCTCTGATACAATCTGCAAAAAGTAACTCACAAAAACAATTCCCAAACTCAGTCCGAACACTTTCTTTGTTTTATGGGTAAAGGTGGACAGAAACAGGGATATTGCAAAGAACACCAATGAGGAAAAGCATGGCGTTATGCTCAGTAGCAAATAAACTTTTTTGTCAAAGTCGCCACTAAGGACCAAGCCAATATAATTGAAGACTCCAACAATCACAACCATCAGAAGGATGTACAAAAAGCCACATCCCGCTTTGGAAAGTACAATCTGTCTTCTTGTAATCGGAAGGCCGTTTAAGTATTCAATGGTTTTATCGTTTTCTTCTTTCAGCAAAATGTTTGCCCCCAGAATGCTGCTGTAAACACCGGTAATCAATAACAGGAATACAAAGCCTTCTGTTTTCAGCCATCCGAATGCCGAGTCAATTCCGGAGATATCCATGTTGAATGCTTTTAATACGTCCTCCGGAAACATCTCCATCATATCATTCATACTGGAAATATTTTCTTCTGCTACCAAAGACGGATAAATCAAGAACACCATCAGAAACAGTGCCAGTAAAATCCCCGTCCAGATGATAAAGTTTTTCAAATTGATTTTTAATTCTCTTCCAAACATCTACTTCTCCTCCACATAATAATGCATGAACAAGTCCTCTAAAGACGGCTCTTCAATGAGAACTTTCTCAATCGGATATTTTGCTAAAATCTGAATCAGGTCTCTGTGAGGCAATTTGCTTGCAACCTTTACCATTCCCTCTTTCTTTGAAAGAACCTTCTGATTCAGTTCCCCTGCAATCTCCTCTGCCTTTGGAGAAGTTACTGTCACATAGGTAAGATTTTTCTTTAATAAATCTTCAATTTTTTCTTCTTTAATCAGTTTTCCGTTTCTGATAATTCCCACCCGGTCACAGATTTTAGATACTTCGCTTAAAATGTGGGTAGAATAGAAAATCGTTGTTCCTTTTTTCTTTTCTTCCAACAGCAACTGGTAGAAAACATTCTGCATAATCGGATCCAGTCCGCTGGTTGGTTCATCTAAAATAATCAGCTTCGGCTGATGCATCAACGCCAGAATAATCCCCAGCTTTTTCAGATTTCCCAAGGACAAATCTTCTATATTCTTGCTTTCATCCAGTTTTAAACGTTCTACCAGTTCAACTCTTCTGGTATGGGTTTCTTTTTTATAAAACCTTTCGTGGTAATCCAACATTTCTTTTACCGTCAAATCATCATACAATGCCACTTCGCTTGGAAGGTACCCTATCATTTCCTTAATCTCGACTTCTTTTCCGGTAAATTCTTTCCCGACAATTCGGACACTACCGGAAGTTTTGTTAATTAAATTCATTACGGAACGAATCGTCGTGGATTTGCCTGCTCCGTTCGGACCGATAAATCCAAAAATCTCACCCTGCTCCAACGACAGGGATACATTTTCAACACCTCTGATGGAACCGTAATATTTTGTCAGTTCTCTAATTTCCAATGCTTTCTGATTGCTCATTTGTTCCCCTTTCTATTTTTTGAACATTCGAATGTACCACTTTCCGGTTTTCGACAAGTCACTCTTTTTAAAGCCTTTCAGTTTTTTCACGCTTGGCTTAATCAAAGAAGCACTTTCCTCTTTGTTGCAGAAGCTCCATGCCACGCAACTCAGCTTATATTTTTTTATCATCTGAAACCAACGGTTTCCTTCTTTTGTGTTCACGGCTCCATTGCCTGAGGCTTCCGTAATATTGCTTTCGGTAATGAAAATCGGAAGTCCTTTTTTTCTGGCATCAGGAATTAAGTTTCGAAGATCTGCTCCATGGGTTGCCGCATAGAAATGCATTGCATACATAATGTTTTTCTGACCGCGAATCGGATTTGCCGCAGCCTCATCGATTCGCTGACTCCAGTTTGGGGTTCCCACAATAATAATTGCCTTCTTGTCATTTTTGCGAATGACTTTGATGATTTTGTTTGCGTACTTTTTAATGTCATTCCACGTTGTACCACCGTTGGGTTCGTTGCAAATCTCATAAAGAACATTGCTGTACTTTTTATATTTTTTAGACATCTTCCGGAAGAATTTCTTTGCCTCCCCAAGATTGTTATTCGGATTATTGTCATTTAAAATATGCCAGTCAATAATGACATATATTCCCTCTTCCTTACAAGCTTTTACTCCTTTGTCAATAACGCTTTCCAGGTGTGCCTTGTTTCCTCCACTGCAATAGCCGTTATAGTCTGCCGTATACATTGCAAGTCGAATACAGTTGATACCCATTTTTTTCAGGCTGTGAAAGGCATCACGATTCACATAATCTTCAAACCAGTTAATCCCGTGGGTTGAAAAACCTTTTAACTGAAAAGGTTTTCCCTTTTTGTCCACCAGATTAACTCCTTTAACCCGAAGTCTTCCGTGCTGACTTACCGGTGTTTTACCATTCTTTGCCGACACTGTAGTCTGATTGCTGAAAGCCACACTAAACACCATAGCAACTGCCAATAATAATGCAATTCGTTTTTTCATAGAACGCCTCCTCTTCTGTTATTTTATCACAGTTGACTCCAATATCCATCTTTTTCCGTATAAAAAAGTAGAAAAAAACTATTCACCGTCTTTTACAGCGAATAGTTTTTCCGTTTTATCGATAGCCTTTTAATAACCGTTCTTCAAATTTCTCTCTCGGTAATGGTTTATCATACAAAAATCCCTGAACATAATAGCAACCGATTTCCTTCAGAAATTCCTTCTGTTCTTCCGAGTCTACCCCTTCCACAATAACATTCATATTCAACTCTTTTGCCATTTCGGCAATTCCTTTTACGATAATCTTTCCTTTTTCATTTTTCATTGCCTCCAGGATAAAGGAGCGATCCAATTTGATTTCATCCATGGTGAAATCTCTTAACATCGATAAGGAAGCATAACCGGTACCGAAATCATCCACCGATGTCTGGATTCCGTTCTTTCTCATGTTATCCAGAAAATAATGCATTTTTTCATTCATCTTCTGCGATACAGTTTCCGTAATCTCTACCGTAATTTTCTTCTTATCAATGTGATACTTTTCAATCATCTCATTAATCTTGTCCGCCAATTGGGAATTTGACAGATTTTTTCTGGAAAAATTAACAGAAAGAGGAACCAGTTCGTTTCCCTGCTTCTGCCATGCTGCCATATATTTGCAGGCACGCTCCAGAACATAGAAATCCAATTTTTCAATAAGGCCAGCCTGTTCCAAAATTGGAACAAACTCTCCCGGAAAATAACTCTGTTCCGGTTCAATCCAACGTGCCAACGCCTCAACCCCAACAATTTCATCTGTTCGGATATCAATTTTCGGTTGAAGCCATAACTGGATATAATTTTCTTTTAGTGCCGTAGGGAAAGAATCTTCGATTCTTCTTTTTCTTACCATTTGCTCACATATTTCGTTGGAAATATAGACCAGTCTTTCTCCGTTATTAAATCCGTAAGACAATGCAAGCCTTGGTTCCATAATCAGTTTTTCCACAGTAGCATTGGAAGCATCAATTGGGGCAATTCCCGCAAAAGTACGGATGTTAATGGCAACGTTTTTTCCGTTCACGTCTAAAACAATTTCATAGTTGTCCAATAACTTTACGATTTCATCCCGGTTCTTTTTCTTAATCAGTAATGCAAATTTATCATTGCCTCGATGTCCAACCAGTTCTTCGTCTTCACATCTGCGAAGCAGTTCATGGGCATACTTCTTTACAATTTTTTCTCCCGGTTCTTCGCCGTAAAGACGCTTCATTGCATCAAAATCTTTGATTGCGATAACAAGTGCAAGGTAGTCGTTTTCTTCATATTTTTTCACATATTCAATTGCTTTTTCAATATACTCTTCCCTGCCAAGTACAGCATCAACCCCGTTTTTTCTTTTGACTTTCTCTGACAAAATATGATTCTTCTTAATAGCTACTTTTCTGAAATTCCTCTTCTTCATAGGCATCTCCTTTTGCTGCTAGTTATCCTGTAAGTAATCAATGATATAAATACGAGACGGTGTTTCCGCCACCTCAATTTGAATCAGCATCCATCCTTCCTGATTTAATCGTTCCCCAATTCGTTCACCAAAAAACCTGGTAAGATTTTCCAACGTTGGATTGGTTTTCTGGAATGGTTCTACTTCATTAATGTACTGATCCTGATACGATGCAAGAGTTTCTTCCACCGCTTTTTCCACATCAGAAAACATTACGAATCCATCAACAACCTTAATAACATCTAAGGTTATTTCCCATGTATGGGGATGGATTTCTCCCATTTGCTCATTAATAATAATGGAATGGTTTGCATTTAAATAAAATTTATATTTATATTGTTCGTACTTCATTCTGATTTCCTGTCTTTCGTTTTTTATTATTCAACTTCATTTTACGCCAGTAAAAGAAAATAATTCCAAAATAGATGATGAAAAATCCGCCGGAAACAACCAGACATTTTTTCAAATGCATCGGTGTATACACCAATTCCACCTGATGGAATCCTGCAGGAACATCTTCAATTGTCAGCAGACAATCCTGAGTCTTCCCCATCGGTACTTTCTTTCCGTCCAGTTCCACAGACCAGTTTTCACTGTATGGAATCGTTGTAATAATTCTTCCGTCTTTTTCCAGTGTCACTGTTCCCGTCACATGAGAATCGGTAAGCAGTTTCACACTTCCACAGGATTTTTTAATTTCATTGGTATATTTTTTCAACGTGTCATAATCTTCTGAATAGAATAACGGTACCAGTTTTTCACCTTCCCCTTTATATTCCACTGTCACATCTACAATGCTTCCCGGATTGAAGGTGCCCAACGGAACAATCCCTTTATTATAGGTGTCATAATACTCCCCGAAGGATTTTCCGTTTACCTCCAGTTCCATTAACATCGGAATGGTCTCCAACGGCATTGCCATATAGACATAATTTCTGTTTCTAACGGTAAAGCAATAGTGAATCTTCTGTTCCGATTCCTGTATTCCTTCTCCCGGTTCCAATCTTTCATAAATCTTTTCATCAAATCCCGTAATATTTTGATAGATTTGATTCTGGTATTCAAATATGTTCACCGGCTTCTCTGTCTGTTCCGTTCCATAGCCTGCGAACATCAACCCTAACGCCTGATTGTTTTTGTAAATATTCAGATTTTCATATGTAGCAATCAAGGTCAGTTTTTTATCCAGTTTCTTTCTGGACACTATATATTTTACACCTAAAAGAGAATCTCCGCCCAATGTGGATCCCTGATTATAGTAACACCAAAAATCCTGGTTTCGGGTGTATCCCAAATTTTCCATGAATTCCAGAACTGCCGGATTATCCGAAGAACTGAAATGTGACAATCCATGATAATTCAACAGCATTGCATCATTTAAGGAATTGTAAAAAGTTTTCTCAATCCGGTAAAAATCCGAATCCTTTTCTTTAATATAAGAAATGCACGGTTCCATTTCATTTACGTATCCGCTTAAGCTGTTGTCTGCAAATTCCGTACTGACCAGCTTATCGTTTCCCTGAAACAAAATACTTGCGGCAACCGCTAAAAGAAACGCAATTCGTACTACCGGCACCAGCACTTCATCTGTTTTTCTTTGTTTCAAAACCAACGCCACCGTTGCAAGAATCAATGCCGCATCTACGGATAAAGTCACAATTCCCATTCCCTTTTGCACACCGAAATAAGAAATCAACAACAGTGCGAACATAATTTTTCCAACCAGAATAATCTGCCATGCAGCTGTCAGTCCCTCCGGATTTTCATAACACCTCCAGGCACTGAAAATCGCAATAAAGATAAAAAGGAAGGTGTATCGGAAATAGAACTGGTTCGGGCTGGCAAATCCATGCCAAACTGCATCCGCTGTAGTAAACATTGTGCTTAAGACAAATACTGTACAGATGACGAACACTGCTATTTTTTCTTTGATTTTAATTTTCCTGTTCAGGTAAAAGGCTAACGCAAAATACAACAGCGGAATGGTGAAGAATACATAGGGAAGGTTTTTCTCCAGTGTATACCTTGAACCGTTGTATCCTAAAAGTCCATTTAAAAATTCCAACACGTTAATTTGACACCGGGTGGAAATCTCAAATTTGCCCCCAATGGATCTGCTGGAATTCTGAGACGCTACCGCCGGAATCAAAACAACCAGCGACATTCCCAATCCAATAATTGTGGAATAGCCGATACGGCACAGGCTTTTTATTTTTTCTCCAAAAGTCTCTTCTCCTGAAATGAAACGATAGCCCACATACATCGCCACAAATACGCACACCATATAGCCGGTATAGTAACAACTGACTATCAGGAAAAACAATCCGGTAATGTAGGACAAATTGTCCTTCTTTCCGAAAATTCTTTCAACACCCAGGATTACAATGGGCGCCAAATACACCGCATCCATCCACATTAAATTGAAAGCAAAAGCAATTGTATATCCACTCAGTGCATAAGCTGTGGAAAATATCATATTTCGATAATTGTATTCACCTTTTTCTCCCAAAAACAGGAAGTAAAAGCATCCGGCAAGTCCGATTTTTGCCAGCGTTATTATCATTACCCAGAAAGGCAACGTGCTTTTATCAACAAGAAGAAAGATGATATTCAACGGACTGAGCAAATAGTATGCTGCCATTCCTGCCATATCCCCACCTAATGTTTTGGAGAAGGAATAGAATAATCCGTTTTTTGAAAATACCGCATCTTTCAAATAACCGAAAAAGTTAACATACTGTCCGGACAAGTCGGAAGTCAGAACGGTCTTGGAATGATATGGGTAAATCCCCACGCCATAGTATAAAAACAGCATCAACAACACCGGAAGAATTAACGCAACCAGTGCTTTTACGCTTTTTTTACACAATACCAATTCTAACTCGCTCTTCTTTGCCATTTTCTGTCACCAATTCCTAACTACTGTTTTTCTTTTGCAATCCCATTCACTTTTTCTTTTAATCGATGTATTACTCTTGTGATGAACATAAAATCATTCTTTACAATATCTTTAAAGGTATCGCTCTCCTCGGAAAGATTTTTGGTTCTCCACATTCCGTCACTGTTAATGCTATTGATAATTCCGGCAAATCGAATCCAAAACATCAGGAAATTGTACATTGGCAGGATAAAGCACAGGTACCATTTTCCCGAATAGTATTTTCTGATTTTTGGGAAGTTCTTCAAAAACGTCAAAATATTGATGAAGTATAATCCCGACGATATAATATACAAAATGTAAATAACACCAATAGACCCGAACACCAGCTTCATTGGATAATTCATAAACAGTAAACAGATTAAAGCAAAGTACCAAATCATTCGCGGAAACGCGAAGGTATGATCAAAAACAATCAGGCGAATCATAAAGTTCGAGAAAAATCCCTTGGTCAAATTCATATCTTTTTTGAAAAACATGTGAAATACTTCCAACTCGCCACGTTGCCATCTCTGACGCTGCGTATACATCTTATTCAAGTCTTCAATCGGGTCTACCATAAACAATGCATCTTCGCACATGTAGACCTTCTGATTCAAATCCCGTTTGATCTGAAATGTAATCTGTGTATCTTCTCCAACCGTATCTGTATTGTACAGTCTGGTTTTCAAAATAGTTGATTTTCGAAATGCTGAAAATGCGCCGGACAAGGTAAAAATGCTATCCAATTCTGCCTGGTAGTTTCTTCCTGCCAGGAAAGCCTGTGCATATTCAAAAAATTCTATTCTTCGGAATAGTTTCATGTAAATGGAATTTGTTCGTTCAATATCATCCGGGTTAATTAAAATTGCCCCTGTCATACAATGAATGTTTCCGTTGTTTTCAAATTTCCTGACCATATTCATCAATGCATTTTCTTCCAACGTTCCATCACTGTCAATGTGAATGATATATTTTCCTTTTGCATTAAACAAAGCCATATTCAAAGCTTTTGATTTCCCCTGTTTGGCATTCATCCACTGCATTTTCAATTCCGGATACTGCTGTTGGGCTTTCTGAAAAATCTGAAAGCTTCCGTCTTTTGATTTATTGTTTACCAGATAGATATCAATCAGTTCTGCCGGATAGGTAGATTCCGCAACAGAGCGTATACACCCAAGCAAGGTTTCCTCACTATTATAAACCGGAATTATGATTGTAATTTCAGGAAACCGCCCTTTGATGTCAATTTTTTTCTTTTTTCGTCCCTTAAAGAACAAAATAAAGAATCCAAAGAAGGCCGGAATGATTTCCATAACAATCGGAATAATAATCCAGGTCAACCAAAATATGAAGGATTTAGAAAGCATTAAAATAAAATCATTCATCTTCTTCCTCCTTCTCGTAAGAAAACTGCCCTACTTTTTGACGTTGAATATGTGGTTTTGTAAACACCGAAAAGTACAAATACACCGTCAATGCATAAAATACAATTCTTCCAAAAATGGAATGTGCAAAATAGAACCAATCATTTCCTCCGAAATAGATAATGGTGCAGATGGTGAAAATACGAATGACATTGGCTGCAAAAACAAACAGCACACCAATCACCGAATATTTCACTTTTTCTTTTGTCGTATATATTTCAAAGAACCACAATAAGGCAAGAAACGCCATAATCTCGATTACACCGGAACATTCAAAATCCACGTAAAGGGAAATGGATGCGGTGTTCTTTGGTATAAATAACATGCAGTACTGATAGTAAGAGTCATACATTCCCGTAACTTCTCCAACCAGACCCGCCACAAAAGCAACGGTTCGCATCATCGGTACTACAATAAACTTTTCAACCCATAACAGCATAAATATAAATATTCCTACGGACCCGATCATATACCGAAAAAATTTTAAATTTGCTCTTTTCAATGTCCATATCACATAGAGCCATATGATAAATCCAAGAATTTCCAATAGTAACATACTTTGTTTTTCTCTTTCTATTTTTTGTGTCCCACAATTCGTTTTCGATTTAAAATCGCCAATGCCAAAATCACACTTGCAATGCAAATCAGGATTCCCAAAAACGGAGCCGTTGATGTTGCAGAGCTACTAATTCCGTGATCAAAAAGATTCGGATTTGATAATGTAATTTCCTTGACATCATTGACATCAATTCCGTGAATAATACGGAAAATTTCCTTTGGAATTCGCACTTCCACTTCGTCCGGTTTTCCCTCATAAACCACCAGTTTCCCCAGTGCCCGGTCAATCAATGTTTCATCATCCAAATGCGCACTTTTGTTTTTGTAATAGATATCTAAGTCATATTGTCCAGGCGTCATATTGTACTGTGGCAACGTTCTATGATCCGTCAAAACCATATTTAACGAAACTCCATAATCACCTACGGACAACAAATATTCATTTCCGTTAAACGGGTCATTCCATCCCCCAATCATCTTCACATGAAAATAAATATAGTCATCATCCAAAGCAATGGAAAGAGACCTACAATTATTTGCATTTCGGTCGTTTTCCGGCATATTCCAGTTTGTCAGGAAAATATGCGGATACTCCTGCCAGTCATTGAAATTTCCGTCTACAGTGATTTTTCCGTCTTCTGCCGGTGCCACAATTTCTTCCGGTGTCTGACCTTCCGGTGTAGTCTCTTCAATCATTGTAGCCGTTTCCCCTTCGGATGAACTAAGCTGGATTGTCTGAGTATTGCTGTAGTCTGTAAATAAACGCACCGAACTTACTTCGCCGAATTGATTCAACGGAATTACCAATTCATACTGATAGGTTCCGTTTTTCTTTCGTTTTCCCTGTGATCCGGATACCAGTTCATAACCGTTTTGTGTTCTCACAACCAAATCGGACTGTTCTCCGGAAGAAGAGCTCTCCTGAATAACCAGCGCATGTTCCTGTCCATTCTTCAGTATCAACGTTGGACTTGTATTGGAAAAATATTTTTCCCAACTGTTGGTGGAAGTTTCCTTTGCATACATATACAGTTTATTGTCCTTTTGTACAAATGCAATTTCGCTATAAAACTGGCTAGACAAAGATGTTTTTTCCACGGATTTCCAATCATCAAATTTTCCGTCAATTTCTATTTCTTTCGCTGAAACAGCTGTAGTAAAAAGCAAAGTAAGTAGTAATCCTAATGACAAATAAGAAATTCGTTTCATTAATTGCTTCTTCATTCAATCATCTCCTCCCTCAAACTTTTTATTTCTTCAGTCCTTGGCTTCTTTGGATTTATAAATCCAGAAACTAATTATCATCATAAACATCATAAAAACACTGATGCCAATACCGATTTTAAAATTATTGTAATCGAAGGTCAGAATGGTCTTTCCCCGATTTACCATCAGCATATTATTTACATTTTTGATTATTCCATTTCCTTTGAATACCTTCTGGTAAGAAATTGGTATAATCAGATTATCCTCATCACTTTCCACAATTACCTGGTCATATCGATAGGTAATTTGAATGTCTTTCATGCGCCTCTCCGGACTGGCTCCTTCCTCTAATCCAAAGAAATCATCTAAAATAAATTGAATCGTTACGTCATTCGCTTCAATAACATGATACAAAATATTCAAACCCATAAAATGAACATGTTCCATTTTGGTTCCGGCATAAGGAAGTGTTCTTCCTGCCATTTCACAATAGCCTTCTACCGTATCCATGTTTTCAACATAAACGGTATTCCATTCATGGTAATCTTTATAAAATTTCTTTGGAATAATCTTTCTGTCCTTATAAGTAAATTCCGGAAAGTTATTCTTAAAGGAAATTGTCTGTGCCGTTACCCCCAGGAATTTCTGGCGATTTGTCAGCGGATCCGCCGGCAGGGAATCCATATCAATATAAACATCCACTCCCTGCTTCACCAGTTCTTTGACTTTCTCCTCTGCATCTGCCAAATACTTATATGTAAATCCGGACAAATAAATCTTTTTGTATTTCGCCAATTGTTCCAACGAATAGTCATCCAGATTAGTACTTTCTCCATCTTCAAAATACGGATAAATCAGCGATACATTTCGTGCTGACTTTCCAATGGCAAGTCCCTCATACTCCGTAATACTTCCCATACTTCGATTGATGTTCTTATGGAAAATTAAATACTTCTGTTTTAAGGTTCCCCCTACATTTTCGTAACCGTACTTTTCACTGGCCTCTTCCAGTTTTTTCTGATCCTGTTGTGAAATGATTAGTCCCTTTAAATTGAACAGAATGCTGTCGCATCCCATCTCAATACTTCTGTCAAAAATATATTCAAAGCGTTTCGTGTAAACTGCATATTTCAGCATTTGAATATTGTCTGTAATAACATTGTATTTCATGGATGATTTGTTGGAGAAAATAATATCCTTTCCCCGACTTACCATATAATACCCCGGATAGGTTGCTTCTTTATCAATGTCTACATACAGCAAGTTGTCTGTTGTAACATCTGCCGCCTGTTTCACTGCCGATTTGATTCGTTCATTTTCCTCATAGAGAGAAGTATCTCGCGTGTGAAGAACCGCCTGCATTCTATAGATATTACTGAACCCTAAAGCAAATAACAGTGCCAGTAGGATTTTCTTATTGCATTTTTTCCATTCCAGAATAATGAAAACAATGGTCACATACATAATGATTACCGTTACCGGTAACTGATACAATGCCAATACGCCTGCAACAATACCGATTACAGCATAAATTCGAAGTTGCTTATAGGAGAAGAACAGACATCCCGCTAAGATAATAAACAATGTTAGTCCTACGTAATATCCGTCATTATTAGTATAAAATTCCGGAATACTTCCGTTCTTATAAGCACTGTACAACCAACCTGCTGAAAGCCCAACGGCCATCAACATACAACCGGCAGTCATAATCAGTTTTTTGTCTTCTTTGATATAAAATACCTTCACGGTAAAAATAATAAATATTCCCACAAAAGCTACAATGGCAATGGACAAATCTGCCAATACCATCAGCCACATAACAAAAATTATTTTGAATGGCATCAGTCTTCCACGGTTCTGGAAATACTTGGCAATAAACGCAAAGCAAAATGGTAAGAACGACAATGCCACCAATACTTTAACGTCTCCGGTAATCAGGTAATGTCTGCTGATTTCCGGCATTGTAAACCATAAGATTCCGCTGATAAACCCAATCTGTGCCTTATCATAGACACGTCCCAGGAATGTGAATCCGCAAACGGTAACACAGAAAATCGCCGACAATGTTGCCACATATCCTGCAACCATATTGGACCCGAACAAAAATCCCATGAAAGCCAGCAAATAATAGGTTAACGGTTCACTATGCATAAACATCATATAGCCGTCATACCAGGACTTCATATAAATCGGACTAATAATTCCCTGCTTTAACTGATTTAACAGATAACGTGCCTTTCCCATATGGATATACACTTCTTCCGTGTTTTTGAACATTTCTGTTTCTTTCAAAACAAAGAACAATCCAGCAGAAAGCGCAATCGTTGCTAAAATATATATGATAATTTCCAGCTTATTGACTCCGGTCTTTTTTACAAATCCATAGGAGTCCAAGTCATACACAGCCCTGTTTCTCTCAGAACTATATTCATTATCAATGTACTGCTCTGTTTCCTTTTCTTTCGCCGGAGGCTTCTGCTGTTCCTTTGGCGTTTCTTTCTCCGATTGCTTATTCTGATATTTTTCCAGCACTTCCTTTCGATGTGCCTCAATAAAATCATTCAGTTTTTTTTCATATTCACTGGAATACTCACCGACTTTTCCGGAGAGCAAATAGTCTGAAACAATATATTTTCTGGATGGATTTTCTCCCACTGCAATCCTTTCCAATTGGAAATCCATGGTATCCAAAATCCACTTTAACTCTTTAAAAAATACCACTCCCATGTCTTCGATGGTAGCCTTCGTCTCGGAAAAAACCTCCAAATCATTGATGTATGTACCTTCATACTTTGCAAAATAGTCTTCAATAATTTGTTCATTATCGTTAAACATTGCAAATTCTTTTTGATAGTCTCTAATCAGAATTTCAATATCCAATGTATGATGATGCGCCGGGTTTTCCCCCATCGAATGTGAAATATTCAGTTTTGTGCGATACTTGTAATAATACTCCCTATTCAAAAGTTCATACCTCATGGTTAAAAATGCGTATAATTATACAATTATATTGTAATACAATATGCCGTATTTTTAAAGTTTATCGCATAAAAAACCCCTCCTAATCAGTGGTTCTCCATCCGATTAAGAGGGTTTTTTCATTTTAATTTCCCTGTCCTTTTTCAATGATTTTTGATAATGTCCTATCTTGCTTTGTCTTTCATTAGGATTCCATAACATATTTCATTGATATCTTATTTAATTCATTGATAACCTTTTCATTTTTTAATTTCCTGGCTACCGGCATAAAAATGGAAATCGTTTCTTTTGCTCTTCTCTGTTTTTCACTTTCCTCCATATATTCGATAGTTCTCATATTATGAAGGCGCTCTGCCATTTTTATCACAATACATTCTTCATCCACCAGACCGTCCTTCTCAATATCATAATCTCTTAATCGAATAATGATTTGCGCAACATCTTTTGGCAATGCATTCTTTATGTCATCGATTGTGACATCTGTCTTTCGAAACACATCACAAAACATGCCTGCATAAACTACGTTGGATTCAGCACCCATTTGCACAAGTAATAACGACACATTTAGTAAATGGGTAACATACTCATCTCCGGAATATCGTTTCCTATCCGCATACACCTTCTGACAGAAAGCGTAAACCTTTTCCAACTCCGAAGAATCCAATTTGTTTTCTGTCATTTTCCGATTTAATAAATCAAACAATTCTTCCTTCAGCAAATGTTCCTCAGTTTTTTCATAAAAAGCATAACGATTCATATCACTACCTCCTAAATGCATGATTTCTAAATTCATCGCATACAAAAGAGAGGGCGAAAATCCATAATAACTTTTAAAAGCCTTAATAAATCCACTGTGAGATTCCCATCCATATTCAATTGCCACATCCAGAATTTTATTTCCCCGCAGAATGGACTCCGAAGCATCAATCACTTTTCTTTCCTTGACATATTCCATTATGGAAATGTTCATTTCCTGCTTAAACATTCTGGAAAAGTAAAACTTTGAATAACCTACATAATCTGCAATTTCCTCAATGCTTACTTTTTGCTTCAAATGCTTCTCAATATAAACAAGACTCTCTGTAACTATTTCTTTTCTATCCATCTTTTCTCCTTTTGCAATCTGATGATATCCATAAAGTAACATCTTTGTTGGTATCATGCTTTTCCAATATTGCCCAATCGTTGTGAGTCTTATTTATTATGCTTTTGGCTGAACCTGTATTGATGCGGCAACGCCTTTTCTTCTTTCCGATTAGTTCATTTCTTTAATAGCTCCGTCACTTATAACATAATATTTTCCCTACTTTCTTGTAATTTTTCTGTCATCTACGACAGAATGAATGATTTCTGTTGGAATGTCTTTCAAAATATCATTGTATATCTTTGGATAAATCTTGTATTCTGACATCTTTTCAAGATCAATCCATTCAAGACCTTCTTCACTGCAATCAAGTACTCTGTCACTGGCAACTTTCTGTTCCCCAATATCTTTCATCAGATAATAGAATGCCATTTCATGATGCATACCATCTTCTAACTCAAAAAAGTTTTCCTGTACCAAAACCAGTCTGTCTATTTCGACTTTCAATCCACTTTCTTCATAAACTTCGCGAACTGCTGCATCAGATGCTTTTTCTCCAATTTTTACGGCACCACCAATCGCATAATAATAGTGTCTTTTTTCATCATGCACCATCAATACTTTTCCATCTTTTATTACAATCCCAACACCTCGGAACCGAAATCGTCCGGCTTCTGTTTCAAATCCTATATTGCACATATTTTATGTTTCCTCTCTTTTTTCAATTCATCT
>JAEFAB010000014.1 GCA_016292095.1 Eubacterium sp. | reverse complement strand
GGAGGTTTAAAGAATGAAAGAATTATACACAAGCCCAAAGGCTGAAGTAGTAGAGTTTGACGCAAAAGATGTAATTACAACAAGCGGTATTCTTGATAACTTCAATGGAGTTACTGCAAATGAAGAAGCTGGTTGGACAGGACTTTACTAAGATATGAATTACAATCCCAGGGAGGAAAAACTCGGGGATTTTTTGTGTTTTACAGTGAAAAAATACTATATATTGAAAAAAATAAAAATGAAGGAAATATGTTAAAAAAACATTTTTATTAAAAACTAATGGCAACAATACTGAAAATAAGGGGGATTGAGGTGAAATGTGATAAAATTGTGCGGTTAAAAGACAAAAAATAAAAATCTTTTTGAAATCAAGATATATTGAAAAAGCAAAAATCCTTTGCTATAGTGAAATTATGAAAAATATAAGGAGGATTTTGCGATGACAAAAGCAATGAAAAAAGTCCTTTCTGTTGTTCTTAGTATTGCAATGATTGCAACATCAGTTACAATTACTCAGAAAACAGCAAAGGCAGCAGAAGAACTGACAGTTACGGCTGCATTTGAAGCAGGTAGTGTAAATCAGATTCGAGTTAATTGGACAAATCCAGCAGATGTAGTAGCAAATGCGGGATATACTTTTGGCTACTATGTAAATGAAATCGGAGACAATACTCATGCAATTGCTGCAAACGGTTGGGATTGGACCGCAAATAGCAATACTGAAATCCGTACAATGCTTGATACAGTAAAAGGAACAAACGGCGGTTTGGTCTTCGATGAAAACGGAGGAGATTTCTCTATTATTGTAGTAATTTACAAGGACGGAGAAGTATATGCTCAGGGAACATCAAACACAATTACTGTGGAAAAGTACCAGAATACCAATACTAATTTAAATCTTAGAACTACAGGTGTTGGATCTGCAACAACGATTGAATGGGACAAAATTGGTGATGCAAACGGAAAGGATGCAACAAGTTATGTAGTAACTACATCTGACGGAAGTGTTAATACTACAGTTCAGGGAACAACTTGCACATATTCTACACCTGCTACACAGACAGAAAATGACACGAATACATATAGTGTTACTGTAACAGCGTATAGTGGTAATGATGTTATTACTACAACAAATGGAACAGTTTCCGGATTGGCTTACTTCTATGATACAGGAGTAGCACCTGCTGAACATACAAGTGCAGATTTTTCTAATGCAACATGGGAAAAAGTTGGAGCAGATAATGATGGAAATGAATACTATATTAATGATGATCATACATTGAGTAAGGGTGTTTGGTATAAGATTTATACACCGCATTCTACAGCTGATTATCATGGTGAAAGAAACAAGTGTATTTTGGGAGATGCTTCCTCATTCACTTTCCAGCATACTGAAGTAAAAGAAATTTGGGTAAACGGAACAAAATATGGTAACCCATCAACAGCGTTTAATAATCAGGGCGACTGTTGTGAACTTTCCTGTGAAGTTTTAGAAACAGGAATTAATGTTATTACATTAGTACATAATAATGATTCAACAGTAACATTTGGAATGAAAGTTCAGGGTGAACAGGCTCCGGATCAGTCTTATGCTCCAGTTAATGATTGGGTTGCAGTTGGTACAGCTGACAATGGCAATAAGTTCTACGTTTCAGATGCGTTCAAGACTGCTAATATCAATGCAGTAATCTATGGATTGTACAATCCTGCAACTACTGCTCCATATTCACCAGCTACAAATACTGTAACAGGCGGCTCAATGTCATTTGCTATGACTGGAGCGTCAGGTGTTGTAGGTTCAATGAGTGCAGTATGGGTTGACGGTGTTAAGTATGGTAACAGAACAGAATCTGCATTTATGGATGGAGATCAGTTCCATATTTCACAGAACGTATTTGCACTTGGTACAGGTGTAACAGAAAAAGAATTTGCTGTAACAATTGTGGGCGCAGCTAATTGTACATTTGCAGTTAAGGTCGTTGCTCCAGCTGAAGAAACAGCACCGGATCAGACATTAACAGGATTTACTTGGGAATCATTTACTGGTGGAGTTTATCTTGAACCATATGGTCCGGAAGTTAATCCTATAACAGATAAAGACGGAAATAAGGTATATATTTCTTCTAACGCTATTGATAAGGAAACTGGATTCTTCAAGACAGCTGATATTTATGGATTATATGATGACGCAGCTCACGTTCCATACATTCCTTCAACAAAGACTGTAACAGGACCTACACTTTCATTCGCAATTACAAGTGCAAATGTAGGTACAATGACAAGTGTTTGGGTAGATGGCGTTAGATATGCTAACAAGACAGAAAATGTATTTTTAGATGGTGATCAGGTTCACTTATCACAGAATTTAATTGCACTTGGTGCAAATGAAACAGAAAAGATTACATATATCACTGTTAGAGGTGATGTTGATAATACATTCGCAATTAAGGTTGAAAAGCCATCTAAATATGAAGTTTCAATTGACGGAACAAAGGTTGCAGATGTGACAGAAGGAGATACATACACACTTCCTACAACTGCTCAGTTTGGTTATTTTGTAGGAGATGATCTTTACAAAGCCGGAGCACAGGTTGTTGTAAACGGTGATATTGATTTTACATCATTAAATAGTGTTGCAGTAGAAATGGCAAACGGTGCTGTAGTTAAGAATGCAGCTCCAGCTGGTATTGCTTTCCAGGCAACAGTTACTGTAAACGAAAATGAAGAAGCAGTTGATGCAGCATTCCTTTCAACAGGTATGTTAATTACAGCAAATGACTTATTTGTAGAACTTGGTGGAAGCGAACTTGCATTAGATAGTGACTATACATTTAAAAATGTTGAAAACACAGGTTGGTTTGCTGGAAATACCGGAACATATCGTGCAGGTATCACAGGTGTTACATCAGATAATTACATCAGAAAATTCATTGCAAGAGGATATGCTAAGTTAACATATACTGATGGAACAGATACAGTAGTTTATTCAGCAATGTCACCAGTAAGAAGCATTCAGCAGGTAGCTCAGGCAGCAATTGATGCAAATCAAGGAAATGATTTCCTTGCAGAATGTGCAGCAGCAAACTAAGGAGGTTTAAAGAATGAAAGAATTATACACAAGCCCAAAGGCTGAAGTAGTAGAGTTTGACGC
>JAEFAB010000013.1 GCA_016292095.1 Eubacterium sp. | reverse complement strand
GTTTCATCTTTTTTGTTTCCGCAGATTTCCCGTACCTGCTCGTTCCACGGAGCAAGTTTCTCAAGTTGATCATCTGACATTTCTTTGCTTGGTCGTTGTTCAAGTACATATTTGAGATATTCATAAAGATTGAGATTATATGCCTTTGCCATCTCAACCATTGTAAGATAAAGCGTATTAGCTTTGGCTCCTTCAGGCGAATCTGAAAACAGCCAGTTCTTACGACCAACTGTTACAGGTCTTATGCAGTTTTCGCTCAGATTGTTACTCAAGCTGCATCGTCCGTCTTCCAGATATGTCATAAGAAGACTTTCCCTGTTTATAACATAAGTGATTGCTTTTTTTAGTTTCCCGTTGCTTTCGGGATTTACTTGTTTTGCCCACGACAAAAAGCCCTCAATCACCGGTTTTTGATCTTTGAGGCGTCGATTTTTTATCTGCTTATAACTTAAACACTTTTCTTTGTATGTTCTCTCATACTCAAAAAGCTTATTGCAATATAACACTCCCTGAACGGCAGGATTAGTGTAATCCTTTTCCTTACCTTTTGGTATTGCCTCCAAAAAGTACCTTCGGATATGTGCAAAACAGGTACATCTCCTTGTATCCTTGACTTTGTTATATCCCTGATAACCGTCTGCCATCAGATAGAATCCAGGACTTATTCCATCAAGGAACTGTTTTGCATTTTCTCCGGCTCTGGTCGGAGTGTAATTGTAGAGAATGATTGGATTCAATCCGTCTTCTCCACTGCGAACAACCCAGAAGTATGATTTAGACTGGGCTTTTCGTCCATCTTCCTTTAGCACCTGGACAGGTGTTTCATCCATCATTAGGAACCTTCTTTTTAAAAGTTCACGGTGGAAGTAATCATACATCGGCTGTATGTATTCGTTGCCGGATGTTATAATCCAGTGAGCCATAGAAGTTCTGCTTATTGGAGCTGACTGCTCCAGAAAATCCTTTTCCTGTCTGTATAACGGAATATACAGACCATACTTACGATATAATATATGTGCAAGCAATGATTCCGAACAGTAACTGCCCAGAATCATTGCAGCCTTTCCATTATCTTTAACAAACTGAGGATTCTCAGTGTCTTTGCATTTAGGACAGGCATAAGTAGTTGCAATGTATTCAACTCTTTCAAGTTTAGCAGGAGTATATACAATCTCGCTTCGGATTACCTCTGTACCTATGGGTAGCATTTCACTCCCACATTCAGGACATATTCTATCTTCATCATCTAGCGTATCTACTTTTACCTGTCGGGTAGGAATGTCCTTGAACTGTTCTTCAAGAGTTGGCTTTTTCTTTCGTGTCTTTTTAGGTTTTTCAACAATCTCAGGTTCAATAAGTTCTACCGGCTTATCTTTTTCATCTTCGATAAAACTCAACTGACCCTCAACTCCGAATGCACGTCGTTCACTTGAAGAACCGAACATCTTTTGGCGAAACCATGCTAATTCAGCTTTAAGATTGTCGTTTTCCTTTTGCTGACGTGCAATGGTTTCATTAAGTGTTTTAATGGTTGTATTCAATTGTGAAATCATATCTTTCAGTTCTAGAATCTGAATATCACCACTATTTTTTGCCATGATTTCCTCCCTGTTTCAATATAAATATTATACCAAAAAACAGGGCGAAAATCCAATAAAATAAGCACTTTCGGGCGATTTCATCACGCAGTTTTTAAGGCCTTTGGCTGCTCAATATCAAGTCCTGTCATTAGCCAATCAAACTGTTGCCAGGTTATTGTTTTTACCTCCGATTTATCTCTAGGCCAGCGGAATCTTCCCTTCACTACATCAAGCCTTTTGTACAAAAGCACATAACCGTCAGGTTCATGTAACAGAACCTTTATTCGGTCACATCTTTTTCCACAGAAAAGATAGATTGACTGTCCGGGAGGCTCAGATGATATTTGATCATACACTATAGCACAAAGCCCATCGATTGACTTCCTCATGTCGGTGTACCCGGTCACGATAAAGATATTGTTGGCAATGGAAATATCACCAAGCACGATTACCACCTCCCAGATACTTAAGAGTGTTTTGAATAACATACTGATCAGCTCCATTGAAAAGACGAAGTGTTACATTTCCGATTTGTAATTCAGCAGCTAGTGAATTGTTGCTAGGCTTTACCGACATGCTAACATTTTGCTCTACAACAGATGTATCGTCTACAATGTCTACCTTCACTACTTCCTGAATATTTGGCTTTGCTTTTGTTTTACCTTTCGCATCCGGAAATGTATAGCCGTTTTTTCTTAGCTTGCTAACCCAATTATAAAAAGTTCCGGCATGAATACCATTTTGTTCACACCACTGGTAATCAGAAAGTCCGCTTTTACGGCACTCCATGATAAGTCGGATTTGATCCGCTTTACAAACTGATTTTCTCTTCATATACAATTGCTCTCCTTAAATAGAGTGAAATGTTAGCATTTCCTAGCAACTATTATATGATGGATTGGTTTCAAAAAAAATCTACCCTTAAATTAAGCGCTTACTGAGATTCAGCAAAATTCAATTACCGAAGTTTAACAAAGTGCCATTGCAGAAGTTTGACAAAATGCATTTCCATAATTTGGCAGAATGCGATTGCTAAATTTTTAAAAAAACCAAAAAAGAAACCACCAAACTATCAAATTTAGCTTAGTGGTTCCTTTTCCTCTAATG
>JAEFAB010000012.1 GCA_016292095.1 Eubacterium sp. | reverse complement strand
CCACAATCAGCGTGTAGCGCATTATTGCGCGGTTTTGCACCACGCTATGCGACCGGGAGCATTTTTAGATGCATCCAATTTCACCTTTTTGCTAAGCAAAAAGGTGTTAGTGCGGTTACGTGCATTCGGAAGTTGTAAAACTTCCTTTTTAACCGCACGTATTATTTTCTCTTCTTTGATACCAGGTCAAATACTACTGCACCCAGCAATACTGCACCCTTAACAATCTTCTGAATATCAGTAGACCATCCAATCAAAGACATACCATTATTCAAAACGCCCATTACAAACGCACCAACAACAGCACCAATGATTGTACCAATACCACCAGCAGTAGCAGCACCACCAATGTAACAAGAAGCAATGGCATCCATTTCAAAACCATCACCTGCTTTTGGAGTTGCAGAACCGTTACGTGCAGAAAGAACAATACCGGCAACAGCTGCAAGGAATCCCATGTTTGTATAAACCCAGAAGAATACGCTTCGAGTGTTGATACCAGAAAGACGGGCAGCCTTTTCGTTACCACCAAGAGCATAAATCTGACGACCTGCAACAGTGCGGCTTGTAATAAAGTTGTAAATTGCTACGATAACACCACACAAAACAAGAACGATAGGTACACCGTTGTTCTGTGCAAGCTTAAGGAACAGGAACCACAAAATAAAGATGATTACAGCAAGTTTAATTACACGCTGCCAGAGTGGGTTGATATTAAAGTTGTACTTAAGTTTTGTACGAGTAGCCTTAATATCACCAAGGATAATGAATACAGTTGCAACAGCCGCAATCACAATTGTTACAAGATCAATTTTTCCAAACTTGATTGTTGGAAGGAATCCTGCACCAATCCAGTTATAAGCCTGAGGAGTAGGTCCTTTTGTCTGAGCCTTAAGCATTGTATAAGTAAGACCGCGTCCCATAAGCATTGTAGCCAAAGTTACAACAAAAGGCGGAATACCAAGCTTAGCAATAAAGAAACCTGCAAATGCACCACAAGCAATACCAACTAAAAGTGCAACCAGGAATGCAAGCAAAATCGGGAAGTGCAAATCAACAACACAAATAGCAGAAATAGCACCTGTAAGAGCTACAATAGAACCTACACCAAGGTCAACGTTTCCGGTAAGTACACACAAAAGCATACCAGTTGCCATAATTACAACGTAACCGTTCTGCATTACCAGGTTATTGATATTCATTGGCGAAGCGTTCTTTCCGCCAGTAAAAATATTGAACAAAAGGAAGATTGCTACAAGGGCAATTACCATTCCATATTGTTTTATGTTGATGTTTTCATAATGTTTAAACTGTTTTACATCACTCATTTTATTTCCTCTCTTTTTTTATGAATTATGGCTTACAATGCATTTCATAATATTTTCCTGTGAAAGCTGATCTTTCTGCAATTCGCCGGCAATTTCGCCTTCGCTGATTACATAAACACGATCACAAGTACCAATTACTTCAGGCATTTCTGATGAAATTACGATTACGGCTTTTCCTGCCTTAGCAAGTTCGTTGATTACACAGTAAATTTCGTACTTAGCACCAACATCAATACCGCGTGTAGGTTCATCAAGAATAAGAACATCCGGCAAAGTCATCATCCATTTTGCAAGTACAACCTTCTGCTGGTTACCACCAGAAAGAGTTCCTACAACCTGGTTTACAGAAGGAGTCTTTACATTGATTTTCTTTCTAAAGTCTTCAGAATCAAGGATTTCCTTATTGCTGTCTACAACACCTTTGCGGGCATAGTAGTTTCTTAAAGCAGCCATAGTCATGTTTGTCTTAACATCGGCAATCAAGTTCAAACCGTAGTTTTTACGATCTTCAGAAGTATAAGCAATTCCGGCATTTACAGCATCTTTTACATTGTTAATGGTAACTTTTTTACCGTGCATGTAAATTTCGCCAGAAATTTTCTGACCATAACTCTTACCAAAAATACTCATGGCAAGTTCTGTACGACCGGCACCCATAAGACCTGCAAAACCAACTACCTCACCAGCGCGAACATTAAAGTTTACGTTAGTAATCATCTGGCGTGTTTCATCTTCAGGATGGAATACGTTCCAGTTTTTAACTTCAAGAATTACTTCGCCCTTTTTAATGTTTTCGCGAGGAGGATAACGGTTAGACATTTCACGACCAACCATACCTTTGATGATACGGTCTTCAGACATATCATCTTCGCCTTTAATAAGAGTTTCGATTGTCTTACCATCGCGGATAATTGTAATAGCATCTGCAATAGCATTAATTTCGTTTAATTTATGGGAAATCATAATACTTGTGATTCCCTGCTCTTTAAGCCCACGCAGGATGTCCAGCAAGTGGGCACTTTCTTCATCGTTCAAAGAAGCTGTAGGTTCGTCCAGAATCAAAAGCTCTACGTTCTTGCTAAGAGCCTTAGCAATTTCGATAAGCTGCTGCTTTCCAACACCAAGAGTTCCTACAGGAGCGTTGATGTTTTCGTCACCGAGTCCTACTTTTTCCAGCATTTTCTTGGCATTAACGCGGGTTTTATCCCAGTCAATAACGCCACGGCAAGTAAGCTGTTCGTTGCCCATAAAAATATTTTCAGCAACCGAAAGATACGGGCTGAGCGCCAGTTCCTGATGAATAATTACAATACCTTTCTTTTCGCCGGCTTTAATATCATGAAATTTACAAAGTTCACCCTTGTAAATAATTTCGCCTGAATATGAACCAAATGGATAGTTACCAGACAAGAGATTCATAAGAGTAGATTTACCAGCTCCGTTTTCTCCACAAAGTGCATGGATTTCACCACGTTTTACTTTAAGATTAACGTCATCAAGTGCTTTTACTCCAGGAAACTCTTTTGTGATGTTGTTCATTTCCAGAATATATTCTTATGCCATTTGTTTTCCCTTTTTTT
>JAEFAB010000011.1 GCA_016292095.1 Eubacterium sp. | reverse complement strand
GGGAGAACAAGTGCCAGAGCAAGACTAAGCATGAGCTTCAATTTGGATTTCAAAATGCTTTCCTCCTTATTAAAAATACAAATTTTCTTCATATTAAATAATAAAAAGGTTTCAAACAATGTCCATATTTCAGAAAAAGGTATCATTTTTTTTGAAAACGGTTCCGAATTTGAAAAAAATTGCCCCAATTACCAAGGAAATACAAAATTTGAACAGAATTTCAAAAAGGGGTGCATTTTTTTATATGGTGTTTACTTTTTAGGGGAGAGTTTTTAAAATGATAAATTGAAAGAACATTTTTTTGAAAAGTGTAAGGAGCGAAAGAATGAGAAAAGTATTTTTGAAGAAAGCAAAGAAAGTATTGGTAGGTTGTCTTGCAGCAGCGCTGATTACTACATCATTCTCAATGGCAGGAGTAACAACTCCGTTATCCACTGTTTCTGTAGGAGCCGTTGCAGAATGGAATAGCAGCACTGTTTACAACAAGGGAGATCAGGCAATGTACCAGGGGGCAATTTATGAAGCACAGTGGTGGTCACAGGGGAAAAATCCAGCCGATGGTGTTGCTTCCGGAGAATGGAAATTAATATCATCAGCACCGGACCCAACAACATCAGGAAATTCAGGAGAAACAGGAACAACTGGAAATCCGGGAAATCAGGGCCAGCAGCCTGAAACATTGAATCCGGTAGTTGGAACTAATATTCAGGGTGTAAAACTTCCTTCAACTTACTACAATAAGAAGGTTGTTGGATATTTTCCAAACTACGCAATTAATTCCGATGCTCATGAACATTTCAGCATTGCAGATTTGCAGTGGGACGTATTAACACATGTTCAGTATGCATTCGGTGTAGTAAATAAAAACACTTGTGAATTGGAAGCAGGTGATGTGGAGAATGACATTAACAATAAATTTACAGACCGTAAGTTCTACCATGACGGTGTAGAAATCAAGATGGATGAATCATTAGGTTACTATGGACAGTTCAACTTGATGCACACATTAAAGAAGATGCATCCAAATGTAACAGTTCTGATTTCTACCGGTGGATGGGGCGCTTCTGAAGGATTGTGGTATGCAACACAGAATGAAGCTTCTATGAGAAAGTTCTCAGCATCTGCAGTTCGTTTTATCAGACAGTACGGATTTGATGGAATTGATATTGACTTCGAATTCCCATCTGAAACTCCAATGTCAGGAAATTACACACAATTTACCGAATCAATCAGAGCCGGTGTGGCAACAAGATATGCACAGTTTATCAAAATCTTAAGTGAAGATTTAGCAAAGGCGGCAAAGGAAGATGGAAAATATTATTGGTTAACTTCTGCAGTTTCTGCTTCTTCTTGGGTACTTGGTGGACAGAAGGATTCTTCTTTCTTGGATTACCTTGATTTTGTATCTATCATGTCTTATGACTACCATGGTGGTTGGAACAATTACGTAGAAAATCAGGCAAATCTTTATCCGGACCCGGCCGATGGCGAAACAGCAAATCAGGATGTAAAAACTCTTGGTTTTGACTGGTCTTATAAATTCTATCGAGGAAGAGTTCAGTCAGAAAAAATCCTGATGGGTGTACCATATTATACAAGAGGTTGGACAAATGTATCCGGTGGTAGCACAGGTCTTCATGGATCTTCCGGTTCACCACTGACCAACAGTACGGATAACTTAAACCTTTGGTGTGACCTGGATGCCAACGGAAACGAAGTGGCAGCAGGAGCAAATCCATTATGGCATGTTATGAACGTAATGAAGAAAAACTCTAATTATAAACGTTACTGGGATGATGTAGGAAAAGTTCCTCACATCTGGAATGCATCAAATAATACATTCCTTACTTTTGAAGATGAAGAGTCGATTCAGGAACGAATCAATTATGTAAATAGTAAGAACCTTGGTGGTGTATTGATTTGGGTAATGCATGGTGACTATGATTATGATGAAGCTAAAGGCGAATATGTCATTGGCGATACATTAACAACAAAGCTTTACAATGCATTTAAGGCAGCAGGACCTTCTCGTGTCACATCAGATATTGATTACAAAAACAGTGTATTGGATTTCAGCGTTGACACTAGCGCAGGAAAGTACGACCATCCAAATTACACTTATAGCATTAAAGTGAAGAATAATTCCAGTGTATCTATTCCGGCAGGATTTACCTTTAGTTTTTGGTTACCAAAATCAAGTAACTTCACATCCAGCTGGGGTGGTGTTGCAACAACAAAGGATGCTGCAAATAGCGACTTTACAGAAGTAACATTAACATCCAGCAGTGCATTAGATGCAGGACAGACTGTTGAATTTACCGGAATGATGAAGTGCTGTACTTCTGGAATGAAGAACTTCAAGATTAATGGAATGTCTATGGCAAGTGAAGTCAATGCAGAAATTGCTCGCCTCAATCGTTCTTATATTACAGAGCAGAATGGAAATTCTGAAGAAGACGAAACAGTAACACAGGAACCTACAACGGAAGAACCAACAACAGAGAAACCTTCCGAAACACAGAGCCAGGAAGAATCTTCTTCCGCTACAACACACGCCGCTACTGTTGATGTAAACGGTTTCCAGATCAGTACCAGAGCAGAAGGCTTCAGAACAGTCTTTACAATTGCTGATCCGAAGAAGGAAGTTCAGGAAGCAGGACTGGTTTACGGTTTGGACGATTATGCTGAAGACAGCGACATTGTAGTCAACAGTTCAAATTCTACGGTATACAGTTATGTTGCAACAGATGTCGGAAAAGTTAATGTTGGATATAATAATTCAACAACTCAGAGTTATGCAATGGTAATGAAGTTTATCAAGAATGCAAAATTCTATTCAGCTAAGATTTGCGTCAGAGCATATATTAAGTACGCTGACGGTACTTATCAGTACAGCAACATTCGTAAGAAGAGTGTTTATGAAATTGCAGATCAGTTGTATCAGGGATATAAAATGACAACGTTGGCAGGACACGATTACTTGTACAACTCAATCTTGAAAGTAGTAAATCCAAGTTATGAAGAATTGGAATATGACTGGCAGAGTTCTTTAGTGAAGCCACAATAATAACAATAAGTATAGAAGAAACCCTCTCGGTGAAATTTGCCGAGAGGTTTTTTTTGAAATAAATGAAATATTTTTTCGTTTATATGCGTTTTAATTACAGAGCAAAACAAAAATAATATTTTCAAGGAGGAAAATGAATATGAAAAAAGTAGCATTAGTAATAGCAGCAGCGATTGCATTGTCCAATGTAAATGCAGGGGCAATAGGGGGGATTAACAGTAGTTATACGGTCTTTGCAGAAACAGTAACGCAGAAGACTCTTGAAAACAAATTATTTAATGAAGAAATTACAAACAGTTCTGTCACATATCAATTTAAAGATGGTGTGCTTACCGTCAGTGGAACCGGAATTGCCGATAACACTTATAGAAAGACTGTAGACGTGAATGAAATCAAAGAAGTTGTCATTCAATCAGGAATTACAGCTATCGGAGATAATGCATTTAAAAATCTAAAGAACTTAAAGAAAATTACAATTCCAAATACAGTTACAACTTTAGGTTTTTACAGCTTAGCCGGCTTACAGATGGACAATATTGTAATTCCAAGTAGCGTGAAAACAATCGGTATTCATTGTATGGAAAATGGCAAGATTAAGTCTGTGACAATGCCTGGTTATTTTTCGATTAAAGAAGGGGTTGACGGAGAAGAAGATATTGGATACCCGGAAGAATTACGTTATACAATTCTTCCAAGTACTGACGTTGTAAATTTAAACACAGGTTTTAGCCCAAGTGTGATGAAATTTTTCCATACAGCAAAGAAAGTTCAGACAGCTAAAACAGATAAAAAATATAAGACATTCGGTAAGTGTATTTATACAAAGAATGGGAAAAAGTTAGTTTTTGTTGCAACAAGTGTTAAAAATCTGAAAATTCGTAAGGGATGTAAAACAGTATCGTTAAATTCATTCTGCTATGCATATGAACCGGAAGATTATAGTAAATTTTTCTGTGACAAATTAAAAACAGTAGATGTACCTGCAAGTGTAAAGACGTTTATTGATGACGCAGAACATAGTGGCGGATATAGAGATCCGATGGAAGAGTGCAAATTCAAGTTCCATACAAAGAAGCTGCCTGGAAATATTATTTCACGACTTCATAGAGAATATGTTCGAGATGACTGCAACAAGTATCTTTCCAAAAAGTACGGTGTGAAAAAAGTAAATGGAATGTATATTTCATATGATAAAGTTTTAATTACATATAAAGGAAAAAGTAAAAATGTTACTATTCCAAAAGGTGTGAAAACAATTGCACCATATGCATTTGGATCAAGTAAGGTAAAAAAAGTTTCTGTTTCAAGCACAGTGAAGACAATAGACAATAGAGCGTTTTTTTATACAAGATCACTGCAGTCAGTGAAATTGCCAAAGGGACTCAAAACCATTGGAAACGGCGCATTTGAGCAATCTACAATCAAAAAAATTACACTTCCAAAGAAATTGCAGACAATCGGAAAGGAGGCTTTCAGAGCAACACCTTTGAAATCAATTGTCATTCCGAATTCAGTAAAGAAATGTGGAGATGACTGCTTTGTCGATGCAAGTCACTTAAAGAAAGTTACATTATCAAAAAATATGACATCCATTCCGGATGGAATGTTTGAAAATACAGCGATTTCCCAAGTTACTATTACCGGAAATATTAAAGTAATTGGTAACGGTGCATTCGGAGGAAAAAATATTAAGCGTGTTGAACTGCAGGAAGGTGTAGAATCATTCTATGCTAACAGCTTTTTCAACGGGAATAACAATGTCGTTGAAATCTCAATTCCAAAATCACTCAAAGAAATTCGATTTTCAATTAAATCAGGATATTATGTACCAAGTAAGTATGTTTTAAACTATTCTACAAAGAGTGACTTAAGCAACGCTCAAACGAAGTCATTTGAAAACGCAAAAGAAATATTTGACATGACAAAACTTGATAGAAGTTCGGATATTTACTGCCAGATTAATGTATTTGAACGAACCGATAAAGATACAGAAAAGAAGTGTAACTCAAAAACATATCATTTCACATTTAAGTAAATCAACGAATGAGAAACAGCTATGGACATGGTGTTCATAGCTGTTTTTTGTTGGAAATTTGAAGTGAAATTTGATGATAAAAACATTTTCATATAAAAACAGGCTGTTTTTTCAAAAAAAATTCTTTTACAGAAGAATAAAAAAATGAAATATGCTCAATGAATTCTTTTCTCGAATTCCAAAAACCTCCTTTTCTTGTGCAAAATGCACAAAAAAATTAAAAAAATAGTTCAAAAACCATTCAATATTGCAAAAAACGTTTTTAAAAAATAGAATGAAATTAGAAGTATGAGTGGACGGAAATCAAAGGAGGAGAAAATATGCATAGCAGAAGAAGAGTAGTTGCCTTTATGTTGGCAATGGTTCTTACTATTTCCGGGTTTGTAGGAAATACCAGCTTTTCTGGTGTTGAAGCTGTATTTGCCGCTACTGCGAACACGGTAACCAATTTACGTCTTGAACAAAGCGGCAATCATTTCACAATTCAGTGGGATAAATACAACGGTAACAATACCTACGATATTTATCGTGCAGAAAGTCGTTATGGAAATTATCAGTATGTTGCGACTGTTGATGGAACAACTTGGACGGACAATAATCCAAACAGCGTAAAATACGAAAACTACTATAAAGTAGCAGTTCAAGGAAATAACGATACGTTATCGGATCCGATTTCTTTAGAAATTGAAATGTTTGGAGAGGATATGTATGTATTCTCACCAAAGGATGATACAGAAACCGTATACCAGACAATTAATAAGATTTACTTACACCAGGGTGACGTTGACGGAAATGGAACATCCCACTCCGGACAGCAGTTTGGTGAAGGTCGATATGCGTTTGCATTTAAGGCAGGGGATTATTCCAATATCAGCGCCAATGAAATGAAGATGGCTTATTATATGCAGGTGCTTGGTTTAGGTAAATTACCTACCGATGTTAAATTGAAAAATATCCACGTTCCACCGGTACTTGATAAGGGAAATGTAACTTGTAACTTCTGGATGGGTATCGAAAATGTATCCATCTCACCGGTTGGATTTGAAACCAACGATGCATACTGGGATTTCCAGTGGGCAGTTTCACAGGCAGCTCCTGCAAGAAGATTATACGTAGACCGTGGCATGCGTCTAAATTATATGTGGGACGGCTGGGCAAGCGGTGGTTACGTAGCCGACAGCTGGATTGAAGGAAACTTAGGTTCCTGGTCACAGCAGCAGTACTACTTGAGAAACAACTATATCAAAGGAGATTTCTACGGAATCAACTGGAACATGGTTGCTCAGGGATGTACCGGAATTCAGGGAAATGAATGGAATAAAAATACATCCAAGTACCCACTTTATGATTTAGAGAGCGGACTTGGAAGAACAAACTGGAGAAGTGGTGGTAAGTACACACTTCTTGATAAGACTGATGCTTTAAGAGAAAAGCCGTTCTTATTCTTCGATGAAGATACAAAGGAATACAAAGTATTCAAGCCGGCACTTCGTACAGAAACAAACGGTATCTCATGGTCTAAGACTGATATGGGTGAAGGAACCATCATGAATATTGATGACTTCTATATTGCCAGAGCAGACCGTGACAATGCAGCATCCATCAATGCAGCATTAGATGCAGGAAAGAATATTATTTTATCACCTGGTATTTATCATGCAGAAGAACCAATCCATATCAAGAGAGCAAATACCATTGTTTTAGGATTAGGACTTGCAACAATTATTCCGGATAATACAGAGACAGGTGTTAAGATTGATGATGTAGACGGTGTTACTGTAGCGGGTATTATTTTGGATGCAGATTCTTATTCAAAGAATATGATCGTTGCAGGACAGAGTGGGGCAAATAAGAGACATAATTCTAACCCTACAATTCTTCAGGACGTATTCGTACGTGTCGGTGGTGTTCACGGAGGGGTGGCATCTACAAAAGACGCCGTTGTAATTAACAGTAATGATGTAATCGGTGATCACTTCTGGATTTGGAGAGCTGACCATGGTGCCGGTGTAGGTTGGGATTTGAATACGACAGACAACGGTGTTGTAGTTAACGGTGATTACGTTACTTTATATGGACTAATGGTTGAACATTTCCAAAAATATGACGTATTGTGGAGAGGGGAATATGGAACAACCTATTTCCTTCAGAATGAAAAATGTTATGATCCACAAAATCAGGATGATTGGATGAGTCATGACGGAACTGTTAAGGGATATGCATCTTATAAAGTTTCAAACAATGTAGAAAATCATTACGCAGTTGGCTTAGGCTGCTATGATGTATTTATTAATACCGGTGGGGCAAGTATTTTCCTTGACAATGCAGTGGAAGTACCGGACGCGCCGGGGGTTATGTTAGAAAATGTATGTACTGTTGAAATTGCTAATAGTAGCGGACCAATTGTAGGAATTAATCATATCGTAAACGGAACAGGACCTTCTATTACAACAGGTGACGGTTCCGGCGGTGGATATGCAAGACAGGCATTGTTGCTTTACAACAATCAGCAGTCTACAAGTATTCAGGATTACTATCAGACCGGTGGAAATGAATCCGGAGTAATCGAAGAAGAAGTTGGTGTTACACCGACTTATGATGAAGTGGCAGATAATCCGATTGATAAGGATGATCCAATCTATGACGAAAAAGAACACATTGCAACAGGACCATATGCAGATTGGAAAAACAATGCAATTACATCCCCAACAAAGGGACAGTTAGTTGCAGCAGGTATTATTGATATTGAATTTACAAAATTGGAAGGAGCTACAGAATACGAAGTATATGTAGATGATACATTGGTAGATACTGTGGTTGGTTCCAATAACAGTTATAAAGTAAAATACAACAGCGTAAATGTTAATTCTCATAAGTTATATGTAGTTGCCAAATTGGCAAACGGAAGCAAGATTAAGAGTAACTTGCGTACATTCTTTGTTTCAAAGAAAGGTATGGGAATCTGGCAGAGTGAGGTTTCAAAGATTTCAGAATTGAATCTTTCATGGTATTACACTTGGGGAACAGAACCATTAAACGATGCTCCGGAATCTGTAGAATTTATTCCAATGCTTTGGGGTAACTTCGATACAAACTCCAAGGAAATGAAATGGATTAATGACAAAGAATACGAAAACTACAATTACGTATTAACTTTCAACGAACCGGATGTTTCTGATCAGGCAAATATGTCTCCGGAACGTGTCGTAGAATTATGGCAGCAGGTTAAGAAGATTCAGGCAGCCGGTGTTAAGGTTAGTTCACCAAGTACATCTGTACCAACAACTCTGTATCCGGACACACAAAATGATTATGAAACTGTTGGTGGATGGTATGGTAAATACGATCAGTTAATGGTTCAGGCAGAAGAACATGATGACTTCACAGCAGTTCATTTCTACTTTGATTATCCGGGAGAATTTATTTTGGATATTTTGAGAGAAGTTCATGAAAGAACCGGAAAACCAATTTGGATTACAGAATGGGGCGTAGGACAGTGGACTCAGGCTCAGCCGTTTGATTGGACTGGTGGACCGGATGAAGGAAACTGGCAGAGAACAGAAATTGTAAACTTTGTAAACAATATTCTTCCAAGATTGGATAAGATTGATTATATCGAACGTTATGCATGGTTCCCATTTGATGGTTCCAACACAGAAAAGTATGGTAATGGTGCCAGCGGATTATTCTTCTGTGGTGAAAACGATCCTCAGAAGGGACAGTTAACTTCTTTAGGTAAAGCATATTCTAAATCAGGAAATCCAAAGGGATATGTGGCTGGAAAGATCGTAGAAGATGATGTTTTAGAAGACGAAATCCTTGAAGGCGAAATTGAAACAACTACAGAAGAAGTTACTACTGTAGAAGAAACAACTACAGAAGAAATAACAACAAAGGAAGAAACTACAACTGAAGAAACGGTTCAGAATGAAGAGACATTGACTGTTTCCAAGGATACTGCAATTTTAGGATATCAGGTTAGTTCCACTGTTCAGGACAGTAAAGGAAGAATTGGTGGTGTAAGAGTACTTGCATCCGCTGAACCGACAATTAACGGAAAGAACGTTACTTCTTACGGATTGGTTTATTCCTTAGCAGAATATAACGGAACAGTATTTGATGTATCCGAAGAAGATATGTATGTAGGAAGCGAAAACTATTATGTAGCGGATTACGATTATCAGGGTGCACCATTAAGTGTTCAGATGGGCAATTCCGATACTGCAAACTGCTTTGCAATGACAATGACATTTGGTGGCTCCAGTGCCGCAGCATTGTCAGCAAAATACAAAGTAAGATCTTACGCATTATTGGAAGACGGAACTTATGTATACAGCCCGATTAAATCATACTCCATTTACTCTGTAAGTAACTACCTGTATCAGAACGTTAAAATGCCTACAGAAGCAGGCCATAACTTCCTGTACAGCAAAGTTTTAGCGGTAGTAAATAAGAACTATGATAAAGTTGATTTCCTTTGGGGAAATACGATTATTAAACCAAACGAAGCACAGTAAAATATGGACCGTTGTCTTTGGAAAAAATTTCACAAAGGCAACGGTCTTTTTTTTGACAGTATAGTGCGTATGTAGTATGATATAAGTACGAAAAATTTAAGGAGGACAAACTATGTATCAGATCAAATTACAGGATCAGAACGCTGAAATTAGAAAGGTATTACCTGGAAAGGGATGTTTTTCTGTATTGGAATACGATCATGACGTATCAACAGATTCATACTCAGCGTTTTACAACTATTATGCATCAAAGATGAACATTAAGAAAAGACAGGTTATTGCTGACCTGAACAACAGCAGCATTATTCTTCAGGCAGGCGCTATGCAGATGATTTTAGGAAATGTTAACATTTCTTCAGACGTAAAAGGCGCCGGAGATTTCATGAAGAAATTTATTGGAAGTAAGGTTACAGGTGAAAGCGCTGTAAAACCTAAATATGAAGGTACAGGTAAGGTAATTCTTGAACCTACATATAAATATATTTTGTTTGAAGATATTAGCGAGTGGGCTGGAGATATCGTTATCGAAGATGGAATGTTCCTTGCATGCGATAGCACAGTAGAAATGAAGGTTGTTGCAAGAAGCAATCTCAGCTCAGCAGTTTTGGGTGGAGAAGGTCTCTTCAATACATCATTAAAAGGTACAGGTATTGCTGTATTGGAAAGCCCGGTTCCAAGAGAAGAATTAATCGAAATTACTTTAGAAAATGATATTGTTAAGATTGACGGTAATCAGGCAATTGCATGGTCAGGTTCTTTAGATTTTACAGTTGAAAAATCTACAAAATCATTACTTGGATCAGCAGCATCAGGTGAAGGTCTTGTAAACGTATACCGTGGAACAGGTAAAATTCTTGTAGCTCCTGTTCGTAATAACGGATTAATTGCTACACCGGAAGGTGGAAATACAGGAAGTAGCAGTGGTGCAACAGGTTCTGTTGGTGGAGCAGTTGGATCAGTAATCGGTGGAATTTTAGGAAACTAATTTTCTTGAGATACAAAAAAGGAGTTGTTCAGTGAACAACTCCTTTTTTTGGTTTAATAAAGTTTTTTCGGAATAACTTTCTTGGCGTAATAGTTGGACAGATTAAATTTTCTAAAGGAGAAGATTTTCAGAGAGGAGTCTTCAGCCTCATATGGATACCAGTCGATCCAAAATGTTTCTTTTCCTTCTTCTTTTATATAATTCGTCAGTTCCGGAAGATGCTCACTGAGAACCGGAGCAGCGTCCGCTGACAATTCCATAAAATAGTCATAGTCTACATAGCGGGATTCCAAAGAGTTTTCATAGTATTCATAGTAGTCATCGGTTTCAACGTATTTCGCCTCTTCCGCTTCCATCTGCTCTTTGAAATAGTCGTACCGCTGGAAATTGTAGTCGGCAATCCAATAATCGTAATGACTAAAGGAAAGAACCAAAAAGCAGAACACGGATACCAACAATGCGTAATTAAACAAATTGAAGGTTTCCACAAACATTCGATATAGTAATCCCAGCATCAATAGGAAGATGACCAACAATCCCCACAAAACAAAGATGCGGTGAGAGGTCAATCCGTATGTGGAAATATACATGCTCATACGCAGGGCGCTGGAAGCAATCATAATAAAGGTACATCCGCTGATAATGAGCAGAAGGACTTTCAACACAATATGCTTGCGGAACAGTTCCATACAGATTAAAATTGCCAAACCATTCAAGACACTGACGAAGAGTAACTGGAAAAATCCTTCCCGGGCATACTCGGCATAAGTATAGCCTTCCGGCAATGTTCCCGCACGCATAAACAGGAAAATAATCTGAATGAGAGAAAATGCAATGTATAAAACGGAAATGGAACTTGCCACAATTACAGGAATAATCGGTGTGTATTCCTTTCGAACACTTTTAATCTGATCCTGCTTCAGGTGGTCTAACTTATAGAAGCATGCATAAGGAAGAGTGAAAGCCACCAGGAAGGTAATCGCCATACCCACAAGATCGTAAATAAAATCTGCCGACAACAGCCATTCCAAATTAATTTCAAAAAAGTGATTGAACATGACATCGGCACTGGCAAGAATTCCCCACATAATTAAGAAAGAAGGAATTGCAATGAGAACACCGATTAAGATGTACTTGGCCTTTTCAGATTCGAATTTTTTTCGGGTCTGGATTTTCTTGGACAGATGTGCAATCGGAATGAAAAGAACTTCCAAAAGTCCGAAGCCGTAATCAAGAAGAAAACGCAGATGTCCCAAAAGATTGATTTCTGCAAAATCAAAAAAGAGTAACATCAGAGTCACCAGGAACAAGCCGAAGATTGCAAGGTAGTTGTAAAAAATCATCAGATCGTTATCGGTGATAAAGTTGGAAATTCCAAGGAGTGCAATAGCACCCATGCAAAAGTAATGAATTCCACGGAAACTCTTGTGATAGAGTCTTCCGATATAGCACATGTAAAAAACAGTACTGACGGTAAAAATCGGATTTGTAATGCCTTTAACATTCTTATAAAGACAAAGGGTAAAAATAATCGCGTAAAGAACAGTACTGATTCCGATTTGATTAAAATACTTTAAGGCTTCTTCCTTTTTTTTCTGTTTCAGTAGTTCCATTTTTTGTTGCCAATTGAGAGGTTCCCCTGGTACCTCCGGTGTCTGTGTGTTGTTTAAGTGATTCATATCGCTCATAGTTTGTCTCCTTTCAAAGGTTATTCTTCATATTCAATTAAATCCCCGGGGGTGCACTGTAGTGCTTTGCAAATCTCATCCAAAGTGGTAAAGCGAATGGCTTTGGCACGATTGTTTTTCAGGATGGAAAGATTTGCCGGGGTAATCCCAACTCTTTCTGCTAATTCATTGACACCGACTTTACGCTGTGCCATCACAACATCTAAATTAATTTTAATACTCATAGATGACACCTCCTAAATTGTAAAATCTGTTTCTTCTTTATAACTGACGGCACGGCCAAACACTTGGGCAAGAACCCTGCTGAAAAGTCCGGCAATGAGAAAGACGAGAATCATAGTCAATGATGCCAGTGTTACATACAAAAAAATGTTTAATAGTAACATTAGAAATGAAATCAAAAAGCTGTAAATTGCCATGCGGTTTAAACTGGTAACATTGGCAAGGATAAAACACTGGTCATTTAAGACTGTTTTAAAAATCTTGCGAAGTTCCCACACAATGAGTAAGCCAAAGATTCCACAAAGAGTTAAAATAGCAACTAAAGAGTATAGATATTTTTTTACATAAGGATCAAAATGTTCCCCATAGGGTTTTAAAATCCATGTGAGTCCCAAGGTGATGAGAATCCCGGAATAAAACATAATATCCAATAAAATTTTTGTGACCTTTGAAATGTTCATAAGGTACCTCCTGCATATGTATTCTGTTACTTCAAAATATAATACGGAAAATATTGTTTGTCAACAAAAATATATCGAAAAACGATACGAACCTATTGAAAAACAGAATATTGTTGCTATATGGTCGGCGATTGAGTATACTAGAGAAAGATGATGTAACGGACAAAAGGCAGGAATATGGGGACGGATTGCCGTCCCTTTTATATATGGAGGAATCATGACAGGAAGAATTGATTTGGGAGAAACAAATAAAGGGAATTTTTCTTTTACCATTGGGGATGACCATCCCGGAAACGAGGAGCAGTATTCCGTGGAACGGAGTTTGAAGCAAACGAAATCGCCCTTGAAAGGAAAGACTTTTTTCTGGCTGGGGTCTTCCATTACCTATGGCTTTGGCTCTAAGGGAGAAAGTATGGCGGATTTTATTGCCCGGAGGAACAATGGGTGCTCTTATAAAAGTGCCATTAGCGGAACCACCTTAGCAGAGATTGCATACGATCCTGAGGATGCGGATAATCCTTGGAAGCATTTGGGGAGAGAGGAAGAATCTTTGGCAGAGACTGCAGCACAGTCGTATGTGAAACGGTTGGCGGAATTTCCAAAGGATGTGAGACCGGATGTATTTATTATTCAGGTTTCCACTAATGACAGTCAGTTCCCGGAACAGTATCAGGGAAGGCTGTCTGAGAAAGAAGACTTTGACATTCACACCACATTTGGGGCAATGGAATTTCTTGTTTCTTCTATTAAGAAGACTTGGAACTGTCCGGTTATGTTTTATACCTCTCCGTTGCTGGATTCGGAGAATTATCTTGCTATGGTGGAAGCTACCAAAAAACTGTGCGAAAAGTGGAAAATTGATTTGCTGGATATGAACGGCGATGTAAAGTTCAATGAAGAGGGACGGGAAAATTATGATTTATATATGGTTGATCTCGTGCATCCTACCAGAGCCGGCTATGCATTGTGGTGGACCCCGGCATTTGAGAAAAAACTGACGGAAATATTGGAGGAGAAATAATGCCTAACTATATTACAACCTACACGGGAATTCGTATGGTTCCCACTGAACCGAAAGAATCGGATATTCGAGTGGAAGATTTGGCTCATGCATTGTCACTGATTACCAGAGGAAACGGTCATGTGAAAAACTTCTTTTCCGTGGGACAGCATTGCATTCACTGTGCTTTGGAAGCGGAGGCAAGAGGGTATTCTAAACGGGTTATTCTGGCATGCCTGTTACACGATGGGGCAGAGGCGTATCTGTCGGATGTGCCAAGTCCTTTTAAAGCATACCTGAAAGAATACAATGATTTTGAAGACCGAATTTTAGATGTGATTTTCACCAAATATCTGGGTTCAAAACTGACGGATGATGAGTATGAAAAAATGAAAAAAGTAGACCATGACATGCTTTATTACGATTTGAAGACATTGTTAGATGAGCATATGGACATAGAACCACCGGAAATGAAAACAACATTTTCTTACGAAGTGCGCCCCTTTGAAGAAGTGGAACAGCAATATTTGGTATTATTTAAAAAGTATGCAAAAGAGGGGTACATAAATAGCTGAAACGTGATATAATGTTACGGTAAAAAAATGAACTATAGGAGAAAGTTGTGAAGATAGGATTTGATAACGACCTGTATCTGAAGATGCAGTCAGAGCACATAAGAAATCGTATTTCCCAGTTTGGAAATAAGTTATATTTGGAGTTTGGAGGAAAGTTGTTTGATGATTATCATGCATCCAGAGTTTTGCCTGGATTCAAACCGGATTCAAAACTTCAGATGTTATTACAGTTAAAGGATCAGGCAGAAATTGTCATTGTAATCAGTGCGGAAGATATTGAAGAAAACAAAGTCCGTGGCGATTACGGCATTACCTATGACATGGACGTTTTACGTCTCATTGACGCATTCCAGTCCAGAGGTTTATATGTAGGAAGTGTTTGTCTCACAAAGTTTTCAGGACAGCCATCAGCAGAGCGTTTCCAGAAACAGTTGGGAGAAATGGGAATTAAGTCATACAGACATTATAAGATTCCGGGATACCCAAGTGATGTGGTAAAAATCGTTAGCGATGAGGGTTACGGAAAGAATGAATATATTGAAACAGAAAGACCGTTGGTTGTAATTACCGCACCGGGACCGGGAAGCGGAAAAATGGCGACTTGTCTTTCTCAGTTGTATCATGAACATAAGAGAGGAATTGAAGCGGGATACGCAAAGTTTGAAACTTTCCCAATCTGGAATATTCCGTTGAAGCATCCGGTAAACCTTGCTTATGAAGCAGCAACTGCTGATTTGAATGATGTCAATATGATTGATCCATTCCATTTGGATGCTTATGGGGAAACCACTGTAAACTACAACAGAGATATTGAAATTTTCCCTGTTGTAAATGCAATGTTTGAACTGATTAACGGAAAGAGCCCATACAAGTCACCGACAGATATGGGTGTTAATATGGCAGGAAATTGTATTGTGGATGATGAGGCTTGCTGTGAGGCATCCGAACAGGAAATCATTCGCAGATATTATAAATGTCTCTGTGATAAGAAACGATACGGGGAATCCAAAGATGACCAGTATAAATTGGAACTGTTAATGAAGCAGGCGGGAATCAGTATTGAGGACCGTATGGGTGCAAAAGAAGCGATTCAGGTGGAAGACGCTACAGGAAATCCGGGATTTGCAATTCAGTTAGATGATGGAACGATTGTAACCGGAAAGACCAGTGATTTACTTGGTGCTGCATCTGCTGCATTATTGAATGCATTGAAGTATCTGGCAAAGATTGATGATGAAATAAAGTTAATTTCTCCGGAAGCAATTGAACCAATCCAGTCTTTAAAGACCGATTATTTCGGAAGCCAGAATCCAAGACTTCATACGGATGAAATTTTGATTGCGTTATCAGTTTCCGCAGCAAGAAGTGACGTGGCAAAGAAAGCCATGGAACAGCTTACAAAGCTGAACGGATGCGAAGGTCATTCGACTGTATTATTATCTTCAGTGGATGAACAGGTTCTGAAGAAATTGGGTGTTCGTTTAACTTGCGAACCAAAATACGAAGAGACCGGAAGAAAATATCACAAGAACTAAGGAAAACATTAGAATGAATAAGTTTAAAGGATATCTCATATGTACTGACTGTGACGGGACATTGACTTATGAACCGGGTAAAGTTTCGGAAGAGAATGCCAAGGCAATTCGATATTTCCAGGAGGAAGGCGGAATGTTTACCCTTGCCACCGGAAGATTTCCGGGACATGCGCATGAGTTTGGTGATCAGATTCAGATTAATGCACCGATGGTCGCATTAAACGGAACCGTACTGTACGATCTGAAAAATGAAAAAATCCTTCATGAATGGACTGCAGACAGAGAGGATTATTTTGAATTGTTTGATTACATTCATCATCAATATCCGGATGTCTGGGAATGCTGGATTAATTACACTTACAAGGACAGCGTTTCTTTTAAGCCGGGAGAAAATCAACCGGGAGATGGTTCCCTGAGAGCATTGTTTGATACATTGCCGAAGGGATTGTATAAGGCGCTTGCCTTCCAGAAGGCGGAGATTACTCCAAAACTGCAGGAAGATTTGAAGGAAAAGTTTGGTGACAAATTCCGATTCGACACCAGTTGGCCGGAAGGGTTGGAAATCCAGCCGGTTCACAGTGGAAAAGGTGTGGCAGTTCAATATATGAAAGAACAGATGGATTGTGATATCCATACTACCGTAGGGGTAGGGGATTACGAAAACGATCTGACTCTTTTGGAATGTGCCGACATCGGATATGCAGTGGAAAATGCGCTGGATAGCGTAAAAGCTGTGGCAAACAGAAAGACCGTGTCCAATAAGGAACATGCAATAGCCAAAGTTATCGAAGAGTTGGAGCGGGATATCCAACAAAAAAGTGAGGTGTAAAACAATGGGAAACAAGCAGGAAGAAAACAAGAAGGAACAAAATAAACTGTTGGTGGCAGGCGTTGCCATTGCGACAATTTTGATTATTGTGGCAGTTGTCTTTGCAATTAAGTACAACAGCAAGGATACAAAGAATGATGGCGCAACCAATGCAGCAAACAATGCACAGGTTCCGACAGATGAAAACGGAAGTGCTGTTGCAACAAAAGCAGAACAGACTACAAGAATTGAATTACAGACAACTTTAAATAAAAAGGGTGAAGTAATCACTGATAAAGAAGGAAATCCGGTTAAGGTTGAAGTTGTTATTGGAGGCGATGACAGCAACGATGCATGGGAAGACATTTCCGTATATGAAGAAACAAAGGGTGAAATTTACATTACCGATGACAAGGGTGAATATGTGACAGACAAAAAAGGTGAGAAAGTCACAGAATCATACGAAGGGGAAGCAGACGGATGGTCCCCACTTGTTCCTGCAGATGATGTAGATGTTGAGTAAGAAAAAATCCATTTTTAGACAAGAAATCTAAAAAAAGAAAGGAATGGATAGAATTTCTACCCGAAAATACTACAAAATTCAAAAAAATATTTAAAGGCTGGTTTACACTGGCCTTTTTTTTGTGTATAATTATATTTTGACCGACCATAGTTAAAATAGTAGTCAGAAAGGATACTGCATTGAAACAACAAGATTTTATTTTTAAAATTTCAGAATTGGCAGAGATTGCTAAAGGCGGAGACGGTCAGCTTACCACAGAGCAGGTTCAGGACTTTTTTAAAGATGAAACCCTTACTTCCAAGCAGGAAGAAACACTCATCTCTAAATTAGCTGAAAGAGAAATAACAGTAGTGGTATCTGATGCAGAAACAGAGCCGGAAGAAACAGATGAATTTGTCAATGAAGAACAGGAAGATGTGGATCTCGATGAAGAAGCATTGGAAGCAGAAATGTCATTTGAAGACTTAGATGATGACATTGATTTGGATGATGACATTGACATTGATACGGAAGTCGATTTAGTAACAGAACCGACAGATGAGCAGATTGCTTCAGTGGAAGAAGATGAAGCTGAATTATTGGATGCCTCAGATGATGATTTCGATGAGGACAGTGAAGAATCTGCTGAGTTGGATGCCGTTGAATTATTAGAAGGTGTTGGAACAGAAGATCCGGTACGTATGTATCTGAAGGAGATCGGTACCGTTCCATTGTTAACGGCAGAAGAAGAAGTAGAACTCGCCAGAAGAAAAACAGAAGGCGATGACTATGCGAAAGAAAAATTAATTGAAGCAAATTTACGTTTGGTTGTAAGTATTGCAAAGCGTTACACCGGACGTGGTATGAGTTTCCTTGATTTGGTTCAGGAAGGAAATCTTGGATTAATTAAGGGCGTAGAAAAATTTGATTATACAAAAGGATATAAGTTAAGTACTTATGCAACATGGTGGATTCGTCAGTCCGTTACAAGAGCGTTGGCTGACCATGCCAGAACCATTCGTGTACCGGTACATATGGTAGAAACCATTAACAGAATGTCAAAGATGCAGCGTAAGCTTACCTTGGAACTTGGTTATGAACCATCCAGTAAAGAGTTGGCAGCAGCACTTGATATGACAGAAGAAAAGGTACTTGAAATTATGCAGATTGCCAGAGAACCGGCATCTCTTGAAACACCAATCGGTGAAGAGGACGATTCCAACTTGGGCGATTTCGTTGCAGATAATAATACAGTAACACCGGAAGCAAACATTGAATCTGTAATGCTCCGTGATCACATTGATGTATTATTACAGGACTTAAAAGACCGTGAAAGAGAAGTTATTATTCTTCGATTTGGTTTGAGAGACGGACATCCAAGAACATTGGAAGAAGTTGGAAAGATTTTCAACGTAACCAGAGAACGTATCAGACAGATTGAAGCAAAGGCATTGCGTAAACTTCGTAATCCGGTTCGAAGCAAGAAAATTAAAGACTTTTTAAATAATTAAAAATGAAACTTAATTCATTTAACAAGTATTATTAGATAAATCAATGCGTAATTAATAAAATTAAGTATATCGGGAGGCCAACTTAATAAAATTAAAAAAATACGGCTTCAAACTTAATTTTGTTGCATTGTGAGGAAATAAAGAGTATATTTTTAGTAGATTGAGGGTACAAAGGCGTGCCGGATGAGAAATCCGTTGCCTTTGTGCCCTTTTCTTTTTTTGACAACAGCCGAAATAAAGGCCGGTTGCAAAATGAAAATTCTTTGGGAGGAATCGTTATGAGACAGGACGAATTATTTAAAAAAGCGAGGGAGAACGGATTGTACAATCCACGCTTTGAACATGATAACTGCGGAATCGGTGCAGTTGTTAATATTAAAGGAAAGAAAAGCCATGCGACCGTGGCAAATGCATTAAGCATTGTTGAAAACCTTGAACATCGTGCCGGAAAAGATGCTGAAGGGAAAACCGGAGATGGTGTCGGTATTTTACTTCAGATTTCTCATAAGTTTTTTAAGAAGGTTACAGAACCTTTGGGAATAAATATCGGAGAGGAAAGAACTTACGGTGTTGGTATGTTCTTTATGCCTCAGGATGAATTAAAGCGCAAGCGCGAAATGAAGATGCTTGAGATTATTACGGAAAAAGAAGGACTGGAATTTTTAGGTTGGAGAAAAGTTCCTGTACATCCTGACGTTTTGGGAAGTAAAGCCGTTGAATGTATGCCATACATTATGCAGTGCTTTATTAAAAAGCCGGAGGATTGTGAAAAAGGAATTGCCTTTGACAGAAAACTCTACATTGTAAGACGTGTATTCTCTCACAGTAACAGTGGTACTTATACAGTTTCCATGTCTTCCAGAACCATTGTTTATAAGGGAATGTTTTTGGTAGACCAGTTGAGATCTTTCTTTGGTGATTTGCAGGATCCGGATTTTGAATCTGCAATTGCTTTGGTACACTCCAGATTCTCAACCAACACCAACCCAAGTTGGAGAAGAGCGCATCCAAACCGCTTCATCGTGCATAACGGTGAAATTAACACCATTCGTGGAAACGCTGACAATATGCTTGCCAGAGAAGAATCCATGAACAGTGAATATATGAAGAGTTCTTTGCAGAAGGTTATGCCGGTAGTAGATACTAACGGATCTGACTCTGCAATGCTTGATAATACCTTGGAATTTTTGGTAATGAACGGCGTTGACCTTCCATTAGCTGTTATGATGTGTATTCCGGAACCATGGGAAAAGAATGATACCATCAGCGAAAGTAAGAAAGATTTCTATCAGTACTATGCAACCATGATGGAACCATGGGACGGTCCTGCATCAATTCTGTTCTCTGACGGTGATTACATGGGAGCAATTCTTGACAGAAACGGTTTACGTCCATCCCGTTACTATATTACAAAAGACGATCAGTTGATTTTATCTTCTGAAGTCGGTGTCTTGGAATTAGAACCGGAAAACATTGTTGTGAAGGAACGTCTTCGTCCGGGACGTATGCTTTTGGTAGATACCGTAAACGGAAAATTAATTGATGATGATGAATTAAAAGAACAATATGCAGCCAGAAAACCATATGGTGAATGGTTGAATAACAACCTGGTTTATTTGAAGGACATTCACATTCCAAATAAGAAGGTAGAATCTTATGAATGGGAAGAACGTGCAAGACTTCAGAAAAACTTTGGCTATACATATGAAGATTTAAAGAGAATTATTCCAATGGCAAATAACGGAATTGAAGCAACTATGGCAATGGGAAAAGACTCTCCGTTGGCAGTGTTAAGTGACAGAACACATTTATTGTTCCATTACTTTAAACAGCTCTTTGCCCAGGTAACCAATCCTCCGATTGATGCCATTCGAGAAGAAATCGTTACATCCACTTCTGTTTATTTAGGAAAGGATGGAAATATTTTAGAAGAAACACCGGAAAACTGTAATGTGTTAAAAATCCACAATCCGATTTTGACCAACACAGATATGCTGAAGTTGAAAAACATTAACATGCCGGGATTTAAGAGTGCCGTAGTACCAATCGTTTACTACAAAGGTATCAGCTTGGAAAAGGCTATTGAACAGGTCTTTGTAGACGTTGACAAGGCGCATAAAGACGGGGCAAACATTATTATCCTGTCTGACCGTGGGGTAGATGAATATCATGTTCAGATTCCTTCCCTTTTGGCGGTATCCGCAGTACACCAGTATCTGGTACGTACAAAGAAGAGAACAACATTGTCTCTTGTTTTGGAAAGTGGTGAACCGCGTGCAGTACATCATTTTGCAACATTGCTTGGTTATGGTGCCAGTGCAGTGAACCCATATCTTGCACATGAAACCATTAAGCAGATGGTAGAAGAAGGAATGCTTGATAAGGATCCATATGCAGCTATTGATGATTACAATGCAGCAATTATCGGCGGAATTGTTAAAATCGCATCGAAGATGGGTATTTCCACAATTCAGTCATATCAGGGTTCACAGATTTTTGAAGCCATCGGTATCAGCAACAAAGTCATTGATAAGTACTTCACCGGAACTGTAAGCCGTGTAGAAGGAATCACTTTGGAAGATATTGAAAACAGTGTGGAAACATTACACAGTAAAGCATTTGACCCATTGGGACTGAATGTTGATTTAACACTGGAAAGCAACGGAGATCATAAGCTTCGTAGCGGAAAAGAAGAACATAAATATAATCCTGCTACGATTCATACATTGCAGCAGGCAACCTGGACCGGAAATTATGAGTTATTCAAACAATATACTCATATGATTGACGAAGAAATGTCACCGGTTCATTTGAGAGGATTGTTGGATTTCAACTATCCGGAAGATGGTGGAATTTCCATTGATGAAGTAGAAAGCGTGGATTCCATTGTGAAGCGTTTTAAGACCGGTGCTATGTCATACGGTTCCATTTCACAGGAAGCTCACGAAACCATGGCAATTGCCATGAATATGATTGGCGGTCGTTCTAACAGTGGTGAAGGTGGAGAAAGCATTGACCGATTAACAGTAGGAGCTGACGGAAAGAACCGCTGCTCCAGAATTAAACAGGTAGCATCCGGAAGATTTGGTGTTACATCCAGATACTTAATCAGTGCAGATGAATTACAGATTAAGATGGCACAGGGGGCAAAACCGGGTGAAGGCGGACACCTTCCCGGAAAGAAGGTTTATCCTTGGATTGCAAAGACCAGATATTCCACACCGGGAGTAAGCTTAATCTCACCACCACCACATCATGATATTTATTCCATTGAAGATTTGGCTCAGTTAATTTACGATTTAAAGAATTCAAACCGCGATGCCAGAATTTCTGTAAAGCTGGTATCTGAAGCAGGTGTTGGTACGGTAGCAGCAGGTGTAGCTAAGGCAGGAGCACAGGTAATCCTTGTTTCCGGTTTTGACGGTGGTACCGGTGCGGCTCCGGAAAACTCAATCTACAATGCAGGTCTTCCTTGGGAATTAGGTTTGGCGGAAGCACATCAGACACTGATTGCCAACGGACTTCGTGACAAGGTTGTTGTTGAAACAGACGGTAAACTGATGAGCGGACGTGACGTTGCCATTGCAGCAATGCTTGGTGCGGAAGAATACGGATTCGCAACAGCACCATTGGTAACAATGGGATGTGTGATGATGCGTGTCTGCAACCTGGATACCTGTCCGGTTGGTGTGGCAACACAGAATCCGGAATTGCGTAAGCGTTTTGCAGGAAAGCCGGAATACGTTGTAAACTTTATGAAGTTTATTGCACAGGAACTTCGTGAATATATGGCGAAATTAGGTGTTCGCACATTAGACGAATTGGTTGGACGTGCGGACTTCCTGAAAGCAAAAGAAGGAATTGAAGATAAGAAACAGCAGGAAGTTTCTTTAGATCGAATTATCAATCAGGATTTTGCGGATTACCGTGTAACATACCTGAACAAAAACGAATATGACTTTGAACTTGCAAAGACGAAAGATATTACTGTTTTATTAAAAGAAATGGGAGCTGCGTTAGAGAAGAAGCAGCCAGCCTCAGTTGAAGTGGCAATTAATAACTTAGACCGTTCTCTGGGTACTATTTTCGGTTCGGAAATTACAAAGCGTTACGAAGATACTTTGGATGAAGATACTTACGTAGTGAAATGTAACGGATCCGGCGGACAGAGTTTCGGTGCATTCATCCCAAAGGGATTAACTCTGGAATTAACCGGTGACAGCAATGACTACCTTGGTAAGGGATTATCCGGTGGTAAGATTGTTGTGAAAGCACCGGAAGAAGTAACCTTTAAGCAGGATGAAAATATCATTATCGGTAATGTTGCATTGTATGGTGCAACAGACGGAAAGGCTTACATCAACGGTGTTGCCGGAGAACGTTTCTGCGTTCGTAACTCCGGAGCAACTGCTGTTGTTGAAGGTGTAGGAGATCATGGTTGTGAATATATGACCGGTGGTCGCGTTGCCGTAATCGGTGTGGTTGGAAAGAACTTTGCTGCCGGTATGAGCGGTGGTGTGGCATATGTTTTAGATGAAAACAATGACCTGTACAAGAAGGTTAACAAGTCCCTGGTTTCTACGGAAGAATTAGCAGATAAGGATGACGTTATGGAACTGAAGGGAATGTTGGAAGAACATGTAAAATGGACAGACTCAGAAAAGGGTAAAGAAATTTTAGAACAGTTTGAAACATATCTGCCAAAATTCAAGAAGATTATTCCTCATGACTACAAGAAGATTTTAGAGGCAATTGCAGCAATGGAAGAAAAAGGAATGAGTCCTGAACAGGCACAGATTGAAGCTTTTTATGAAGCAACCAGAGGATAAGGAGGATAGGAATTATGGGAAAACCAACAGGATTTTTAGAATATGAAAGAGAAGATGCACCGGCTTCTTCTCCAAAAGAAAGAATTCAGAATTTTAAAGAATTCCATGAACCGTTATCTGAGGAAAAACAGAAAAAGCAGGCAGCACGTTGTATGGAATGTGGTGTTCCGTTTTGTCAGAACGGACAGATGCTTTGCGGAATGGCTTCCGGCTGTCCGCTGAACAATCTGATTCCTGAATGGAATGATTTACTTTATCATGGAAACAAACAGCAGGCTTACAACCGTCTTCACAAGACCAATAACTTCCCGGAATTCACTTCCCGTGTTTGTCCGGCACTTTGTGAAAAGGCATGTACCTGCGGATTGAACGGTGATGCAGTATCCGTTAGAGCCAATGAGCGTTTCATTATTGAAAATGCTTATGAAGCAGGTTTTGCAAAAGCAAAGCCACCAAAGGTTCGTACTGACAAGCGCGTGGCTGTAGTCGGTTCCGGACCGGCCGGATTGGCGGTAGCAGATCAGTTAAATCAGCGTGGACATCATGTTACTGTGTTTGAGCGTGATGATCGTGTCGGAGGACTTTTGATGTATGGAATTCCAAACATGAAATTGGAAAAAGAAATTATTGAACGCAAAATTGAAATCATGAAAAAAGAAGGAGTCGAATTTGTTACCGGCGTTAACGTTGGTAAGGATGTGAAGGCTCAAGAACTTTTAGAGCAGTATGACAAAGTGGTATTGGCTTGTGGTTCAAGAAATGCCAGAGATATTAAAGCACCGGGAAGAGATGCTAAGGGAATTTACTTTGCTGTTGATTTCCTGACATCCACAACAAAGAGTTTACTGGATCACCGGTTAAAAGAAGGAACATTCGTTTCTGCAAAAGATAAAGATGTTGTAGTCATCGGTGGTGGTGATACCGGTAATGACTGTGTGGGAACCAGCATCCGTCATGGTGCAAAGAGTGTGTTGCAGCTTGAAATGATGCCGAAGGCACCGGATGAAAGAACTGCAAACAATCCTTGGCCAGAATGGCCTAGAGTCTGCAAAACAGACTATGGTCAGGAAGAAGCCATTGCCGTTTTCGGAGAAGACCCACGCGTCTATCAGACAACAGTGAAAGAATTTGTAAAGGATGAAAATGGAAATCTTTGCAAGCTGGTATTAGTGAAACTGGATGCAGTGAAAGACGAAAAGACAGGTCGTCTGAACATGGTGGAAATTCCGGGTAGTGAATATGAAGTGGATTGTCAGTTGGTATTAATCGCAGCAGGATTTTTAGGTGCTGAAGATTACGTGACAAAAGCATTTCAGGTTACAACGGATGGTCGAACCAACGTAGCTACAGAGCAGGGTAAATATGCAACCAGCGTGGAAAATGTATTTACCGCAGGAGATATGCACAGAGGTCAGTCTCTTGTTGTATGGGCAATCCGTGAAGGAAGAGATTGTGCCAGAGAAGTGGATGAAGCTTTGATGGGATATACCAGCTTGTAATATTGACAGGCTTGATAAATTTATGTAGGATGAATAATGTCCTCTTTAAAAATAGGATTGAAAAAAACTGCCGATTGGCAGTTTTTTTTATCGACCAAATTGCCAAGTTTCTTATCTAATAAGTGTAAGACCTAAAAACCCGGGGCAAGAAAGGAAAATTACAATGAACAAAGAACTGGTAAAGAAAGCAAAAAAGCATGATAAAGATGCATTTTCCGAACTGATGAGAGAACACAAGCTCAGTATGTATAAGGTGGCAAAGGCAATCTTAAAAAATGAAGAAGATATTGCTGATGCAATGCAGGATACAATTCTTGATTGTTGGGAAAAAATGCATACATTGCGAAAGCCGGAATATTTCAAAACGTGGCTGATTCGCATTCTGATCAATAATTGCAATAAAATTTACAATCAAAGAGCACGTTGGGTATTAGGGGATGAACTCCCTGAAGAAGGTGTCGTTGATAATGATTATGCCGGCGTGGAATGGAATGAGATGATGCATTGCCTGAATGAAAAACAGCGAATCGTTGTGGAACTTTATTATGTGGAACGGCTAAAGGTAAGAGAGATTGCGGAAGTGTTACATATCGGACAAAGTGCCGTGAAGGGACGCTTGCAATCTGCCAGAAAAAATCTCGAAACATATTATGGAATGGGGAACTATGAAAAACGAGTAATTTAATGACAAAAAAGTTATGGATATTAAGAAAGGAAACGATATGAAGAGATTTGAAGACTTTGTAGAAGGATTAAATGAAGATTTGGTTATACCGGATCTGGTAGATAAGAAATTTGAGGAGACATTAAATATGGTAGATAATAAGAAAAAGCAGCATTGGGGAACCGGTGTTAAGGTAGCAGCAGCAGCGTTGGCAGTTGTTGTATCTGGTGGCGTGTTTGGAGTAGCGAACCCAGCGGTGGCATCGAAAATTCCTGTGATTGGACATATCTTTGAGAGAGTGGAACAAAAAGCAGTTTATCCGGGAGAGTATGCGAATAAACAGACACTGTCAGAGAAGGATCAGACGGATGAAAAGCTTGTAGCAGAAGATCAGAATATCAAACTTACCGCTTCAGAAGTATATAGTGATGGGTTATCAGTGTATGTTTCCTTAAAAGCAGAGTCAGAGGGATATGATTTTAGTAAAATTCCAAAATTATCAGAAGACAATGCCCAAGTGGTACAGCTTATGACATCCTGGAAATTTGATGAACCATTAAGTGAAAAAGAACAAGACTTTGATCTTTTACTGTCTGGAGAAAACGATGGCAATCATGCTTTTATAGGAATTGTTAAATTTGATCGAGAAGAAATTTCGAATCAGGGTGGAACAGTTAATCTTCGAATCAAAGGAATTGGCTTAGAACAGAATCAAGAACTGAAAATGGTTGATGGAACATGGGAACTTGAAATCCCATTTACGGTGGATGAAGATGCGGGGAAAGAGATTGTGGTTGATGAGAAAATTGACCAGAAATTTGCAGTGAAAAAAGTGTTTGTTTCCCCTTATCAGGTATGTGTCCTGAGTGATGTTCCATATACCATGCCATATGCCAATATGACAGATGATGAAATCATAGCAGAAGGATTCGGGAAAGAAGGAAAAACCTACAGCGATTCGGAAAAAGCTAGTCTTTGTGATGAAGTGAGAAAAGCAAGGGAATATCAATATTATGAAATGGCAATATTTAATCAGGATGGAGAAAAGATTCAGTTCCAGGAAGTGGGAGATACCGATGAAACACTTCAGAAAGATTTCTTTTCCGTGAATGGAAAGAAAATCTCCAGATTGCACATTTATGTAACGGAGAATGAAGATCAAATGTTTGAACTAATCAAAGCAAAAACAGAAGAACAGGCGAAAAAAATATCAGAGCATGATTTTGTGGTAGATGTAAAATAGTTTTCTGATGGAAAAGGGGTTGTAAAAAAACTCCCCTAACAGAAAAAGAGACTGAAAAAAATTTTGTGTAAACTAAATAAGGATATTATGAGTCCTCTTGGATTAATGTTAAAATAAATATTAATTCAGGAGGATTTTTTTATGGCAAGATAAAGAAAACTTTCGCCAGAACGCAAAGCGTTCATCAACAGCTTACTTGAGCATTATCAACCAAACGATGCAGCTGATGTACAGGATATTCTCAAAGATTTATTGTGAAGAGCATGGTATGGAAAAGTATATGAAGTCTACGATGTTTAAGAAAGAAACACACCTAGTATTGGCAGTGGCCAATGCAGGTGTGTTATTTAGGGAGTTTTTTTACAGCCCCTTTTTGTTGTGAGAACTTTTTATAATCCGTGAAGTGAACCATATAAATCGCATTTTTTCATTCTGTGTGGTATCGATTTCTCGAATATGTGTTGGACTGAACCACATAAATCGCATTAATTCATTCTGTATGGTATCGATTTCTCGAATATGTGCTGGATTGAACCACATAAATCGCATTTTTCATTCTGTGTGGTATCGATTTCTCGAATATGTGCTGGACTGAACCACATAAATCGCATTAATTCATTCTGTATGGTATCAATTTCTCGAATATGTGCTGGACTGAACCATATAAATCGCATTAATTCATTCTATGTGGTTCAAATTCATGAAATCCACCCTAAAGCAAACCATATATATCGCATATCGCATTCTATGTGGTTCTGACAGCCCCCTATTTAGAGACTATTTTTACAGCCCCTTTGTTTTGGGGGATTTACACCTAAAAGAAGGAAATGGTTGAATTAGGTGCATGTCATCGCAGCAACCGGAGGGGAAAATACACCTAAAAGAAGGAAAAGCGGAAATAAGGTGTATGTCACCGCAATAATTAAAAGATTTTTGAAAAAATTTGAAAATTCTGTGATATTTTGCCTTTCCCAATCGTATTTATTGTATAATGCATTATGAATGAAAAACGAAAGAGGGACAGAAAAGAAGACATGGACAGAGTTGATTATGTAAAAGCTGTGGAGCAATACTCCAACAATCTCTATAAAATTGCCATGAGTTACTGTAAAAACCGCTATGATGCAGAAGATATTCTCCAGAATGTTTTTATGAAACTTCTTCAGGAGAAACAGTCCTTTCATAGCGATGAACATTTGAAGCGGTGGCTCATCCGGGTCACGGTAAACAGTTGTAAAGATTACTGTGCATCCTTCTGGAAGAAAAAAATCACCGGAATGGATGAATACAGAAACGGGGAAGTGCAGGAATTTTCCACTTATGAAGAAAGCGAATTATACGAGCAGGTCATGAAACTCCCACAGAAGTACCGGATTGTAATTCATCTGTATTACTATGAAGAGTACTCCGTCAGGGAAATAGCGGAAATACTGGATCTTCGGGAGACTACGGTGCAGACGCAGTTGATGCGGGCAAGAAAAAAACTGGAAACAAGATTAATGGAGGTAGAGTATGAGTTGTAAGAATATTTATCAGAAAACCTTTGACGAAGTCAATATCTCCAACGAGATGATGGCGAAACTGATGCTTTTAAATTGCAATGATAATGAAGAACAACAGCATGAACATTTGTTGTATTATTTTTTTAAAACGGCTGTTGCGCTTTTAGGAGTCCTTTTTGCTAGCGGAACGTTGTTCTCTGTTCCAATTGTTTAGTTTCGTAAAAAGGTTCAAAGATTTATTGCATAACAAGTCGCGAACGTTTATACTAGAATAGGTTTGTCGAAAGGATGGAAGATGAAAAATGGAAAATAATTTTAATGATTTAGATAATTTAGATAACGTAGATGCTGTTCAGACGGTTGGAACAACACAGGGAAAGAAAAACAGCGTAGCAAAAGAAATCTTTAGCTGGATTCGCATTATTATTTTTGCAATTGTCGTTGCTGTAGTAATCAATAACTTTGTAATTATTAATGCAAATGTACCTTCCGGTTCTATGGAAAATACAATTATTCCGGGAGACCGTATGATTGGTTTCAGAGGCTCTTACTGGTTCTCATCTCCAAAGAGAGGGGATATCGTTATTTTTAACAATCCGGAATATGTAGAAGGTCAAACAGATGAAGACAGCAAACTTTACGTAAAACGTACCATTGGTTTGCCGGGAGAAAAGGTTGAAATCCGTGAGGCAAAGGTTTACATCAATGATTCCAAAAAACCGCTGAAGGAAAACTATTTAAAAGAAGAATGGATTAAAAATGCCGGTTATGATACAGGTATTGATTATAACAATGGTTCGATTACATTCTATGTTCCGAAAAAAGGAGACAGCATTGTAGTAAAAGACGGTGTGAAACTTTTAAACGGACATGAAATTGTCTTAAAGAATTCTTATCTGAAAGATGTTTCGGAGGGAACCGCTGATTTGAAAGACGGAACCTACACTGTAAAGAATGATTGTTACTTCCTTATGGGAGACAATCGAAATGATTCCTGGGATTGCCGTTATTGGCCGGGAACCAATTATGTCAGTGAAGAGGATGTGCTTGCAAGAGCATTTGTAGGATACTTACCATGGAGAGGATTCTATGGAAAACCATCTTATGAATAAACAATAATAAAAGCTGCTTTGGCGATTGCCAAGGCAGCTTTCGTTTTACAGTTCGTAATAATCTAATTCTTCCAAAACACGGAAGTTTAATTTTTTGTATAAGTGATAGGCAGGGACATTCTCTTTGGTGACGTGCAAGATGACTGTGTCATACTTTTCAAAAATATCCTGCAGGGCGGAAGCAACCATTTGATATCCGTAGCCCTTGCGACGTAAGTCTTCTTTGACTTCCACGTCGTGAATACATGCCGTTGTGTTGGAAACGGTGAAGGCAAAAGAGCCGATTTCTATATCGCCGATTAAACCGGTAACGTAGATTTCGTCCTCCTCTTTGTGAACATCCAATTCCATTTTCGGAGTCACCGGTTTGAAGCTGTTTTTCAGCAATGCCATGCTGCATTCACAGCATCCGTAGGTAAAGCCGATGTTTTCCAAAAAATCTTTTCCGATTTGATTGCCTGGAAGAAGAGATGTGGAAAAGGAACGTTCCTGATAATCCATTACCAAATGGAAAAACAGCTGACTGCCGATCTTTTGTCGACGGTATTCCGGTAGTACAAAAAGACAAAATTCAATATTGTACCGGTCAATTTCGTAGGGACATAAGAATCCAACGGTTTCCTCGCCGCACTTTGCCAGATAGGCACAAGGCTTGTCGGAAAAATCGTGGTAATCTTCATCAATAAAGTAATGATGTTCCAGGTGATCTTCTTCATTACACCGGGTGTTGATTTCGTCCAATACGGAAATCAGACTGTTGCTCTTACAAAAACTTTTCTGGTATTTTATCTGCTCCATAAATACACGCTCCCCTAAGCACTTTCTAACAGAATTAATATAACAAAGGCAGGGGGAAAAGTCGAGGGGATGGAGTTGTTTTTCCAAGGAAATGTGTTAGACTAAGAAGAAGATTGACAAAGGAAGGAACAGCATATGTTAAAGATTGGTTCTCACGTTGGGATGAGTGGAAAAGAAATGTTGCTGGGTTCGGCAAAGGAGGCAGACTCTTATGGTGCCAATGTCTTTATGGCATATACCGGAGCTCCGCAAAACACCCGAAGAAAAGAAGTTACAGAATTAAAAATAGATGAAGCCTGGGCGTACATGGATGAACACGGAATATCGGAAATTGTAATCCATGCGCCGTATATTATTAATCTTGCCAATACGGTGAAACCGGAAACTTATGAATTGGCAGAACAGTTTCTGGCAACGGAACTGGAACGTTCCGCTGCGATGAGAAGTAAGGTAATGGTTCTCCATCCCGGCTCTCATGTGGGAGCAGGAGTTGATGCGGGAATTGCACAGATTGTAGCAGGCATAAACAACGTTTTAACGAAGGATTCCGATGTTTGTATAGCATTGGAGACTATGGCAGGAAAAGGCTCGGAAATCGGCAGAAATTTCGAAGAACTGGCACGGATTTATGACGGAGTAGAGCACAATGATCGATTGCGTGTCTGCTTCGATACCTGTCATGTGAATGATGCGGGATATGATCTGGTTCATGATTTGAGTGGCGTGCTGACAGAATTCGATAAAATAATCGGAACCGACCAGATTGCCGTATTCCATATGAACGACAGCAAGAACCCGATGGGAGCAGCAAAAGATCGTCATGAAAACTTTGGATTTGGGTTCATTGGATTCGATGCTTTGTATGAACTGATTACTATGAAGGACTTTGAAACCGTCCCGAAAATTTTGGAAACACCTTATGTAAAAGATCCGGAAAACAGCAAGAAATCTTATGCACCGTACAAGCATGAGATTGCAATGATTCGCCAAGGTGTTTTTGATCCGGAGTTACAGAAGAAAATATTATCAGAATACTAGAAACGAGATTGCTTATGGAAAATTTAATTTACAGTTTAAATGCAACAGTGCCGGTTTTTATTGTGATTATTGCCGGATACCTGTTGAAAAGAATCCACTGGATTAATGAGGACTTTATTAAAGCCGCCAACAAAATCAATTTCCGAATTACCTTGCCGGCGTTGTTGATTCAGGATTTGATGGCGACGGACTTTTATCAGGAATTTGATCTGCGGTTTATTCTATATTGTGCCGTTGTTACCACACTCAGTTTCTTCGGGAGCTGGGCAGGAGCGAAACTGCTGATGCGCGACAAAAGTATTATCGGCGAATTCGTTCAGGCATCTTTTCGAAGCAGTGCCGCGGTGCTGGGAGCTGCCTTTGTGGTCAACATTTACGGAAATACCGGAATGATTCCGCTGATGATTATCGGAGCGGTACCTCTTTACAATATTTATTCCGTTGTTGTTCTTTCTGTGGAATGTCCGGAAAAAAACGTGACTCAGGAGAAAACACTTCATACCACATTGAAGGGAATTGTAACCAACCCGATTATTATCGGAATTGTTATCGGCGTGTTGCTGTCTGTTTTTAGAGTGGATTTTCCACAGTTAATTGACAATACCCTTGCCAACTTTGCAAGAATTTCCACACCGCTGGCATTGATTGCCATTGGTGGGGCTTTTGAATTTGATAAGGCGATTAAGAAAGTGAAACCGGCAGTGGTTGCCACCTTTTTGAAACTGGTGGGATTTGCGGCAATCTTTCTTCCGTTTGCCATTTACCTGGGATTCCGGGAAGAAAAACTGATGGCACTGATTATTATGCTTTGTTCCCCAACGACACCAAGTTGCTTCATTATGGCAAAAAGCATGAAGAGCGAGGGCACTCTCACCAGTTCCGTTGTCGTGCTTGGAACTTTGGTTTCTGCATTCACCCTGACGACGGTTATCTTTATTGTGAAATCAATGGGATATCTGTAATAAAAAAAGCTGATCCTTTGAAGGGTCAGCTTTCTTCGTTTAATAAATGATATTACATAAATAAATAACCAAAGGAATTGTCAGCAGTGACATAGACGTTGTAATGAAAATGACTTTGGATGCAAACTTTTTATCCAGGTTGTACTGTGTAGATAAGATGAGGGCAATATTGGCTACCGGCATCAAAAATTCAATGAACATGACATTCAACAACAAATCGTCCTGAATCAGCAGACGATACAACGGATAAAGTGCAATCGGTAAAACGAACTGCTTTAAAATCGCAAAAATATAAATTCGCCACTCGTTAAAGACTTCCCGTAACTTCATGGAAGCCAAAGTGGAGCCTACCAAAATCATTGCCAGCGCCGGAGTTAATTCTCCAACGGTACCAATGGCATGACCAACAGATTCCAATTGGGACGGAAAATGAAAATCTGCCACGTATAATACCAACGCCAGAACAGAACTGAGAATTCCCGGCGATAACAGTTTTTTGAATTCAAATTTGGTATTGGTACTGTCTCCATAGCAAATCATTGCTACACCGTAAGTAAATACGGAAATATTAAAGAAGATATTGAAGACTGCCGCAAAGAATACCGCTACCGGAGCCTGATCTCCGGTTGCTGCACGAAGAATGGGAATTCCCATAAATCCAACATTGGAGAAAATCATCATAAACATGTAGGCACCCTGACGAGCCTTTACGATATGTAAGGTCTTCAGCATAATCTTAACTAAAACAATGGCAAGCAACGGCATTACAATAAAGAAACCGATGGACACCAAAAACAAAGACTCTACGGTAGAAGTGTCCGGACGGCTTGCCGAGTCCATGGACAGTACTGCATTCAAGATCATACAAGGCATGGTGACTTTGACAATGAGTGCATTTAAATTCTTGTTGACCTCTTCATTTAATATATTGATTTTAAACATCAAGTACCCCAGGCAAATGATGATAAATAATTCAATCAACTGGCTAACCAGTACGTGCATATTAATCATAGGAACCTCCTCAAAATATGTTTTACACCGCTTCTCATTTTAAGTATAATAAGGTACATAGTCAAGAAAAAACAGAGAAAGGAAGGGAAAACCATGAACCCTGCAAGTATTTTTAAAATTAAAGGTTTATTAGATAAATTTAACCAGAGCCATCCAAAGGTTCTTCCGTTCTTCCGCGTGGTGAATCAGAGAGGAATTACAGAAGGAACAATCATTGAAATGAAAGTGAAATTCACAGATGATAAAGAATATGTGACCAATATTCGCGTAACCGAAGAAGATCTGGAGTTATTCCAGCAGTTAAAGGAATTAAGTTCATAAAATGGAGAGAATGATGTTGGATAATAACTATCTGGATAACGAACAATTAATATTTGACGAAATGGCGGAAGCGGTAATTTTATTTGATAAAGACCAGAGCATCCGTTATTACAATGATGCGGCAAAAGATATTTTTGCCATTCCGGATGGGGAAGTGGAAACTGTCAATGACATTCCATCCATGAAACAAAACAAAAAGGTTTTGCGATTTTTGAAAGAGACATTTGCAAAAAAAGATAAGGCACAGAATACAGAAGTAGTTTATGACAATGGTGCTATTGACAAAGTGTTGAAACTGCGCACCAATAAAATTGTGAAGAGCGGAAAAGACAAAGGGCTGATTTTACTGGGAGCAGACGTGACGGCAGACAGTGATTTGCGCCGTTTTGAAAAAGACAGTGCCAGCACCTTTATCGGAATTGTACTGAGCATTTGTCTGTATCTGTTTACCTGGAGCCTTTTGGAATTTACACTGCACATTCATTACAGACCATCGGTATACACCAAGGTAATTGAAGGAATTTCCTTTGTACTGTTTTGGGAAGTACTGTTTTTGTCCAGTCTGTCCCTAAAGGATGTCGGTGTGTTCGCTACTCCGAAAAAACTGCTGCAGTCCATTCGGGATGTACTTCCGATTATTGGTATTGCCTGTGGTATAATGATTTTAATCAATTTAGGATTGCATCTGAGCGGTCATGCAATGAACGAGCGATTTTTTGACAGCACCTGGTCAAAAGCGGTTTCTTATATTGCCGTTGCTGTCATGCAGGAATTTCTGGCAAGAGGTGTTTTACAGACGTCCATTCGCTTTCTGGTAAAAGTGAAGTGGCAGAAGTTTTTCAATGTATTGCTTTCATCCTTGTTGTTTACCTTAATGCACCTTCCACATGGTTTCCCGTTTATGATGGGAGCCTTGGTAATGGGCATCGGTTTGGGAATCGTTTATGAATATCAGAAGAACATCTGGGGATGTGCATTGATTCATTGGGTATGCGGTTTCCTGGCAATTGCCATGTTCTTTTAAGGGAAAGGAAAGAAAATGAACATTGTTATTTTAGTCGGTAGTATGAGAAAAGGCGGAAACACGGATTTGCTGGCAACAGCGTTTGCGGATGGGGCAAGGAAACACCATACGGTGGAAATTGTTTCCGTGGCAGATTATCAGGTAAATCCCTGTATCGGGTGCAATACCTGTTTTGAACGGGAAGGACATCAGTGTTGCCAAAAAGATGATATGCAGGTAATCTATGAAAAGTTGAAGATTGCAGATGTGATTGTGGTTGCTTCGCCGGTTTATTTTTACGGAATCAGTGCACAACTGAAAGCAATGATTGACCGTCTTCATACACCAATGCGAAATGAATTTCAAACAAAAAAATTGGCATTGCTTTTAGTGGGAGCAGCAAGCCTTCCGGATTTATTTGATCCGATTATAAAACAGTACGAGATGGTACTTCGGTTTTTTCGGCTGGAAGACGGCGGCATGGTACTGGTGCGGGGAGCAAAAGAAAAAGGTGATGTCAGCCAAGAGGCGTTGCAGGAAGCTTACCGGTTAGGTGAGACAATGTAAGGAGAAAAAATCATGGAGAACTCTTATAAATTTTTTGAAAATAGGGATTGCGAATATTTCCCTTGCCATAAGGGCTTAAAGGACTTTAACTGTATGTTTTGTTATTGTCCGATGTATCGGGAAGAACACTGTCCGGGAAATCCCACCTATATTGAATGTGGGGATCAAAAGGTGAAAGATTGTTCTCAGTGCAGTTTTCCACATGTTCCGGAAAATTATGATCGGGTGATTGCTTTATTGAAAAAGTAAGAAGACTTAAGGTGAGTGAAGGGCAGAATTATGATCAATTTTATAAAGAAAAGGATGAATAATACTCCAAGAATTATTTTTATGGGATTTCTATCGGTAATACTGATTGGCGCGTTGGTATTGGCATTGCCGATTAGTTCGGCGGATGGAAAAGGAACCTCTTTTGTCGACTCCCTGTTTACATCGACTACGTCAGTGTGTGTAACAGGATTGGTGACGGTTCCTACGTATTCTCATTGGAGCGCTTTTGGAAAAGTTGTAATATTGATATTAATACAGTTGGGAGGACTTGGTGTTATTTGTATTGCCACAGGATTTTTGGCATTGCTTCGAAGACGAATTTCTTTGGCCAGCCGAAAGGTAATACAGGAATCCTACAACTTGGATACTTCCAGCGGAATGGTTGCTTTGGTTATCAGGGTAATTAAGACGACAATGCTGATTGAATTTATTGGAGCCATTGGTCTTAGCGTACGATTTATTCCACAGTTTGGTTGGAAACGAGGAATCATTTTTTCGATTTTCCATTCCATTTCAGCGTTTTGTAATGCGGGAATCGATTTGCTGGGAGATTCCAGCCTGATGCCTTATGTGGGAGATACATATTTCAATATTGTTATTATGCTGATTATCATCAGTGGCGGTCTTGGATTTATTGTATGGTGGGAAATCGTTGACCTGATTAAGCGTGTTGCGAAGGGGGGACTGACACCGTCAAAAATCTGGGAACGATTGTCGTTACATAGTAAAATTGTAATTTGTATGACTGTTTTTCTTTTGGTTATGGGTGTTGTCATTGTCATGGGATTGGAATATGACAATCCGAAGAGTATTGGGGACTTGCCTTTTGGAAAGAAATTTCTGGCGGCAGCTTTTCAGTCGGTAACCTTAAGAACTGCAGGCTTTTGTACCATTACCCAAACCGGATTTAAGGCAAGTACATCGATGCTGATGTGTGTGTTTATGTTGATTGGGGGTTCGCCGGTAGGAACTGCCGGTGGAATTAAAACCACCACCGTTGCAATTCTTCTGATTGAGGTGATGAGCGTCATTCGAGGAAAAGAAGAAGCAGAAGTCTTTCGCAGAAGAATCAGTAAAGAAAATGTCAGAACAGCCTTAGCAGTTGCAACCATCAGCGTTTTGTCGGCAATTATTGCAATGATTGTGCTGACGGAAACGGAAGGGGTGTCCATTAAGATTATTGCCTATGAGGTATTCTCGGCAATTGGTACCGTTGGATTAAGTATGGACTTTACGTCATCCCTTTCGGTCCTTGGAAAACTCATTATTATACTTCTGATGTTTATGGGACGAATCGGTCCGATTACATTGGCAAGTGCTTTTGCAGCAAGACAAAGCCGTGCAAAAGAAACGGAGTTGCCGGAGAGAAAGATTGTGATTGGATAAGAATGGAATACATAGATTGATGAAGGAGACAAAAGAATGGATGTAAAAGAAATTGCAGTTTTTGGATTAGGAAGAATGGGAAAAGCCGTTGCAACACGTTTTTCCGAAAGCGGAGGTCAGGTTATTGTTATTGATAATGACCAGAAAGTTATTGATGAAATGGCCGATAAGGTGGCTTATGCCGTGAAGGTAGACGTTAATGATATTGATGCGTTAAAATCTCTAAGTATCGGAAACGTGGATGTTGCCGTGATTACGCTGGGCGAAAATCTTGAAGCCAGTATTATGGCGATTATTGCCTGTAAAGAAATGGGCGTTGAAACAGTATATGCCCGAGCAAAAGATAAGCTTCAAGGAAGAATTTTGAAAAAAGTCGGAGCAGATATTATTATGCATCCGGAGGAGGAAATGGGTGAAAAAATCGCGAAAACATTACGATACGGAAACCTTCGTGATTTTATTAATTTGGAAGAAGGCGTCAGCATCATTGAGGCGGTTATTCCAAAACAGTGGGTTGGAAAAACACTGATGGAGTTGAATTTAAGAAAAAAATATGGCCTTAATGTGATTGCCATTAGAGAGAACGGAAAAGTTATTACAAATGTTGACGCCGAAAAGCCGTTAAAAGCAGACGCTTATGTGGTCGTAATCGGTGAAGATAAGCATTTGGATAAACTGTTAAAATAATTTTTGAGGTAAAAATAAAAGCCTGAACCACATAGATTGAGAAAATCAGTTTATGTGGTTCTTTTTTTGTATGAAAATAAATGGTATAATAATATTACATTTTTAGAACGGAATTATTAGAATAGTGGAAGTGCAGGAATTCGTGTGCCGGGGGGACAGACGGTCTTTTTTGCATACGTTGAGAGGAGGAACTATATGAAAAGAATGACATCCGTAGTAGTATCAGTGGCACTGGTATTATCCACATTTACATTACCATCGGTTACAGTGCTTGCCGGAGAAACATTGAATGTTTCCAGTGAGGCAGAATTGAAATCTGCATTAAATAAGGAGACTCCGGTTGATGCAATCAATATTATCGCAAGTTTTTCCATTGATGAAGATTGTATGATTTATCTGGATCCGGGTCATATCAATAATTACAACGATACGGTTTTAACAATCTCAGAAGGCGTTACCTTAACAATTGATAGGGGAGGAAAACTTGGAAGTTTTTGGCCATCCTATGAAGGTGAGGGGGTTGCAAACAGCAAGGTCATTAATAATGGTACAGTGATTATTAATGACGGTGGTGCAACGGAAGCGGATTTGAACACGAATAATGGTGATATCCTTGTTAAAAACGGTGGAAAAGCAGTTTGCTGCAAAATCAATAACGGAACAGTAACAGTAGAAGCTGGTGGATCATATGTTACAACTCAGGGCAGCGAAGCTGTGAACTATGGCACGATTGATATTCAAAAAGGTGCCAGAATGGAATCACGTTTTGGAACTACAATTGTCAATAATCCGGAGGGAACCATCCAACTGAATGGACAATTTGACTGTGCTTGCATTGGAATGGGTAATGAGAATGTAGCTTGGTTTGAAAATAAGGGAACAGTAGTCGGAAACGGAGATTTGATACTACTTGAAGCATCTCATGAGGAGCTGCCGGTTTCCGATATGGATGACCTGATTGTGCAGATAATGACACAACTGGGACAGACTAGCCGGTTTGAAAATTGGGAAGATGTGAACATTTACAAAAAGGTAACGGCCTCCAATTTTGAGGAATTGAAGAATACTACAACTTCACAGCGTGTTGTTGCAGGCGAAAATGTTCCGGGCAATATGGATACCATTGTTGAGCTTGTGGGAAATGTTGAAATTCCGGTAGGTGAATCTATTGGAACCATGGCAGAAATCATTGTGACGGAAGGTGTGAAAGTCATTGTAAACAAGGGGGCTGAACTAGAAGCAGGAATTGAAAATCATGGAACTATTGAAGTGAAATCTGGCGGATTGCTTGCTACGACGCAGGGTGGCAATATTGATAATTACAGTGAGATTACTGTTGAAAAGGGAGCCAGCATCAAAAGTCAGATGGGCGGAAGTATTATCAATAATAAAGATGCAGACATGAAACTTGACGGAAATCTTTATTGTGGTTTCATCAATTATGACAATACGGATCATTATTGGTTTGAAAATAGTGGAAGCATTAACGGTTCCGGAAACTTCTATATTTACGAAGCGGGTACCGGTGAAGTAATTCCAATGAGTAAATTGCCGGAATCAGTGAAGGACGTGTTAGCACAGATTGGTGGAAATGCTCACATTACAGACAATGGCATCCAATTGGGAAAGAGCAGTACTTCTGAAAAAAAGACAACACCGACAGTGCAAAAGAAAACAAATACACTTTCCGTAAAGGTTAAGAAAGCAAGTCTTAAGTTTAAAAAACTGAAAAAGAAAAATCAGGTGCTGAAGTGTAAAAAAGTTTTCGTAGTAAAGAATGCAATTGGAATAGTGACCTACAAATTGGCTTCTGCAAAGAATGGTAAGAAGAACGTTAAGAAATTCTTCAAGGTGGCAAAGAACGGAAAGATTACCGTAAAGAAAGGTTTGAAGAAAGGAAAGTATCAGTTGAAGGTAGAGATTACTGCATCAGGAAACGGTACTTATAAGAGCGTAACAAAAAGTGTAACCGTAAAAGTTACGGTAAAATAGGGAAGGAGGATTGAGTATGGCAAAAATCATTTCGAAAAAAACAATGGAAAAAGTCGTTGTAGTAGCATTGTTTTTGGGAACGTTGATGTGGTGGAATACTTCTTCTGTTTCAGCAAAAAATTACAATGTTTGGGTTGGAGGTGTACAAGTTACTTCCCAGAATGCAAAGGATGTTTTGCGTGACGGTGGCTCCGTAAAATACAACGCTTCCAAGAAAACGTTGATATTAAAGAACGCGTTAATTCAGGATGCACATACGGTGAATGATTCAGGCACCAGATATGTATGTGGTATTTATTATAATGTGAGGGGCGGGTCTTTTAAAATCAAATTGATTGGCTCCAATAATATCTTTGTTCCATATGTGGAAAATGCAGAGTATAGTTATGGAATTTGCCCCGCTATGGGTGCTTCGAAACCAAGTATTAGTGGAAACGGAAGTTTAACATTGATTTCAAATGATGCAACACGTTTGAATGCCGGTATTTCTACATCTTGCAGTTTGACAATCGGTGGGAAAGCAAAAGTTAACGCACAAGCTTTTACGTCAGCCACCGGAATGTCTTACGGAATATTTACGTATAATTGTAAATGCACCATAAAGGGATCGGCCAAAGTTACTTCTTATGGTTCATCCGGAGCATTTAACAAGATTCCTTCCTTTGGAAAAGGTTACACACCTTCAGTAAGGGCCGGAATTAATTCAAATCGAATTATGCTGAACAAGAAGAAACCATCAAAGAAGACATACAAGAAATATCAGTATATTGAGATTAAAAAAGCAAAGAAATCAAAGAAAAAGACTTCATCAGGTGTGAAAACTGTAAAAATCAAAAAGGTTGAGCGCATGAAGAAACGATTTAATATTTACTGGAAAGCGCACAAAAACAATTGCAGCGGATATCAATTGCAGGTTTCCGAAAACAAGAAATTTCCGAAAAACCTTACTTACACCCATACGATTCAAGGAAGTCAATATGACGGAACAGGCGTAACGGGATTGCAATCAGGACACCGATATTATATCCGAATGAGAGCCTTTAGTATTGGACAATTTAGTACTAAATATGGAAAATGGACGAAGACCAGATCGGTTGTTCCAAAGTAGAAGGATAATGTTAGTGGCAGTGAACCACATAGATTGAGAAAATCAATCTATGTGGTTCTATTTTTGTGGCTTTGCGAACTGGCACACTGTATATATTGAAAAATGAAATCTATACTGTACTGTTTTGGATATTTGGGAGTTTGAGGAGCAGTATATATCGAAAAATGAAATCCATACTGTACTGTTTTGGATATTTGAGAGTTTGAGGAGCAGTATATATCGAAAAATGAAATCTATACTGTACTGTTTTGGATATTTGGGAGTTTGAGGAGCAGTATATATCGAAAAATGAAATCTATACTGTACTGTTTTGGATATTTGGGAGTTTGAGGAGCAGTATATATCGAAAAATGAAATC
>JAEFAB010000010.1 GCA_016292095.1 Eubacterium sp. | reverse complement strand
TTTCTAAGAGCTGAGTTAGGCTTCTTAGGTGTAGCTGTCTTAACTGCTGTACAAACACCACGCTTCTGTGGAGAAGCTGTATCGTTCATTTTCTTATTAAGAGAGTTGTAGCTCTTTAATAAAGCTGGAGCAGTAGACTTCTTAACTGCTGAATGACGTCCTTTTCTTACTAACTGGTTAAATGTAGGCATTCCGTTTTCACCTCCTGTTATTAGATTTTTGTGTATATTACACTGTTTTACACGAATGGGCATAGTAATCCCGATAAACGTGCTTTTCTATTATAAACAAAGGGGTCGACCAATGTCAACCCCTGTTTTTCAATCCATAAAGTTCAAAATTATCTTCACCATTGAAAACGATATAAGAATCAATCTCCAAAACACGTTGAATTTCTTATTTTCCTCCGCCGCCTATTCATTCCGTTCTCCGCAAACTCGCCCTGCCGGGCTCAAACAGTGCTCCGAACGCAATGCTATGCTCGGAAAATTACGAAATCCGGCCTATCGTTTTGGAGATTAATTCTTACTCTTTTTCAATGCAATAACCATTTAATCTTTATGATTTTAAAATCATTCTTTATATAAATCAATTTCAAATGTCACTTTAAACAAATCCCCATCTAATGTAATCTCCAGGTCCCCACTCTGACGTTGCGCAATGGACTTCGCAATGGAAAGTCCCAAGCCGCTGCCTTCCGTCGTTCTTGATGCCTCGCCTCGAACAAACCGTTCCATCAGTTCTTCCGCATTGATATTCAATGCGTTCTCGGAAATGTTTTTCACTGCCACTACCGCTTTTCCGTTTTCCGTATACAAGTCCACATAAACGCGGGTACCGGGCATTGCATACTTGGATACATTATTATAAAGGTTATCCAGTAGCCTCCAGGTCTTGCGGCCGTCTGCCATTACCATCATCGGTTCTTCCTGAACACTTTTGATTAATTGAAGATTTCTCGCGGCAAACCGTTCTTCATATTCCGCAAGACTTTGGTTAACCAACTGTACCAGATCTAGTTTTTCCAATTCCATTATTGCCACACCGGAATTCAGTTTAGATGCCTCCACTAAATCTTCCGTCAGATTTTTCAGGCGCTGGGATTTCTGTTCCAAAATCTCCAGATACTTTGTGGCATTCTCACTGTCCATTCCTTCTGTCTTTAATAAATCAATGTAATTAATAATAGAAGTCAGTGGTGTTTTCAAATCATGAGACACGTTGGTAATCAACTCTGTCTTCATGCGTTCGTTTTTCACGCTCTCTTCCACTGCCCTGCTAAGACCCTCACCGATTTGGTTAATCTGTTTTGCAAGAACACGATTGTTGGAAAATGTCAGTTCTTCGTCAATCTGATATTTCAAATCTCCTTCAGATATTTTCTTTGCTCCCTGTATAATGCCATCATTTTCCGAAAAGTATTTCCAAAGGAAATAGCAGACACCAGCCATATAGGCTCCTATAACAAAAATCATATAGAAATACTTATGGTTGGTTGCAGCAAAGGTTTCTAATATGAAATAGAAAATACAATTCCATAAACTTCCTACCACAAATACTGCCACCAGTTTTATCAAAAGATTGGTATCTTCCATTAACACTTTAAAGAATGCATAAAATCTTTTTCCTTCCTTTTTCAACAACCGGCACAGTCTGCCAATCAGCGTTGTGTCCACTAAAGTTTTGGTCTTGATTCTGCGAGACAGACTTTCACCAAACAATGTTATCACCAACGCACCGCTCACCCCCAGAATATAACAACTAGCCAAAGCGATGTTATAGAATCGAATTCCTCCACCGATTGCATTAAAAACTTTACTCAACACAAAAAGAGGCATTACTATGTAAAGAATGGCAAAAACAAATGCACCCACGTCAATCCACCAACGGTCCGGCGCTATTGTCTGAACCTTGCCGTTCTTTTCTTTGCGTCCTGCAGTCACTACCAAAAGTATAAACAGCGCGAAAGCAATCACAGCGGAAATTGCCCCGGAACAAATGCAAATCAAATATTCTTTTTTCTTCTTTCCAATTTGCGTTTCCGACAGTTTGTTTTTAATATGGTCCTTGCAATACGCGTAAACATAAGCATTTTGGGCTTCTAACATTCCATATTCGTTTAATGCTTGTTCGTAACCGTTCCAAACTTCCTCTGTAATGCAAATTGCAAAATGTGCATAGGTTATCTCTGTTTCTTTTTCCGTGTTGTCCCAAAGATAAATGTCATAGCTACTTCCATCAACATAAAACTGTCCGTCTTCAAAATGTACTTCCACATCATAATCACTTCGGTTAAAGTCATTTACATTGGATACCGTATATTCCTTTTCTCCCACTTTGTATTGAACGCAATAGAAAAATCCCGGGGAACATTCCTTGCATTCCTCCTGAAAAGTTTTCTGCAATTCGTCCAGATCCAGCGGGCGATCTGTAAATATAAAAACATCGTCATTATCACAACGCAAGACATCTACACAGGACAGGAACTGATTATAAGCCTTTTCTACTTTTTCATAATATCGGAGTTCTTTTTCTAACGACTCTCGTTCCTTCGCATAATCCTGCTTTGCCTGTTCATCCAGACCTTCATCATCACCTTCATCCAGTACCGTCTGTACGTCCTCCAGATGTGCTCTTACATTATCCATTATTCCCGGCAGTGTTTTTGACCAGGCATCATACTCATTATTAGCGTCCTGTGCCTTTCGCTGTAATTTGTAGAACTCAGCTAATTTCTCTACTGTCACATTCCCGAATTCTTTATCTTCTACAATAACCTTCTTCGGATCCCGGTAATTTTCCAGATATTTCTTTTGTGTTTTGGCATAGTTTAGCACCGCGCTCATATCCTCATTGTAATTTTCCGAATACAGGTATTTTATGTCCTCTTCATTCTCATTCAGTTCCCTTTTCACATCTATGGCTCTTGCACTGCAAAAAACACAGACTGCTGCCAGCGCCATAATAATTAGGTGCAATAGAATTCGTTTTGCTTTCATCATTCATTCACTTCCCTTTATTGTTTTTCAATTTTATATCCCAGTCCCCAAACAACTTTTAAATATCTCGGTTCCTTTGGATTGATTTCGATTTTTTCCCGGATATGTCTGATATGTACCGCTACTGTATTGTCAGCCGAAACAGCTTCTTCATTCCAAACCTGTTCGTAGATTTGATTAATAGAGAACACTCTGCCTGCATTTTGCACCAACAGCAACAAGATGTTGTACTCCGATGGGGTGAGTTTCACATCCTCTCCATCCACAGTCACTGTTTTACTTTCATCATCAATTTCCAATCCTCCCACCACATATACGTTACGATTTTCCTTGACCATGGTTCCAAGTTTTGTATAACGACGAAGCTGGGATTTGACTCTGGCAGTCAGTTCCAACGGATTGAAAGGTTTGGTAATATAATCATCTGCTCCCACGTCCAATCCAATAATTTTATCATTATCTTCCGACTTGGCAGATAAAATAATAATCGGCACACTACTGTGTTCTCGAATTTTCAGCGTGGCACGAAGCCCATCTAATCGCGGCATCATCACATCAATGAGCAATAAATGGATTTCGTTCTCCTGAAGTTTCTCCATTGCTTCCACTCCATCATATGCTTTTATGACATGATAACCTTCCTTGGTTAAATAGATTTCGATTGCTTCGACGATTTCCCTATCATCATCGCACACTAAAATGTTATACATATTCCCCTCCAGAAAAATACCTGCATGGGCATCATTCCCATGCAGATATAGAATAAACAATAATTTTTAATATAAAAGTAGTGAAATTCTTAAGGATTTCTTAAGATTACAATTCACAATTATTGACTGTTCTCGGGAATGGTACCACGTCCCTGATATTTCCCATTCCGGTGAGATACATAATCATTCGTTCAAAGCCCAGACCAAAACCGGCATGACGGGTACTTCCGTATTTACGCAGGTCCAGATAGAACTGATAGTCTTCCGGAGTCAATCCGGACTCTTTCATGCGCTGAAGCAACACGTCGTGATTTTCTTCACGCTGGCTACCACCAATGATTTCTCCGATTCCCGGCACCAGACAGTCCATGGCTGCTACTGTTTTTCCGTCATCGTTTAACTTCATATAGAAGGCTTTGATTTCTTTCGGGTAGTCTGTTACAAAAACAGGCTTTTTAAAAATCTGCTCGGTCAGATAGCGTTCATGCTCTGTCTGCAAATCGCATCCCCATGAAACTTTATATTCAAACTGGTCATTGTGTTTTTCCAACAATTCAATGGCATCCGTGTAAGTGATATGGCCAAACTCTGAGTTTGCCACCAGATTGAGTCGGTCCAGTAATCCTTTATCAACAAACTGGTTAAAGAAATTCATTTCCTCCGGAGCCTGTTCCAAAACATACTTAATTATATACTGAATCATCTTTTCCGCCAGTTCCATATCGTCTTGCAAATCCGCAAAGGCAATTTCCGGTTCAATCATCCAAAACTCTGCCGCATGGCGTGTGGTGTTGGAATTTTCTGCACGGAAGGTTGGGCCAAAAGTATAAATCTTCTTAAATGCCATAGCATAGGTCTCGCCATTCAGCTGTCCGGATACCGTCAGGTTCGTTGGCTTCCCAAAAAAGTCTTCGCCAAAATCCACGGCACCATCTCCGGTCTTTGGTACATTTGCCAAATCCATTGTGGTTACCTGGAACATTTCTCCGGCACCTTCACAGTCACTACCGGTAATAATCGGCGTGTGCACATAAACAAATCCCTGTTCCTGGAAAAACTGATGGATTGCATAAGTACACAGAGAGCGCACACGGAACACTGCCTGAAACGTATTGGTTCTCGGACGCAAATGTGAGATTGTTCTTAAGTATTCAAAGCTATGTCGCTTTTTCTGTAACGGGTAATCGGAAGTACTTTCCCCTTCCACCAGGATTTCTGTTGCCTGCACTTCAAAAGGCTGTTTTGCATTCGGTGTAGCAACTAAAGTTCCTTCAATAATCAGTGCTGCACCAATATTGGTTTTGGAAATCTGTTTAAAGTTTTCCAACGCATCACTATAAACAATCTGCAACGGCGAAAATCCAGTTCCATCACTAATAGTAATGAAGCCAAAGGTTTTCGAGTCACGAATACTGCGTACCCATCCTCCAACGGTAATTTTCTGATCCAGATACTGTTCTTTGTTTTTATATAATTCTTTGATTTCCACTAATTTCATTTCAGTCCTCCTCACGTGAAAAGAAGTAGGGAGTATTATGTTTCCCTACTTCTCTTATTTTAATGCCTATTAAATTTCTTGTAAATCATATTATTTATGATGTTTCTGTTTTCGTAATTCTTTCTTTTTCTGTTCCTCTTCAACCTCTTCTTTTTCAATCTGAAGTTCGTCAAAGTATTCCGTTACTTCATCGGGAACATCATCAATAGAATCATCTCCTACATCAACGCTATGTGGCTGACGACGATAAAGAATATCATACATAACCGGAACAACAATCAATGTCATAAAGGTTGCATAAATCAATCCGAAACATACTACAATGGCCATCGGTTTCTGCATTGAGCCTCCGGCATCCTGTGAAACAATCATAACGCTCATGGAAAGAATCGTTGTCATGGCTGTCATAAGGATTGGACGAATTCTTGTCTTTCCTGTTGCAATCAACGCTTCATGCTTCGTAAATCCTTGTAATCGCAACTGGTTTACATAATCTACAAACACGATACCATTGTTTACGACGGTTCCCATCAGAATCATGAATCCCATCAACGCCATAGCTGAAATGGATTCTCCAAAGATAATGAGACCAACCATTCCACCTGTGAATGCCAAAGGAATTGTAAACAGGATAATAAACGGTGAAAGAAGACTCTGGAACTGTGCCACCATAATTAAATAGATTAACAAAAATCCCAAAGCAATGGCTTTCAAAAGCTGGATTACCATATCCATTACCTGTTCTGTTTCACCTTCAATTTCAACGGTGTATCCTTCCGGTGTTTTATAGTTCTTTAACTTATTTTCCATTTCACGGGACATCAATGTCGTATTATATCCGTCTTTTGTTTCTGATGTCACTGCGATATAACCGGTCTGATTAGAACGAGTCAGCTGTTTTGGAGAATCTTCCATAACAATCTTCGCAAACTTAGAAAGTTTATACTCTTTTGTAACCTGTTCACCCTGATCATTCATTGTTGTTGCACTGACTTTCGTATCCAAAATGTTCTTATCTGTCAATGCATTTCTCTTATCTACAATATTGACTTCTACATCCTTAGCATCTTTTGTTAAGGTAATAGAACTCTTTTCTGTGGTCATCTTTCCTGCAAGCTGCTGGAAAATCTGTCCAACGGTCAAGCCCTTCTTTGCCGCCTTGTCTTTGTCAATCATCAGGTGAATCTGCTTATCTGCTTCTTCGATACCATTGGATATATTATCCGTTCCTTCAATTTTCTCCATCATCTTCATGATGTCATTACTAATCTCAATCAGTTTCTGAGAGTCATCCCCGTAGACATGAACCTCTAATCCGGAGCCGGAAAGTGCTGACATATCCATTCCTGAAGAACTTACAGCAATTTCTTCACATTTTACTTTCTTTGTTTTCTCTTCAATTGATTTCTGTAAATCTTCAATTTCAGAAACCGTATTTACATCTTCTTTTGGAATGATATAGAACATGAACGCACTGTAATCATTTGTACCACTACCTGCTCCAACAGATGTAGCTGCTGCCGTGGCATTTCCATCCATTACAGCTACTTTTTCAATTCCATCAATTTTTGTAAGAATATCAGAAACCTGATCCGCTGTTTTATATGCCTCATCTTTGTCAATGTCTTTTTCCAAAGTTAAAGTTACACTAATCTGTTCACTGACGCTCTTTCCAATCATTTCCAATCCGGTTCTGAATGCCTGAACAGTACATACAACCAACAACAAAACAGAAATCGCAAGAGGAACAATTTTAAATCTCAAACAGAATTCCAATACCTTTGCATAAACACGTTTCATTTTATCAAAGATACGATGCTTTACTACTGATGATTTCTTTAATGCATAAGAACTGAAGGTCGGTACTACAGTCAACGCTACAATCAGCGATGCAACCAATGCATATGTAATTGTCAAGGCAAACGGAATCAAAATCTGACTAACTACACCACTGACAAATACCATCGGAAGGAATACACAGATAGTAGTCATTGTTGAAGCAACGATTGGTGCTGCAACCTGCTTTGCTCCCTGAACTGCAGCTCTTGCCGGTGTCAGTCCCTTATTTCTCAATCGATATACATTTTCCACTACTACAATGGAGTTATCTACCAACATACCGATTCCAAGACACAAACCTGACAAGGTCATCATGTTCAATGTCATATTTGAAAAATACATGATTACAATTGCAAACAATACACTAAACGGAATACTGAACGCAACGATAATTGTCGGTTTCACATCCTTTAAGAACAATATCAAGACGAGAATTGCCAACAACGCTCCAAAGAGAATACTTGTTAAAAGACTTTCAATCATCTGGGTAATGTAGTTTGCCTGATCCATAATCGGTGTTACTTCCAGACCTTTGTCTTTTTCCTTCATTTCTTCAAAGGCATCCTTCAAATTATCAGACACCTCGCTGGTATTTGCTGTACTTGCTTTATATATGGAAAGAAGCACAGACTCTTTTCCGTTCATCTTTGCATAACTTTCTCCGGCATTATCAATCATGGTAATTTTTGCCACATCTGATAAGCGGATTGTTCCAACGCCTTTAATCTTAGTAAGAACCATATCTTTCAGTTCTTTTTCGTCGGTATAGTTTTCCCCTACTTTAACAAGCCACTGTTTTCCGTCTTTATCTTCTACATACCCTGCAGGCATTGCAAGGTTCTGAGAGGTTATAATCCCTGACAGTGTTTCCAAACTAAGCAATGATTCAATATTTGAATTTTCAATGGCTGCTTTCTTGGAATCTTCCAGTTTTTTCTTACCATCTTCTAATTCCTTGGAAGCATTCTCAATTTGTGTCAATCCTGCCGCCATCTGTGCCTGACCGGAACCAAAACCTGCTGCTGCATCCAATGCCCCGGAGAAGAGTTCTTCCTGAGAATCATCTAATCCCTTCATCTTGGATGTCATCTGATTTACAACCATTTCTGCAGCTTTGATTTCTGTACTTAAGTTCGCTAATTCCGTATCAATCTGTGGAATACGAACCTTAACAATATCATAGAGCTTTTCTACACTTTCCACAGACAACTCTTTTGTCTGGTCGCTTGGTGCAGACTGCTTCATAAATTCAATTACTTTTTTGAAGTTTGCCTTATCCTGCAATGCTTCTTCCACACTGCCCGGAATCGTAATTCCCATTGCAGATGCCATAGCCCCTGCCTGTTCTTTCATCTGAGCAAGTGCCGCATCCATCTGATTGTAAGCATCTTCTATTTTTGCTTCTTCATAAATCTTCTTTTCAGCTTCTAGAGCAGCCTGGCTGGCTTTCAAACTGTTCAGAGACGATTCATACGCAGCTTTTGTAGCCTGTGCGTTGGAAATCTTCACATAGCCTTCCGCCAGTTTATCATTGGTAGAATTCTGTGTGTCTGAGAGATTGTCTTTCTGATTTTCCAATTCCCCCTTGGCACTCTTCAGTTCACTTTCAGCATCATCAATCTTATCCTGTGCTTCTGCCAGTTTTTCATTAGTCTGATACAGGATTTTATCATTAATCTTTTTAATTTTTTTCTTACTTAATCTGATTTCAACAGAATCTTCCACTCCACCGGATGCAGAAACGCTGGCAACACCTTCCTGACGTTCGATGTTTGGAATCATTGTTTCTTCCACATACTGCGTAATTTCTTTAATGTCTTTTCCTTCGTACTCTACGCTGGCATACATGGTAGCAAGCATATCCATACCGATTTCCATGATATTTGGCTTTCCGCACTCTTCCGGTAGTTCTACTGTGTCAACTGCTTGAGAAATACGTACCAATGCTGCATTCATATCCGTATCATCTGCAAACACCAGCATTACCATACTATAATTTTCTGCAGAAGTACTCTGGATTTTTTCCACCCCATTGATAGTTCCCAGTTTACTTTCCAACACTTCCGTAACATCTTTTTCAACTTTTTCCGGACTTGCTCCTGGTTCGGTTGTAATGACAAGCATGTATGGAAGTTCCATGTTTGGCAATAAATCTGTTTGCATGTTGGATAAACTAACGCCACCGATAATCATCACAACAATAACCGCAACGATAATAATAAACGGCTTCTTTACACAAAATTTAGTCATTTCATATCTCCTATCTCTATTAAACCTTCCCTAATTTGCATCACATTTTTATATCACATTCATTTCATTATACTTTTTTTCAGTGTTAGTTTCAACTAATTTTTACATTTTCCCTAAAAAGTAAAAAAGAACTGTTAAAACAAAGTGCTTTAACAATTCTTTTCCCTGCTTACTTTTTCTCTTCTTCTAATGTATTCTGAAAGCGTTCCACTTCTTTCTTAATAACATCACTCAAAAGTACCAAACTAATCAGGTTCGGTATCGCCATTAAATAGTTTGCAATGTCCGAGAAATTCCAAACCACATCTAATGCCGTTATTGCTCCTACAAAAACAATGAATGCGAAGAAAATCCGGTACACCATGTGATAGCGATCTGTTCCTAAAATATATTCAATGGCTTTTTCTCCATTATATTCCCATCCAAGAATGGTTGAGAACGCAAAGAATGTAATTCCAATGGTTACTAAAACTCTTCCGACACCACCCAGTGCACTGGAAAAAGCCGCAATTGTTAAAGGTGCGCCCATAACCAGTTCACCCGTCTTATCGGTCATCCCTAAAACTCCTGAGGACGCAATACAAAGACCTGTAATGGTACAAACTACAATAGTATCCCAAAAAGTCCCGGTCATATTGATATATCCTTGCTTCACCGGTTCCTTTGTAGTTACTGCAGCAGCTGTAATTGCTGCAGAACCAAGTCCCGCTTCATTGGAAAAAATACCTCTTGCTACGCCAAAACGCATTGCTCGTGTCATGGATGACACAATAGCTCCCAGCGCTCCTCCTGTTACAGCCTTTGGTTGAAATGCCATTTTTAAGATCATCCAAATTCCTGCTGGGAGATTTTTATAATTAATAATAATAACCAAGAGTCCAGCCAAAATATAAAACACTGCCATTACCGGAACAATTATTGATGCAACCTTTGAAATAGTTTGGATACCACCAAAAATAATTAATAACGTTAAAATTGCTAAAAATGCTGCCACCAATTCCACCGGAATCTGAAAGGTATTATTTAGTGCTGAAGAAATGGAATTTGCCTGTGTCATGTTTCCGATTCCCAAAGATGCAAACACTGCAAAAATTGCGAAACTCATTCCCAAAGCAGCTCCAAGTCTTTTATTCTTAAAGCCGTTTTTCATGGTGTACATCGGTCCGCCTGCCATCTCACCATCTTCATTCTTTTCACGATATTTAATTGCCAACATACATTCGCTGAATTTTGTAGAAAGTCCCAAAAAGGCTGACACCCACATCCACACTAATGCTCCCGGTCCTCCGGAAACCATTGCAGTAGCAACCCCAACAATATTCCCTGTTCCAATAGTGGCCGCCAAGGCTGTAGTCAGCGCAGCAAAAGGAGAAACATCACCTTCTCCTTCGCTCTTTTTTCTTGCTTCTTTACTTAGCGTTTTCTTAATTGCATATGGCAAATTTCTCTGGGGGCGAAAGCGCAGTTTCACTGTCATAAAGATTCCCACTCCCAAAATGAGTACCATCATAACCAGTCCCAATTGTTCGTCCACGACTTCCAATATCTTTGCAATATCCATGAACTCTTCCTCATCTCTTTCTAAAATTAACCGAAAAGAGAGTAGCTGTATCTGCAACCACTCTCCTGTCTCTTACTTTTTATTTAAGTCGTTTAAAAATTCTTCCATAATTTCTTTGGCCTTCTTGGATTTCGAATGGACAAACATCATCACAAGGACGAGGACCACCGTAACAATCCCACACAATATCATATTCTCTTTCTGATTCTGGTATACCGACCAAATAAATCTGGCACTGATGAGCAATGCTGCCACAATCACCATAGTATACAGATAAAATCCATAGGTGAATTTTCCCTGTAAAACTGTGCCATTTTCCTTCGCCGTCATCTTTCCGCGAAAGCTAACCGGGACATCTGCCTCTCCATTGTGAAACTCTTCTGCTTTCAGAAAAATCTGAATTTTATGATCTTGAGCGATCACCTGAAGTTTCCTTTTCTCAGCTTTCGCCTGAATAACTTTGACCAAGGAACTCTCTTCCTGATTATATTCAAACTGTTTCATTATCTGCTTGCCCTAAACATTAAATCTTCCCATCTGCGGTCAACTTCCTTCTGATACTTTTCAATCAGATGTTCGTTTTCCGGTTTGAAAAGATGTTTAAATCTTCCCTGAGTCTTTAAGAACTCTTCGATTGGCAATGGATTCTTTGGTTCGTAGTTTACAATCCACTTTCCTTCCACTACTTCAAACAGCTGCCAATATCTTGTTTCAACAGCAAGACGACAGATTTCCATAATATCATCAGTCTTGTACTTCCAACCTGTTGGACATGGAGCCATGATGTTTAAGAATGCAGGACCGTCTGTATAGATGGCACGTTCTGCCTTTGTATGTAAATCCTTCATTCCGTTGAAGAATGTAGTCTGTGCTACATAAGGAATGTCATGTGCTGCCAATACTGCTGCTAAATCTTTACGATACTGTTCTTTACCAACGCTCTGGCTTCCAACCGGTGTAGTTGTTGTATCTGCATACATTGGTGTTGCAGAAGAACGCTGTGTACCGGTATTCATATAAGCACCGTTATCATAACAAACATAAGTATAGTTTGTTCCACGTTCCATCGCACCGGATAAAGACTGGATACCGATATCATAAGTACCACCGTCGCCACCGAACACGATGAATTTGTAATCTTCGTTAACTTTGCCTTTTCTCTTCATGGCAGCATAAGCACCTGCCACACCACTCATTGTTGAGCTGGCATTTTCAAAAGCACTGTGGATATAGCTGTCTTCCCAAGCTACGTATGGATACTGGAATGATGATACATTCAAACATCCTGTTGCACAACCGATGACTGCTTTGTCTTCCGGCTTTAATCCGCGAAGTACATTTCTTGCAGCAATTGTTGCACCACAACCTGCACACATTCTATGACCTGGAGCAAAACGTTCCGGCTGGTTCATTACCTCTTTAAAATTATAACCCATCTTAGTTTTCCTCCTTTGATCTTAATCCCATATAACGATATACATCACCGGTTTCGCCTGTTGCAGCGATTTCCTTCAATGTTTCGTAAACGCCTACCATATCTTCTACACGAACATCTCTACCGCCAATACCGTACATGATATTGATTGTCTTTGCTGTACATCCTGCAGTGTACATTGCCTGCATTGTTTCTGCACCGACCGGACCACCGTTTGTAGAAAATGCTTCGCTTCGGTCCATAACGGCAACTGCCTTACATTTCTTTAAGCTTTCTCCGATTTCTTTTCCAGGGAACGGACGGAAGGAACGAATCTTAATCAATCCAACCTTCTCTCCATTGGCTCTCATCTGGTCAATGGCATCCTTTGTTGTTCCTGCTGCAGAACCGATAATTACAACGGCATATTCTGCATCATCCATCTGGTATTCTTCAATCAGTCCGTACTTACGTCCTGAAATCTTTTCAAAGTCTTTTGCCACATCCAGAATTACCTGCTTTGCATTTTCCATTGCGTGAGCCTGTGCTTTTCTGGATTCCATATAATAATCAGATACAGCATAAGGACCTACTGCAAAAGTTTCTTCAGGATTTAATAAATATTCCTTCGGTTCTCTTTCACCAACAAATTCCTTAACTGTCAGATCATCTAATAATTCCATATCGTTTACTGCGTGACTGGTAATGAAACCGTCCTGACAAATCATGATTGGGAGCATTACGTCTGCATGTTCTGCAATATTAAATGCCATTACCATGTTGTCATAAGCTTCCTGATTGTTTTCTGCATAAAGCTGAATCCATCCGGAATCTCTTGCACCCATTGTATCGGAATGGTCACAGTTGATATTTAAAGGTCCTGTCAACGCTCTACATACTGCTGCCAATGCAACCGGAAGTCTGCTGGATGCTGCCACCCCTAAAACTTCCCACATGAATGCAAGACCTGCAGATGAAGTCGCAGTCAATGCTCTGGCACCTGCTGCAGAAGCACCCATTGCTGCTGACATGGAACTATGTTCACTTTCTACGGTAATAAATTCTGTATCCACCAATCCATTTGCCACATAGTTTGAGAAGTACTGTGGCACTTCTGTGGATGGTGTGATTGGGAATGCCGGAAATACATCCGGATTAATCTGACGAAGAGCGGTTGCTACTGCTTCGTTTCCTGATAAAAGTACTCTCTTAGGCATTGCTCTTCACCTCCATCTTTAATGCACCGAAAGGACATGCCTTAACGCAAATTCCACATCCTTTACAATGATCGTAATCAATTGCCTGTCTCTTGTAATCCTTTACAGGAATTGCACTGTCCGGACAAACCGGTACGCACAAAAGACACTGCTTACATTTTTCTTCATCAACAACCGGAGCAACATTGGTCCAGTCTCCTGTTACGAAATGCTTGGTTGTTCCACAACCAACAATTGTATTTCCTCTGGTCACGTCCTGCCATGCGACATCCTGACCAAGTTTTGTAATATCTGACTTTGCCATTTATTTTACCTCCCTTAATGCTGTTCTAAGAGCTTCCATATTTCCTTCAACTACTTCAGGCTTCTTAGCGAATTTGTGCTTAAATGATCCTTCCATTTCTCTTAAGAAAGTTTCATCATCAATTACACCGGTTACCTTAACAATAGCTGCAAGCATTGGGGAGTTTGGGAAATTCTTCCCTAAAGTATCCATCGCAATCTGTCTTGCGTCAACTGTATAAACTTTTCCTTTATATCCATTTAAGTGTGGAATGATTTCGTCTTTGCTTTTTGCAGTATTAATCAAAATCGCTCCATCTTCTCTTAAACCTTTTGTTACGTCAACACACTCAAGTAATGTTTCATCTACAACTACTACATACTGTGGATCATAGATGTTGGAATGTACACGAATCGGGGTATCACTGATTCTATCATAAGCTGTGATTGGGGCACCCATTCTCTCCGGACCATATTCCGGAAATCCCTGTGCGTTCTTTCCTGTTTTAAATGCAACTTCTGCTAAAAGAAGTGCTGCTGTTTTGGCACCCTGGCCTCCACGACCGTGCCATCTGATTTCAAGAGTATTGTTCATATCTTTTATCCTTCTTTCTCATATTTGAGTCCTTCAAATTGCACTTTTCAAGCCCCCACCTGTGGGCGTGCGTACTTATTATTATATCGAAACCGTAATTTATTTTCAAGTGACACTTTTCGACAGCCGCCAGGAGGAGACCGCAGACTTGAATTTGAGTTGCCATACCCTGCATCGGGTGCTTTTCTGTTTTGCAGGGTACACTTTGTCACTTGATTTTTGGCGGCCATACCCTGCATCGGGTGCTTTTCTGTTTTGCAAGGTACACTTTGTCGCTTGATTTTTGGCGGCCATACCCTGCATCGGGTGCTTTTCTGTTTTGCAGGGTACACTTCGCCACTTGATTTTTGGCGGCCATACCCTGCATCCGGTGCTTTTCTGCTTTGCAGGGTACACTTCGTCACTCACTTCGAGAACAACTGTACCTTACTCCCAATACTTTTCCTATTTTGCAAGGTACGTCCGCCATTTCCCTTCCGAACAACTGTACCTTACTCCTAATACTTTTCCTATTTCGCAAGGTACGTCCACCATTTTCCTTCCAAACAACTGTACCTTACTCCTAATACTTTTCCTATTTCGTATGGTACGTCCGCCATTTCCCTCCCGACAATCGAGTAGGCTGATTCCTACTCGATACCCACTCTGTGTAATCACTTCGAATCCACTTCGCTACTTCTCAGTGATTACACGGTCGCCAAGTGAAAATCTCTGTGCAAGCACAGATTTTCGCTTGGCTC
>JAEFAB010000009.1 GCA_016292095.1 Eubacterium sp. | reverse complement strand
TATGTTCAAAGAGAAGTTTTTCGTATCCCTTGGTTAATGCACGTCCCACAGACTCTTTTGCTGTCTTATAACATTTTTCCGTATCCTTTGATGTGTAAACGGAAAAGAATTTATCAATACAATATTCCCGGTTAATATCTGTAATAAAGCTAATAATTCTAAGAGACTTTAGCCGTTCCTGATACTGTTTTTTCTCACACGGAAAATCAGTCACTTCATCAGCCACTACAGATACCTGATAATTCTTTTCTCCGGAAATTGCCGTCATATTGAGCATAGATTCCTCATCCATGGACACCTTGCTATAATGTGGTCCGTTTATGTCCCACACATCTGCATCAATGCCGGTAATCAGATTGATATCCGCATGGAAATTTGCACGAATCCGAAATCTCATAGCCCCCAGATGAACGTCCTTCATACTAACAAAACGCTCACAGGTCAAAATCACATCACCGCGACCGGTTTTAAAACAGGTTTCCCGTTTGAAAATACCATGTCGATAATCTAGTTCAACCAGATGACTCTTTGGTGTTTCCTGCGGTAGGCGATATGGCTTTCCGTCAATTTCCAAGTATCCGAAAAATCCATTTGGCGCATTCAACGGTTCTCTCCAGGAGTCTCCTACCTGGTCATAAATTCCCGCCAGATTGACAGCAACCAATTCTTCTTTTCCGAATTCTTCCAAAGTTCCTCGGACACCCATATAACCATTTCCAATAAGAAATCGGTTTCCAAACTCCGCTATTTTGTTTTTATCAAATCCGCTGTGTCGTATTTTCCAATCTATCATACTGCTCTCCAACTCATCCTTTCACTATGCCTGATACGGGCATGTAAAAGTATCCTTTGTCAGTTCTACCGGTTTTCCATATACATTGATTGAAACCGGTATTCCTTTCTCTGTTTTGATTTCCACCTTTTCTTTTGTTACCGTCACATCAATGGTCTCGTCCTGATAATTAATTTTAAACGTATAGCTCTTCCAGTTTTCAGGAATGGAAGGGTTTAAGGACAATCCTTCTCCATCCGATCTCAATCCGCCGAAACCGTAAATGATATTCATCCAAGCTGCTGCAATGGATGTTGTATGTAATCCTTCTCTTGTGTTTCTGTTGTAATTATCCAAATCCATTCTCGTAGCAAATCCAAAGAAATCATATGCTTCTTTGTGCTTTCCTAACTGGGAAGCAAGAATCGAATGAACGGATGGTGAAAGGGAACTCTCATGAATACAACGATGTTCGTAATAATCATAATTTGCTTCCAACTGCTCCCTTGTAAATTTGGAATTAAACAGTAACATCAACATTAAAACATCCGGCTGTTTAATCATGTCGTTTCTGTAAATTCTGTCGTAAGTCCAATGATGATACAACGGGAAGTCTTCCACCGGAATTTCATCCACTTCCACATGAGGCAATTTAAAGAAACCTTCATGCTGTTCAAAGAGTTTGGTATCTTCATGATATGGAATGTCCATCTTTTCGGACATTTCTGCCCATGCCACTGCTTCCTTCTCTTCAAAGTGAATTGCATCCGTTACTTTCTTGTATGCAGCTTCGTCATCTCTTTCAACGTCACCCAGTTTCTTCAGGGTGTAGTCAAAAGTAAACTTCGCCATATAGTTTGTATAACAGTTATTGTTAACCATCATCTGGAACTCATCCGGACCCATTACGCAATAGTAACCATATTTTCCTTCCGCCGAAAAATCTCCACGGGTTGCAAGCATTCTACAGATTTCAATTAACATTTCCAATCCGTAATTCTTCATAAAATCCCGGTCCTGATATATTTTTTCGTAGAACCAGATTCCGTATGCGACCGCTGTGGATGCCTGCAGCTGTAAGCTGGCATGTTGCCAAAGATTACAACATTCTTTTCCGCTAATGGTTGCAATCGGATAGAATGCTCCCTTACAATCCAACATCTTTGCACGTTCTCTTGCTTCATCCAATGTTTTGTATCGGAAGTAAAGAAGATTCTTTGCCGCTTCCTTATTGTTGAAAAGGAAAAACGGTAAACAGTAAGTTTCTGTATCCCAGAACGCATTTCCGTTATAGGCTTCACCGGTCAATCCTTTTGCACCAATATTGGTTCCCTTCACTGCGCCATGATAGGTCTGGAACATCTGAAAGATACAAAAACGGATTCCCTGCTGATTTTCATCATCCCCTTCAATAACGATATCGGAATGTTTCCAAACATCATTCCAGAATTCCACTGATTCAGAAAGTAAGGAATCATAATCAAAAGTCTTCTGATCTGCCACAGCAACCTGTTCTTCGTAAGTTGCCTGCTCTTCTTCATCCTTCAATGTAATATTCTTCACCAGTTTTACTACTGTAACCGGTGTTTTCTCTTTTAATTCAAAATCCATCTGTGCAGCCACACTTTGTTCCTGCACAATTTCCTTTACATTACTGCAATCCGCTTCAATGATTGCGCTGCTGTAAACCTTCTTCTTTGTCTGCAGGGTTGTCCCTTCGATTCCCAGTGTAATCACTTCGCCAAAAGAAACATTTTCTCTGCTGCATTTCCAAAGATTTTCATCGGTCATCTGATGCTTCTCAGAAAAGTCCAAACCACTGGTCAACTGCACTGTAACCGCTCCCGAAAGAGATTCCATTGTGATTTTCTGAGCAGCACATGTAACCTTCGTCATAGAAAGTAAACGTTCAAAAAGTAATCGAATTTTTTTTCCGGACTTGGTGTTCCATACAAAGCTTCTTGTTAATACACCGGTCTTTAAATCCAGAACACGCCGGAAGTCCTCAACTTCTGAAACAGCCAGATCCAGCTGTTCTCCGTCAACTTCCATTCTGGTGTACAGCCAGTTCACTGAATTCACCATATATTCCGTAAAATCTACAATTCCTTTGTAGTGACCGTAATCCGGTTTTGTCTGCTCATAAATTCCGTTGAAATAACTGCCAATCAGTTTCTTTCCTGAATATCCTTCTTCAAAAAATCCTCTGATTCCCATATATTCATTACCCAATGAAAAAACGGACTCTGCCACTTCTCCATATGCGGGATTATATCCATTTTCAATAATTTTCCACTGATCAATTTCAAAATATTTGTCTGCTACTTTTGCCATATCGTTCCTCCAATTGATCGAAAAGGGTTTATCTTCGACCTTCCAATTTCAGTTTATTTTTGATTGCCGGAAGCGAGGAGATGCAACCGGCAATCCCATGGGTTATCTATTATCCTTTAACTGCTCCACCTGCAGCACCATCGGTAATCTTCTTCTGGAAGATTACGAATATAATTGTTGGTGGAATAATTGAGAATGTAATGGCACGAATCATATCAATTGGTGTTGTTCTTGATGTTGTGTATGAATACAACTTCACCATTACTGTTTCTTTTCCTGAACCATTCAATACCAGATATGGTAACAGGAAGTCTGACCAGGCTGCTGTCACTGCAAAAATCACGATAACCATGATAATCGGCTTGGACATCGGCAACACAATTTTATAGAAAATCTGTAATGCGTTACAGCCGTCAATCTTTGAGGCTTCAATCAATTCCTTCGGAAGCCCTTCGAAAAATTCTTTAAATAGAATTACGTAAAAGGCATTTGCCCCATAACATAACCACAAAGGAATAAAAGAGTTATTGAGTCCCAAGCGGTTAATGTTTACAAATAATGCTACGATACTGGTTGTTGCAGGAATCAAAAGACTCCACATTACCAGACCGTTAATAATCTTGTATCCCTTTGGTTTCAAAATTGCTAATGCATATGCAAGAATTCCGTTAAAGATAATGGCACTGATTACCGCACCGATTACCATAATGAAGGAGTTCTTGTAGTATACGAAGAAATGAAGTTTATCCCAGGTCTGTTTAAATCCTTCAAAGCTGTAACTTTTCGGGAATAAATCTGTGGAATTTAACAATCCCTTCAAATCTTTAAAACCTGACAGCATTACCCAGATTGCAGGGAATACTGCAACGATGCCAAATATGATACATACAAGCATAATCAGGAGGCATATGATTTTTACTCGGATAGACTTCACATCAAAGCCGCGAATTGCGCCGTCTGTTTTGTCTGCATATTTCTTAAAAAACATTCTTTTCCCTCCTAATACTCGTCTTTACTTTTCGTTAACTTCATGTACAATCCGCTTAAGAGGATCAATACAATACAGATGATTACAGAAAGTGCTGCCGCACTTGGATAATTGTAATCTCTAAATGCGTAACGATATACTAAAAGCATGATTGACAGGCTGGCGTTGTTCGGTCCACCATTTGTTAATACCAACGGTTCGTATAAAATCTGGAACACTGCAATTACCTGTAAAATCAGCATTGTCTTTCCTAAACTAAGAATGCATGGAATTGTAATATGGAAAATTCTCTGGAACACGCCGGCGCCGTCAATTGCTGCCGCTTCATAATATTCCGGATTAATTCCGCTAATTCCCGCCATATAAATCAGTGCCGTTGATCCGGCCCCCTTCCAGGTCAGTGCGATGACAATCAGCGGCACAACCAGTGCTGCATTGTTCAGCCAAACCTGCGGTTCTACACCAATCTTTGATAACAAAATATTTAAAACACCTGTATCTCCCGGTTTAAAGAAATATACCCACATCAGTGATACAGCCATTCCCGGAATCATATTTGGAAAGTAAATCGCTGTTCTGAATAAACCTTTTCCATGAACAGTTTCCGTAATAAATACTGCTAAAATGATTGGAACCATAAAACCTATTACTAAAGACCATCCGATGTACTTAAAAGTATTTACAAATGCATCTTTAAAATCTACGTTATTGAACACGCTAACGTAATTATCAAATCCTACAAATTCCTGCAATTCAACCCCGCGGGCTGAATACAATGACATTCTCACACTCTCCAGCAATGGTTCCCAAACAAAGAAGGCGAACAGAACCAATGCAGGAAGCATAATGCACCATCCTATGAAATCATTTTTTGTGAACTTCTTTTTCTTTACGATTCTTGTTCCCTGATTTGTTTTCAATTTCGGGTTCCTCCTCCTGTTATGTCCCTTTAGAGTATGCGCCCCTTTTTACAGGGGCACATTGAGTTGAAAGGGGATTATTTATGATATTTACTATCTAAAATCTTCTGGTAATTTTCATTTGCTGTATCCATTAATTTCTGGATATCACAATCCTTATTTGTTACTACATCCTGAAGTACATTTGTAAGCTGTGCATACATTTCCTGAGTTTCTCCAGGTTCTTCTGATCTTAAGTTTCCTTCTTTTCCTGTTGTATCAAAGTAGTTGCTGTATAATCTTTCATCAACATTCTTGTATTCTTCCAATACTTTCTGTTCTGCTTCAAGTCTGTCTTCGTTAATCCAGCATGGGAATGGTTTAATTACAGGAACACCGTTGTTCTTTCTCTTTGCTGCATCTGCCTGAAGTCCCTGAATCATTGTATCGTTTACGTCCGGTGTTCTACCCATTACTTCTAAGAAGTCTAACGCTGCATTGATTTCTTCTTTTGAAGCATCCTTAGAGAACATATAAGGTGTACCACCTGTTAAGGAATACTGATCTCCGTTTGGTCCTGCAGGGATTGCGCACATTGCAAGCTTGTCTGTTGCAAGTCCGTTAACCTGAGTTGGCTTATCAACCGCATCATTTGCTGCAATGTACATTGCACAAGCATCAGTTCCGATCTGCTGGAATCCTGAATCCCAGTTTTCAGCTGTTGGATCAGCAGTTAATACGTCATATTTCCACTTTAAGTCATATACATATTTCATAGCATCTACTGCTTCTTTAGAATTTAAGTTTGATGTGTATGTTCCATCGCCATTGTCTTTACAAAGAGTTGCACCAAATGCCCAAGCGATGTTTGAGAAGTGCCATCCACCTGCATTATCTTTAGCAAGTAAACAGAAGCCTGCAGAACCTGTCTTATCTTTAATTGTCTTTGCTGTTTCTGCAAGTTCTTCCCATGTCTGAGGGAATTTTGGAATTCCGTCTTCGTCAACTAATCCTGCTTCTTTGAAAAGGTTTACGTTACACATAACACCTAAAGCGTATGCATCACGGGCAATACCGTAAATGTGTCCGTCTTCATCAGACATAATCTTTAATACATCCGGGTTCATCTTTTTGTCCCAGCCTCTTGCCTTAACTTCTTCTGTAATGTCAGCAACTAATCCCTGGTTAATCAATTTCTGTGGTTCTGTAAACCATGTATCAAAAATTGTCGGACAGTTTCCTGATGAAGCTAATGAAACGAATGTATCTGTGGCATATGTGTAATGTGCCGGTTCAATCACTACATCCGGATGTAATTCTTTCATTGTGTCTACATAACCTTCGAATGTTGAAATATCATCAACCAAATCGTCTGAAGGCCAGATGCCTAATGTTACTGTTGTCTTTCCATCATTCTTTGCTTTTTTGTTGTCTCCACATCCTGTAATCATTGTTACGGACATCGCTGCAATTAACGCAAGGCTTATTGCCTTCTTGCCAAAATTCTTTCTCATCATGCTTTTCCTCCTTTAATTATACTGTTGAGAAATAGTTTAACGATAAACTTCACCTAGTTTCCGAAAATCCCCCGAAATTAGGTGAATGTTCTGTTTTATCTTAATCGCATCAACTCGAATAAGTTTGATTAAGTTTAACGTTAAACTAATATTAACACCACGGGAAATAATTGTCAATATTCTGCAAAAAAACATATTTCACAATGTTTTTGCACCAAAACTCCATAAAAACGTTTAGCAAATTGTGCACTTTGCACAATGTCTTTTCATCGCACGATTTTCCGAAAAATTGCACAATCCCTTTTTGGGGGAGGCTTTACCCTGTATTCTGTGAAAATATGATTTGCACGGTACACTTTTGAGAAGCGTTTTGGGCGCCTGTACCCTGCACTATGTGAAAGTTTGATTTGTATGGTACACTCATACCTGCACGCCTCTCTTCGATGTACCTTATGTTTTTCATTTTATCTAACATTATGGTACGTCTCATCTTTTTCTTTTTTTAAAGCGTACCTTGCGTTTCTTTTTTTATGCAGTCTTATGGTATATCTTCTATTTTTCATTCTTCCAAATGTACCTTACACTTTTTATAAAACGCTTTCCTATGGTATTCCAACAAAAAAACTACTGAAATTCACATTCATGAATCCCAGTAGTCTCTACTACTCTTCTATAATCTTTTCCATTCCTATTTTCTGTGGAACCAACCCCATTGCTTCATAAAATTTCATTGCACCGGGATTGCAGGTCCATACATTTAAAGTAATGTTATAATAACCATTCTCCTTCGCATAACCTACCAGATACTCATAGAGGGTCTTTCCCACATTTTTCCCTCGTTGCTGTTCATCTACACAGATATCATCGATATAAAGAGTCTTCACATCTGTCAGCACATGGTCGTTTGGATTGTGTTGTTGAATACAAAATGCATGCCCCATGGGGATGTCCGCTCCGTCCACACACACAAAGACCGGTGTCTTTTCATCCTGAAGAATTTCTTTTAGTTCTTCTGCGTTATACTTTGTTGCCGGTCCTTTGAACAAATCCGGTCGTCCCTTATGATGAACCATGTCCACCTGAACCAACAATTCTAATATTTTCGGAATATCTTTTTCCTCTGCTCTTCTAACTGTTTTCATTTTTACCTCTCTAATAAAATTCTCCCATTTTTTCAAAATCAAACTGCACCTGTTCGTCAATCCAGGACTCCTGCTTTGCCTCATGAACAATATCATCTCTCATACTGTGCCCTACCAAAAACGGAGAGTTTGGATCGTGTTTTTTCATATTATCATGAACCACATCTTTTCTTGTATTTGCATAGCAATATCTGCAAAGATGTCCACAGGTATCATAGCTTCCAATATCAGCACCTAAATAACAGGCACAGGCCAATCCACGCTGGCTCTTCTTTTTCGGCGCTTTCAAGTGTCGATGCAATGCAGTTTCAAAGGTTTCAACCGTAAGGCAACCATCGCAATCCACACCAAATCGCTCTAAGTCTCTTCCTTCAGCACATGCCTTCACAATCATTCCATTGCTTTGAGCAATTTCCGAAAAGGCTTTTCCCAGAATCAGTCGTTCTTTCTCTGTCACTTCTTTTGCTTCCGGAAAATTCCTTTGCACCTTCTTGTACAAATCAATAAAGGAAATGACACAGGTTTTTGTATATCCCGCCAGCGTTCCTGCCATATGTTTAAAATCCGCAATATGCCGTTCCAAGGTATAGGTATCATCAATCAAAATCGGATCATAACGCCATGCCACGGAATCCACGCCAACTATTTTAGATAGTTTTCTGAAATCCTGCATTACTACCTCTTTTTCCGGAACATTCGGCTCAATCTCTTTTCCGTATGGCGTAATTGTTACAAACCAATACTGTCCAAAATCCTTCAACACATCCATATACGGAAACATGGGCGCCGGATTCTTCGTACAAAATCCTATCAAATCCACAACGTCCGGAGTCAACTGATACTTAGTCACCTGCTCCGGGTAATAAGGATTGCGAACCATTACGTATCCTTCCTTAATTCGATTCACGAACCACTCCGCATAAAATGCAGGAATATCTGTTCTTGCGCCGGTCTGAATAATCATTCTCTCATCCCCATTTCTTCTCTATCTGATAAACCCTCTGCCAAACAGACAGAGGGTTCTTAAATACTTCTTATTTACCACTGAAATCATAATTGCGATTATACTCGTACTGAACACGGTAGTAGTTGCTTTCCGCAATCTTTTGAAGACGATCAAAAGCAACGATAGAAAATACAAGCCCTAATAACCACGAAATAACAGCCACACTTAAATATACACGCGCTGCATTCGGCTGTTTGTTCTTTTTAACAAAAAACGCAATTAATCCGATAAGCGGAATAAAGAATGCCAATGCCGCCATATAAAATTTTACAGAATCATTCCCCGAGGTTTTCGATTTTGTTCGTCCACCTTCATCAACCGTCCCACAATTAGGACATACAGATTCCCTGTCAAACATTTGGAATCCACATACTTCACAACTTTTCATTTTTTCAATACTCCTTATCAACTGTATATTCAGCGTAGTTAACGCATAAATAAGTTTAACAATCAGAAAACCTTATGTCAAGTTTATGTCGGCAGTTTGTTTTACTTATATTCTGACCGCTGAAAGAGGTTTAAATCTATCTACTGCGATTGCGTATCCGATAGGACTTGGATTTGCCTTAATACTATTTATAATTTATGTCATCTTTTTTATTCGACATCTAAAAAAAGCCGGTACCAAATAACTTTGGTATCAGCTTTTTCTTATTTTTCTAATTCTTTCCATTCCAATAACACCACCGCATGCAATCAATAACACGATTACCTGGTACCCGGAAACAATCTTTCCCATATGGGATTCCCTCAGAAATTCAATTCCAACCTTTGACAGTGCAGAAATCACCAAAACAATTTCAGCAACTCTCAGTTGTTCTTTCCCTTTCATATATAATGTCAGGCCACAAACAAAAATCAAAAGAAATACCACCACTTCCAGCAATTGAACCGGAAAAAAACACTTTCCGTTTTTCACGCCATAAGATACGTAAAACGGACCCTTATAAGGAATTCCATTACAACATCCGGCAATGTGGCAAGATATTTTAGAAAGTCCGTACATCAACGGTGCCACAATAATCCATGCTGCAACAGAGTCCCGAATATGATCTCGATGTATCAACGCAGAACCGATTGCGCCAACAATCAATCCCAGCGCACCGCCTGCCCCAACAAATCCTACTTGATAAATATTTCCCGAAAGATTAATTCCCATCAAATAGGAAAAAAGTAATATCGAAATAAAAGTGAAAAGTGCTGTGTATCTTATGGTCTCCTTCTTTGCGCCCGCTTTTTTCATTAGCAGACAGGAAACCGCAACGCCGATCACAATAGAACTAAGGACAATTGGCGTATAAAATGTGTACTTTAGTTTTGGTATATACATTTCATTGCCTCCTTGACTTATCCGATTTCGCCGCAACCTTTAAAAGTGTCTTCACAAGTGTCTCCGCAGCTCTTTATGATCTCGCCTAATGCCCAAACCAGTAACACTATAAATACAACAAATAATATTACGGCAAGAAATATCAAAACGATATATAACCACATCAGCACTTTCCCCATTGTGCTTTGAGGGTATTTAACCCGAACGGAAATCATTAGTCCCCATGCTGCAATGTGAGCAATTATACAAATCGATGTAAGACAAGTCTGAATATGATCCATCACATTACCACGGATCCCCAAAATTTTACTTGCCAAACTATCCATCATTAGGGAAATCATTGGAACGCCAAACATACACAACAAGGATAGTGTACACCACTTTTTAGCCTCTTGATTTTCCTCCGGTGTCAATTCATTTTTTTCCTGATTGTCCATAACATACTCCTGTTAATTATTCTTCAATGCTATTTCAACAGCCCTTTTATTGTATCACATCTTCAAATTCTTTTAAATATTATTTCCCTATAGTCACCAGCGTGCTGTTCAGCACAAATCCAATGTTTTGGTAACATCGATTGGATGAAACATAATCCGCATCTGCATAAAGCAATGGTATTTTTCCATCACTGATAATTTCTTCGCAAACCTGATTGATCAGCCAGCCGGCGTAGCGCTTGCCCCGTTCCTCCTTCACGGTGTAGCAATTCGTTACTGCAATATATTCATCAGATTCGAAACGCTTATGACAGAAGGACACTGCTTTTCCCTCAGCGTTTCTCCAGACAAATAAATCCTGTTGTTCAAGACCTTCTCGGGCACTCTTGATACTATCCTCTTCGGAAACAACAAGTCCGCTGATGGCCTGACTTGCTTCCCGCGTCAACCTTGCCGCAAGCTCTACTTCATCTTTAGCAAGTCTTCCGCCTTTTCCATCCACCTTTTCTTTTGGCTTTTTCGGAACCGGGCATTCATAGGAATTGATATTCACTAACGCTTTAAACCCTCCGCCATCTTCATTGATTCTCCCTATTAAATAATCGGCAATATCCTGTCTTGTATTGATACGATAATCGCTCAAAGGGGCAAACTCAGTTTTCAGCACTTCATAAATCTGATTCAATTCCTCCTTCGTAACATCCTTTGCCGTCCAAACCCAAAGTGGATAAAAATTCGTTCCGGAACAGGTAATCACAATCCTCTTATGATCTGTAATAACTGTTCCAACGCCATCTCCGATAATGCGATATAACACCGCATAAGGGACTTTATCTTCCTCGATTAACGCTCTTAATTCCGAGCAATCCTGTTTTTCATATTTTTTCATTTACACAATCTCCTCTGTTTTAAATTCTATGTCGTCTCTTACATTCTTTACTGCGATTTGGAAGTCATCCTCATAAATAACTTCTCCCGGGATTTCATTACTCACCGACTTATATAATCGAGTCCCGTACTTCTTTGCCATTTCACGGTAAAATGTCATCTGCTCATAAATGTCATTTCCCTGGGCATTGTCCTTAAACCAGGTGACTGCTCCCTCAGGATTTCCCTGTTCGTAGAAGGGAGGCACCGGAAGTACCTTTTCAAAATATGCTTTGTTTTTCCAATAGGTTTCTACCTCTTTCTCATTCATAACACCTTCCTCTACCAACTTCCAGACCGCGGTAAAAATTCCTCTGGGCTGTCCGGTAATATACGCATTTTCTTTTGTGTGAACTCTGTAATACTTCATTGTTTCCTCCTTAAAATAAAAGAACCATCAAACAAATACATTGTCTGATGGTTCTTTTCTGCATTTTAATAACTTTCTTTTCGGAATATCAGTCATCCTGCAACATCAAATAATTTCCATCAGCAATAAAACCATAATCGCAATGAATCATAGCCATAATCATGTTAATATGCAAATGTGAAATCATTCTCTTGTTCTGCATGACGCTCTCCTTTCCAAAAATATATCGATATATTTGCTACTTATGGTACAACACTAAATTTACAATGTCAACTTTTTTGATTGATTTCTTCTCGGATTTTCTCGTAGATTTTTTTGTACCGTTCTACTTTCGTTTTGATTGCAAGATCCGATTCCGCATAATCCAAAAGTCCCTTTGCATCCACCCAACGATACGCAACAGTTTCTTCCAACTGTAACACAATGGACTCCTTATCACAATCAACCTCTGTAATATACGAATGAATATAACTGTGACTTTTATCTCTGAAAGAAATGTCGATCAATTCAAATTTTTCTGCCCGAATTCCCGTTTCTTCAAATAATTCTCGTGCTGCACATTCTAAGGGGTCTTCCCCTTTTTGTGCAGAACCACCTGCGCTGGCATCCCAAAATCCCGGGTATGTATCCTTATCCGGATGCCTTTGAGTCAAAAGAAAAGTACCATCCTTATGACGCACAAGAATATCGCTTACCAGATGGTATCTTCCCTCTGGAATCAAGCCATTCATTCCGTGACGTCGCTCCCAGATTTCTCCTGTTTTATTTCCTTGGTTGTCATATAATTCCCATAATTCCATTTCAATCTCCTTTATTTCTAAGTTCTTTCATAACCTATTATAGTCATCTTCTCATTAATAACCGTTTCCTCTCCCGTCCTATGAAATCCGCACTTCTCATACAGATGACAATTCGCCGGTTCCTGAAGAATCGTAGCAAGTCTCCATACTGTAGCCTCAGGATACATTTCAAATGCCCTTTGAATGGCAGCATATCCGATTCCCTGGTTTTGATATTCGGGAAGGATAAAGATCGGACTAATGTAAAATATCGTATTGTCGTTTTCTCTTGGTTTGTTTCCGATATTGATTGCCCCCACTCGCTCTCCATCCTTAACAATGAAATAGTATTTTCTTTCTGGAGCTTCTACTCTTCCTTGAACTTTTTCTACCGGTTCTATCGCAGGGGATACTTCGTCATGATATTTCTTATACAATGGCATAAAACTTTCAACCTGCATTTTATGGAGTTGATTTATTTCATTCTCAGCAACTATTTCCAACGTAATTTCACTCATCATGTTCCCTCTCTGTTTTTCGTACATTACAAATTCTTCCCCCTAAATCAAGTATTTCTCTGTAAACTGTTGCACCAGTTCCATATTAATTACAGAAGCTGATGTTTCAAATGACATAATCAAATCTTCTCCCGGAAATATTCCATTATTCTCATACAATTCAATCTTCATTATCGCTGTCCTCGCATATTCCGGATTATCCATCATCCCTTCATGCTCCCAATAGATTTCCCTTCCGGTCTTCGGTGATAAAAAAGTAAAGTCTGGATATATTATACCATACGGCTTTAAATCCAAGGGACATTCATATTTATATTTCACGTTTCTCGAGTCAAAATAGTCTGCCATTATTTTTTCCGTTTTGGAGCGGACACGCATTCCACGATTCGTTGTTATAACCAGCACATCATTTCTAAACGGCTTCCCGGCAAATTCTTCACTCATCCATTGCTCCACCTTCTGCTGGTAAGTCAACTCTACCGGTTCAATTAGCTTTCTTCGTTCCGGATGTTCTTTCAAATAGATCAGTTCAATTTCATGATCATCGTAATCTTTTAAGATTGATTCGATTTGCGATAACCGCTTATTCACTCGCTTCAGAACTTTTTCGTCATAAGATTTCTGGGCCAGGCGTCTGGCAAAGTCAATTTCCTTTTTGGGAAGGTAATTTCCATTATGTCGCCCTCCCTTTTCACAATGATAATACTGGACACATCCTTGACTCTTTCCAATACGCAAGCAGCCTTCTGGAACATCTACTAAATTTCTCTCAACTTTTGCTTTCATGGTGCGTAATCTCTCAGCTTCTTTTCCCAGTTTCTCTTTTAATCCCATAATTGTCCCCCTTTTAGATTTTATTACGGATATATTTTAGTTTTTCAATTTTTCATCCGTAGTCAACTTTCCATTTTTACGAATGATTTTCTCGAATTGTACTTTTCATTCGTAGTAGAAATGCCTTCTCTACGAATATATTTCTCATTTCGTATTTTTCATTCGTAGTCAACTTTCCATTTTTACGAATGATTTTCTCATATTGTACTTTTCATTCGTAACCGCACCCCAATGCCTACGAATGTTTTTCTCATATTGCACTTTTCATTCGTAACCGCGCCCAACAGTCTACGAATGATTTTCGTTCTTCTACATATCTATTCGTAATCTCAAAGGGGACATAAACTATATGTGACCAATTATACTCTTTCTTCCCCACACAATCAACCCCAAATAGTCTAAATGCCAGCGATGCATTCGTAGCTTCCACCTCGATTTCGCTTACGCTTCATCTCGGTCGCGGCTGTCGCCGCATGATTACAAAAAAAGAGATTCCATATCGGATGCAAGCATCCATATGGAATCTCTTTTTTTGTAATCGCGCTGCTTGTAGCAATCGCGGAAATTATCTCTTTGAGAACTGTGGTGCACGACGAGCTGCTTTGAGACCGTATTTCTTTCTTTCTTTCATTCTTGAATCTCTTGTTAAGAATCCAGCTTTCTTTAATACTGGTCTGTTTTCAGCGTCTGCCTGAACTAATGCTCTAGCGATACCATGTCTGATAGCACCGGCCTGTCCTGTGTATCCACCACCGTGAACTGTAATAGTGATGTCAAACTTATCAACTGCATCGATTGCAGCTAATGGCTGACGTACGATAACCTTTAAAGTTTCTAATCCAAAGTAATCATCAATATCTCTTTTATTGATTGTAATATTTCCTTTACCAGGAGCAACATATACTCTAGCTACGCTGCTTTTTCTTCTACCTGTTCCATAAAATCTATCTGCCATCGTTATTTCCTCCTTTCAGTGAACTAAAATGTTAATTCTTCAGGCTTCTGAGCTGCATGTGGGTGCTCAGCTCCTGCATAAACAAAAAGCTTCTTAGCCATGCTTCTTCCCAAAGGTCCCTTTGGAAGCATGCCCTTAACTGCAAGTTCAATAACTCTTTCAGGCTTCTTAGCGAGCATTTCTTTAAGAGTTGTTTCTTTCATACCACCTACGTAGTCTGAATGATGGTAATAAATCTTCTGATCTAATTTCTTACCTGTTACTTTAATCTTATCTGCGTTTGTGATAATTACGAAATCACCTGTATCGATATGAGGTGTGAACTGTGGTTTGTTCTTTCCTCTTAATACCTTGGCAACTTCTGAAGCCAAACGACCTAATGTATATTCTGTAGCGTCAACTACATACCATTTTCTTTCAATGTCTGCTGGACTAGCCATGTATGTTTTCATTGGTTTTCCTCCTGAAATTTTCTTTGATATCTATGTTTACTGTCCGTACCGTCTATCCCGTACCGGGGCTTTGGCTAGGCATAGTGGTAGCGCACATAACACGTCACAATAAAAGATTATATAATAACTGTATTTTACTGTCAATATCCTTTTTTAAAAAGTTTCCCGCAATTATTTCTGGAATTCATCATCATCCGGCAATTCCAAAGTTGGCACACTGCAGGCTGTTGGGTTGTCAGAGTTGTCGCAGCATCCTCTGGAGATTGACTGTGCTGTTTCTTTGGTATCATCCACGGTCACATTAATATGTCCGTCGCCTTTTTTAACACTACCGTCTAACATTGCAATAATTTCATCAATTCTCTTATCTTCCATTGTTCTACCTCCTAATCTTCCTCCAAAAGAAACTCTGACATTACATAATTGCTAACATCAATTCCTTTCGGCGTTAAATAAATTCTTTCCTTATTATCTACCAACAGTTCCTGTTTTATGAATTTATGAATTACGTCGCCGTAAACGTCGTAAAGATCTGTTTGAAACGTTGTCCGGAATTCTTCAATGGAAATCCCCTCCATCATACGAAGTCCCAAAAACATAAATTCCGCCATTTGGTCCTTCAAGGACAGTTCCTCCCGATTGACACGAACAACTTCAAAATCCTGTGCATTCACATACGTCTTGAAATCATTGGTGTTGTTATAGCGAATATTTCCAATCAAAGACGCGGCCCCAAGGCCCAGTCCCAAATATTCCTTTCGCTTCCAATAACCAATGTTATGCCTGCATGAAAAACCATCCTTGGCATAATTTGAAATTTCATATCGATGATATCCTGCATCTTTAAGCAACTGCTCAGTTCGGTAATACATTGACCGTTCATCATCTTCAGATGGCAAACAATCATATCCATCCCGGTCCAGCTGCTGCTTCAAAGCGGTTCCTTCTTCTATAATCAAACTGTAAGCCGAAATGTGTTCCGGATTCAATGCAAGAATCTTTTGCACTGTATCTTCATAAGATTCCACCGTCTGTCCCGGTAAAGCGCTCATCAAATCAATGTTGATGTTGTCAAAACCACATTTCCTTGCCAGTTCATAGGATTCCAAAAACTCTTCATAGGAATGAATTCTTCCCAAACTGCGCAACTCTTCATCATTGGCACTTTGCAGGCCAAAGCTGATTCGATTTACGCCACACTTCTTATATGTAAGAAGCTTCTCTTCCGTAACAGTTCCCGGATTACATTCAATGGTAATTTCAGCATTCTCACAAATATGAAAATTCTCTCTTACGGAAGCCAATATTTCTTCCATCTGTTCTGCTTCCAATATAGAAGGGGTTCCACCACCGATAAAAATGGTATCCACTAAGACATCATCACAAGATGACTGCTGAATCTCCCGAATCAATGTAGAAACATAGTTCCTTTTCGTTTCTTCATCTGCCGGAGCAGATAAAAAATCACAGTAATTGCATTTTCTAATACAAAACGGAATATGAATGTATAGTTCTATATCTCGGTTAATTCTATCTAATCTCATTTACAATAATTTCCCTTGATAATTCGGATATTTTTTCATAAGATAAAGTTCTTGTATTGCCTCTTTTAAATCCCATTCTGATAATTGGAATGACTCTCCATTGTGTTCAAATCGAATTTCCCGAGCACCGGTACCTTTATTATTTATAAATGCTCTGGAATACAACGATATCTCCTGATAATTTGGCACGCCTCCATAATATTCCTGCTTAATATCTACACTTACCTCGTGTTCATCATTTAAATACATTAACCATTGATCTTCTCCGTCAAATCCCCTTGTTACTCCCGGAGTAATCGCCTCTGTTTGAACCAAACCTATGTGATGTTCTGAATCTTCCCACCATTCATCGTTATCATAATCATAACAATTTTTATAGCCATAAGTGTGAATGCGAAGTTCCTTTTTCCTTTTTATTATATCAGGATTTTTGATTGGCTTCTTTTCAAAAGAATATTTTCTCTTTCTAGATTTAGTTTTCGTTCTCTGAATTTCCACCCCCTTTTGTTCTTCCTTCATTCTCTGGTTCATCTGGTCAATCACAGGTTTTATCTGTTCTAAGGTTTTTTCAACACTTTCCTGTTCTTTTTTCTGTTTTTTTGTTTCTCTATTTTTAACTTTCCGATACACAAGATAGGGAACAGCGTCAAAAATCAAAAACGAACTAATAACTATAAAGACAAGGGGAGGACTTTTGTAATAAATCGACATAATGCATCCAACGACAACAAATATACACGTCCCTCCAAAATATTCGTTCATTCCAATCATCATCTTACCCCATTTTTTTATTCTTCATCTAACTTCAGCACGGACATAAACGCAGCCTGTGGGATTTCCACGTTTCCAACCTGACGCATACGTTTCTTTCCTTCTTTCTGTTTTTCCAAAAGTTTCTTCTTTCTGGAAATGTCACCACCGTAACATTTCGCCAATACATCCTTACGCATTGCTTTAACCGTTTCTCTGGCAATAACCTTACTTCCCACTGCTGCCTGAATCGGAACTTCAAACATCTGACGCGGGATTTCCTGTTTCAGTTTTTCACACATCTTGCGTCCACGTTCGTAAGCGGAAACTTCCGGTACGATAAAGGACAAGGCATCCACTTCTTCTTTATTAATAAGAATATCCAATTTCACCAGTTTCGCCTGCTCATATCCTTTCAATTCATAATCGAAAGAAGCATATCCTCTGGAACGGGACTTCAACGCATCAAAGAAATCGTAAATAATTTCATTCAGCGGAATGTCGTACTTCAGCACGGCACGGGTTTCTTCCACGTATTCCATACTGATGTAACGTCCACGTCTCTGCTGGCAAAGTTCCATGATGGAACCAATGAATTCACTGGTCACCATAATTTCCGCACTGACGATTGGTTCTTCCATGTAAGCAATCTCACTTGGATCCGGCAGGTTTGTCGGATTGGTCAGTTCGATAACTTCGCCGTTTTCTTTGTATACTTTATAAATAACACTCGGTGCCGTAGTTACCAGGTCTAAGCCGTACTCACGTTCCAGACGTTCCTGAATAATTTCCAAGTGCAATAATCCCAAGAATCCACAACGGAAACCAAAGCCTAAGGCAATGGATGTTTCCGGTTCGAACTTCAACGCTGCATCATTAAGCTGCAGTTTTTCCAAAGCATCTCGAAGGTCCGGATACTTGGCTCCATCTGCCGGATACAATCCACAGTACACCATAGAGTTTACTTCCTTGTATCCCGGAAGTGGTTCTGCTGCCGGATTGTCAGCGCCGGTTACCGTATCACCTACCATAGTGTCACGAACGTTCTTAATGCTGGCAGTAATATAACCAACCATTCCTGCGGACAATTCCTCACAAGGCATAAACTGTCCCGCACCAAAATATCCTACTTCCACTACATTGGCCGTAGCACCGGTAGCCATCATTTTAATATTCATTCCCGGCTTAACCGTACCTTCCTTAATACGGCAGAAAATAATAACGCCTTTATAAGAATCATACAAGCTGTCGAAAATCAATGCCTGTAACGGCGCCTCCGGATCTCCTTCCGGTGCCGGAAGTTGATTCACGATTGCTTCTAAAACATCTTCGCAATTGAGACCGGTCTTTGCCGATACCAATGGAGAGCCCTGAGCTTCCAATCCGATGACGTCTTCAATTTCCTGAATGACACGTTCCGGATCTGCCGATGGCAAATCAACCTTATTGATAACCGGAACGACTTCCAAATCATGATCCAATGCAAGATACACGTTTGCCAAAGTCTGTGCTTCCACACCCTGTGCCGCATCCACTACAAGAATTGCCCCATCACAGGCTGCCAGGCTTCGGGATACTTCGTAATTAAAATCCACGTGTCCCGGGGTATCAATTAAATTGAAGATATATTCTTCGCCATCCTTCGCTTTATATACGGTACGAACCGCCTGAGATTTAATGGTAATCCCACGCTCACGTTCCAATTCCATATTGTCAAGGACCTGAGACTGCATTTCTCTTTCGGTCAAAAGTCCTGTCATTTCAATAATACGATCCGCCAAAGTTGATTTTCCATGATCAATATGGGCGATAATACAAAAATTTCTAATTTTACTCTGATCTATATGTGCCAATGTTTTTTTACCTTTCTATACATTTTTACGTATGTCATTCTAGCATAATTATAGGGAAAGGTAAACTTGAACCTTTCCCTTATTTCCTAACTATTTCAACATTTCCAAAGTTTTCAAAATTAACTTCCATGTTCTTTCCACCGAAGGAATATTCAATTCTTCGTTGGTTGTATGAATATTGTTCATCTGCGGTCCGAAAGAAACAGCATCCAATCCCGGAATCTTGCCGGCAAAAATACCGCATTCCAATCCTGCATGTACGCCTTCCACTATCGGTTCTTTTCCATAAATCTGTCGATAAGCTTCCACCATTACTTCCCTCAGTTTGGAATCTGCTTTATATTCCCAGCCCGGATAGTTTCCTTCTACAATAACATTGCCGCCAAAGATTTCCGTCAAGGACTTCAATTTTTCAATGAGGAAGTTTTTCTCACTTTCCACAGAACTTCTGACACTGAACACCAGCTGCACCTGCTCCGGCTCCGTTTTCAGGATTCCAAGATTCAATGAGGTCTGAACCATTCCCGGCACTTCCGGATGCATTCGCTGTACTCCCCCCGGCATATTTGCCAGAGAAACTACCGTTGCCAAAGTAGCAGCTCCGGAAAAACTTTCCAGCATATCTTCCGGCATAACATTTAACTGTAACTTCATATTTGGATCCGATAACGGATGTTCTGCCTGAATTTCGGCAAAAGTATCTTCAATGATTTTCTTTGTTGCATCAACGGCCTCGGTATTTACGGCAATGGCTGCTTCGGCAAAATCCGCAATAGCATTGTCCTTTTCACCACCGCCAATAACAACCAATCGCATACCGACTTTCTGGAATACATTCAATAGCACTCTTCCCATGACCTGATTGGCATTCAGTCGGTCCTTGTCAATTTCAATCCCGGAATGTCCACCGGTAAAGCCGTCCATACGAATTTCAATGACTGCGGCTGAAATCAATTCTTTTCTATAAGGAAGATTACATTTCACTGTTGCTCCACCGGCACAACTCACCGTGAAAACTCCTTCTTCTTCCGAATCAATATTCAGCATAACCGTTCCCTTTAAATCAGAAGCATCCAAAGCTGTTGCGCCTAACATTCCGATTTCTTCATTGGTGGTAAACACAGCTTCCAATGGTGGGTGACTGAGGGTATCATCATCTAAAATTGCCAAGGCGTAGGCTACTGCGATTCCGTCATCGCCTCCCAAAGAAGTCTTCTTTGCTGAAAGGAACTCTCCCTGTACTTCCAAATCCAAACCATCTGTTTCCATATTCTTTGAACAGTCTGCTTCTTTCACTGCGACCATATCCATATGCCCCTGCAAAATCACAGGTGCAGCCGCTTCATACCCGACACTGCCATCCTTCCAAATAATCACATTGTATGCTTCATCCTGACGTACCTTCAGGTTTCGTTCCTTTGCGAAATTTACCAGATAGTCACTGATTTTCTTTACATTATTAGAACCGTGCGGAATCGAACAGATTTCCTCGAAAAACTGAAACACCTTCTTTGGTTCATACTGACTTAAAACGCTCATAACAGCCTCCCTTTTTCAAACAAAGAGGTTGAAAGGATTCCCTTCAACCTCGTCTTTCTTCTATTCAATGTACCATATCCCTTAGCCCAGTGCAACATCCAATGCCATCATCAGGGTAAAGCCAAAGGCAAACAACAGCGTTCCCCAATTGGAATGTTCCCCCTCAGACATTTCCGGAATCAACTCTTCTATAACTACATAGATCATTGCTCCTGCTGCAAAGCTTAACAGATACGGAAGAATCGGAATTAACTGTTTCGATAACAAAATTGTGATAATAGCAGCAAGCGGCTCAACAATCCCGGACAACACTCCATAAAGAAAAGCTTTCTTCTTCGTTGCTCCCCGGGCACGTAGCGGCATGGATATAATTGCGCCCTCCGGGAAATTCTGTATGGCAATTCCCACAGCCAATGCCAACGCTGCCGTAGCAGAAATAGTTGTATGTCCGGAAACCCAGCCTGCATACACCACTCCCACTGCCATTCCTTCCGGAATATTGTGAAGCGTCACCGCCAATACAAGCATGGTTGTTTTCTTCAATTTGCTTTTCGGGCCTTCCGGCGTATCGCTGTTCATATGCAAGTGAGGAGTCACTGTATCTAACAGCAACAGAAACAAAATCCCTACCCAGAATCCTACAACTCCCGGGATAAAGGAAAATTTGCCCATATGTTCCGACTGCTCCATTGCCGGAATTAATAAACTCCAAATAGATGCTGCAACCATGACACCGGCAGCAAACCCCGTTAACATTCTCTGTACAATAATACTTAAGTCTTTCTTCATCAAAAAAACACAAGCCGCTCCCAGAGACGTCCCTAAAAATGGAATCGCAATCCCATTCAAAATATCCAAATTCATAACGCCCTCCAAATAGTTAGTGATAACTAACACAATCATACACTATCGTCATAAACTCTTCAACCTTTTCTTCTTTCTCTCGGTTCCATGTAGACTTTTTATCCTACTTCACTTATAATTTAGTGTATGCTTTTTTAAATTGTATGCGATAGAAAGGAGTCCTTATGAATTACGCAGAAATCAAAACTTATGATGTTGCAAACGGACCGGGAATCCGAGTATCCCTGTTTGTAAGCGGTTGTAATCATCGCTGTCCGGGCTGTTTTAATAAAGAAGCCTGGGACTTTAACTACGGTAAACCTTTCACAGAAAAAACAATTGATAGCATTATTGATACATTGTCTTTCGGTGCCTATGCCGGTGTCACTTTCTTAGGTGGAGAACCTTTTGAATACGCAAACCAAAAAGGCTTACTCCCGCTGGCAAAGAAACTCAAAGAAGTCTATCCCGACAAAACCATCTGGTGCTTTACCGGTTTTGAATTTGAAAGAGATATTATGGGAAAGATGTATCATGAATGGCCTGAAACCCGAGAACTTCTTTCCTATATTGATGTTCTTGTAGACGGACCTTTTATTGAAAAGTTAAAAAATCCCGCTTTGGTTTTTCGCGGTTCGGAAAACCAGCGTCTGATTAAAATTCCTGAAACCATGGAAACCGGTCAGATTGTTTTATGGGAAAAGAAATTATAGGAGGACATTATGTCAGTAAACGTAAACATAAAGAAATTAAAAGAGAACGCTACAATTCCTACTTATGGAAGTGACTATGCTGCCGGAGCAGATTTATATGCCTGTCTGGATGAAGCATTAACCATTGAACCGGGACAAACTGTTTTTGTTGGAACCGGAGTTGCCATGGAAATTCCTGAAGGATATGCCGGTCTCATTTATGCAAGAAGCGGTCTTTCCTGCAAAAGAGATTTGGCTCCTGCAAACAAGGTTGGCGTCGTTGATGCAGATTATCGTGGTGAAATTACCGTTGCACTTCACAATCACGGGAAAGCCCCACAGACCATTGAAGCCAACGAAAGAATTGCACAGATTGTTGTTGCACCATTCCTGAAGGTTGCTTTTCAGGAAACAGATGAATTATCAGATACCGTTCGCGGAACAGGCGGATTTGGTTCTACCGGAAAGTAAATTGAAGGAGCTCCTACGAAGAGCTCCTTTTTATTTTTTCTTTCCCAGCACTTTATGAATTAAGACTGCCATTGGCTCTGCTGCATTTTTTGCTTCCTGATAGGTGTTGGTCTGTGCGCCCACTTCAATCAGCATACACTGCCTGCAAATATCCAGATTATATTGGTAGGCATTTACGTAATTTCGTCTTGTAAATCCCGGATAAAATTCTTCTGCTTTTAACTTCATCTGCAAGGTCAGTGCCAGACTTTCAAACCGGTATGGATTATACAGATAATCAATATCTCCCGATAACTTGAACCGGGACATTCCGTTAAACAACATAATCTGTGCCGTTTTCTTTCCATTGATTTCTGTAATCAATCTGGTTCCTTCCCCAACACCGTCCCGATGAATGTCCAGACAAAGGCTGATGGACGGATATTTTTTCAACAGTTTCTTCACGCCAGCTCTGGACTGGTCATACGCTTCATTCCGATCCAACTTCCCGTGAACAATGTCATACGTAGAAGTATCATGAATGACATGATATCCGTACTGCTTTTCCAGAACTTCTGCCAATCGATTTCCAACACCGATAATTGTCGTATCCGGATTGGAAGTACTGTTTTGAAATTCCTCCTGGGAATGAGTATGGTAAATCAGAATTTGGGGTTTCTTTCCTTTTCCTTTGATTTCAAAAGGCTCTGCCAATGCTTTTTGAATCGGCAAATCACTTTCATAAAGTGCCGTGGCAGAGGTCACCGTGTAAAACCGATCCATCACGCTTTTAAAGCTTCCTACATTTTTTGTCGTGTATTTCTTGCCCACGGATTTTGGTTCCGGAACAATCGTCGCCTGGGTTGTCACTGCTTTTTTCTTTTTGGTTTCCGGTTCCTTTGTTTCAGACGACAACATCCTTTTCTCCGTCGCTCCGGTGGAATTCATATTTTCATAGATCAAATGGATTACCTGACCATACCCCGGGTCTGTCGTATCATATGTATATTCACTGGCATCAATATATTCCGTCACCACCGACTTTAACAATTCTACTTTTGCCACATCCGAAAGATCCTTGTTCTGTTCCAGACAGGACATATATTTGTCCATAACATCTGAATTCTCAACAATTTCTCTTGCCAGAATATTTCCCACATATTTTCCGGATTCTTCCAGAACATATTCCTCCTTCTCTTTTGAAATCAACTGAACGGATTGCGCCATAACATAAAGGCACAACCCCATTATCAGAATCCCCCAAATCTTTCGAAAAGCAGATTCCGTTAATTTATATCGAAGTTCTTTCACTGTTTCCCCCTATGCGTCCTATCCAACGTTATGTTGTCCCAATCATTTTTCTTTGCCCTCTATAGTATATGTTTCACCCTTCTGACATATAACCCGTTCCTTACAGAATTGATTGATTGCCCGGGCAATTACAATACTTAAGTTCTCCACAATCTCATCCACGTCTTTGGGTGTAACAAAAGTCTGCTCCGTTTCCTCTGACAACAATTCCTCAAACAGCCGATACTTCTCCTCTTTGGAGTACCCTTCTAATATCCCTGCAAAGTGCTCCTTGTTCGGCATTGTTTTCAAAATCGAAAGCAATCGTTCCATCGTATCATTTACAATCGTGGCACCGCTAACCACCATAGGTACCCCCACCGCAATCACTTTGCGATGCAGGGATTCCTGATTCAAGCCTTTCCGATGGTTTCCCACACCGGAGCCCGGTATAATGCCGGTATCCGCTAACTGGATTGTTGTGGTAACACGCCGAAGATTTCTGGATGCAAGAGAATCAACTGCAAAAATCATATCCGGTTCTACTTCTTTCACAACGCCTTTGACAATATCGTAGGTTTCCATGCCGGTTTGCGCCAGCACTCCCGGTGCCAGACAAAAAACACCGTTCCCCGTTTTAATCTTTTCTATTACTCTGGGACCTAATGCATCCGGTGTCGCATTGGCGTTTCCCAACCCTACAATCAACAACTTCTCGATTGTTTTCTCCCCCAACATTTCCGTCAGGTTCTCATAAAGCTGTTTTGAAAAGGCCTCCTGTAACGTCTCCTCACTTTCTTTCAGCCAACGGCTTTCCATGGTTACGTATTTTCCTTTAGGCTTCCCCATTGCCTTTTCTCCGTTTTTGTTTACAATTTCCACCGTGGTTGTCACCATATGCAATGTATTCTCTTCTTTTTCACAAACTCTGACTCCGGATATTTCCACATCCTCTTCAAATCGTTCCCGTTCTTCCAGGGCCAGGTCCGTATACAGTCCCAGATTGTCCATCCCCATTCTCCTTTCCACAAGTCCTCCATAGTATTTCCATTCTTTGAAGAATTTATTCAAACAATTTAAAAAAGTAATTGTTGACAATCCTTTTCATATCTAATAAAATAACAGTTGATGTCTGCACCAGACGTCCGCAAATCCTCAAGGTGCAGATTGTGAAACACAATTTCCAATCTCTCTCAATGGAAATTGCAATATGATTTTTCACGGAGGTAGAAAAAATGGCTAACATTAAGTCAGCAAAGAAAAGAATCTTAGTTAACAGAACTAAGTACGAAAGAAACAAGAGTGTTAAGTCTGCAGTTAAGACTGCTATCAAGAAGGTAGAAGCTGCAGTAGCTGCTAAAGATCAGGCAGCAGCACAGGAAGCATTAACAGCAGCTACAAAGGCTATCGAAATGGCTGGTTCTAAGGGAATTTACCACAAGAACAACGTTGCTAGAAAAGTTTCCAGATTAACAAAATTAGTTAACACTATTGCTTAATTTTAAGCACAAAAATAAACCACGCATCTGCGTGGTTTATTTTTTTATGCCGGCTTCTGACTATATTTTACAAGGAGCATTTCCACTCCTATCATTTCGTCAATGCCACCGCTTTTAATCATCTCATCGGTTTTCACACTTTCGGCCAAAGCCATCTTCAATTCCCTCTCGGAAAAGTTTCGACTTTGGTTCATACATTTTCCCGCGATAAAATCCTGTACTCCCATAGCTCTTGCAATTTCTGCACGGCTCATTCCTCTGGAAGACAAATCCTTCGCCTGAAGCATCAGATTAAACTGTCGTCCAATCATAAACAGAATTCTCATTGGCGGTTCCTTTTCTGCAATCAGTTCATAATAACTATCCAGCGTTTTCTTCTGATTCTTTACCGAGATTGCATCAATCATATCAAAAATACGTACGGTAATCTGTTTCACACACACCGCATCAACATCTTCTACCGTAATGGTATTACGCTCCCATGCGTAGCTGATTAATTTGTCAACTTCTTTTGACAGCACTTCCATGTCCGTTCCAACATTCGCCAGAAAATAAGACATCGTCGCTTTCGTAATCCGCTTCTGCTCTGCCGCAAACAATCCGGCCGCCCACTGGGCCAGTGTTGCTTCCGTCTGCCTTCCGATTTCACAAATGTATCCTGCACTTTTTACTGCTTTGTACATTTTACTTCGTTTGTCCACATCCTGCTCCACAAAAACAAAAATCGTGGATTCCGGAATCTGCTTCATATATTCAGCCAGTTCTTCTCCTCCGCTTTTAAAAAGTCCGGAGTTTTCAATCACAATCAATTTGTGTTCCGCAAAAAACGGAGCAGTATCTGCACTGTCAATCACTTCGTTGATATCAATGCCTTTTCCTTCATACATTGCAAGATTCATGGTATCTTCTCCTGCAATGGCACTGATTAATTTCCTCTTATAATTCAGCTTCAGATACTCTTCTTCGCCGCAAAGCAAATATGCATTTTTAAATTGTCCTTTTTGAATATCTTCCGATAAAGTCTTCACGTTTCTTTCCTCGTTTTCATTTCAATACGACAATTTTAACATTATTTTATAAGTGACTCAATACCGAAATATAATCCCGAAGCCGACACTCTATGGCAACCTCTTTTCCGTCACTTCGCAGGGTAATTTCTCCTTCCCGGTCTGTTCGATAAATCCTGCTTCCACATCGTTTCAGTCGCTCTAATGTTTCCCGGTGCGGATGTCCGTACAAATTCTTTTCTCCTACGGAAATCACCGCCAGCTTTGGCGTAATCTTTTTCAGAAACCCTTCTCCGCTGGAATATCCGGAACCATGATGAGCAACTTTTAGCAACGTGTACTGTGGCAACAGTCCCTCCAACTGTTCTTCCACCTCACCGGAAATATCTCCTGTAAGCAATGCTGAAAACTTTCCATATTGCAGGCTGATTACAGTAGAACTGTCATTACGGTCTTCCACCATCACCCCTTCCTCCGGCGAAATGCAAACCAACTGCACTCCTCCCATGTTCCATTGTTTTCCTTTGTAGAGAAAACCCACTTCCACGTTGTTCTTTTGGGCAAGTTGAATCAAATGCTCATAGGCTTCGTCTCTTCCTCCGATTTTTGGAAGCACCAGACATCCTACTTTGACCCCTTCCCGGGATTGTTCCAGCAGTTGCTCCACACCGCTGATATGATCCAAATCCGCGTGGGTAATCAGTGCAATATCCACTTTCCGAATTCCCTTGGCTTTCAAAAAAGGAAGGATTCGTTTCTTTCCAACATCCTCCAGAGATGTACTTCCCCCATCTACAGTCATGGTGAAATCCTCTTTCGTATGGACTACAATGCCATCTCCCTGTCCCACGTCCAGAAAACTTATATAAAATCCGTCAGGCACCTTTACATAAATAAGACACTGCACTATGCAGATTAAACTTGCCACAGCCAACCCAAACCACCACTGTTTCTTTTTGTGCTGCGCCTGTTCTTTTTGTTCTCTGACTAAATCTTTCCCCTTCGCCGAAATTCTTTCCCGTTCTTTTTTCCACTGTTCGTCTTTCCGCTTCTTCCATCGTTGAAGAATCCAAAGTCCGCCAATATAGATTCCATAGTACAGGATCAATTGCCATACCTCCGGCTTTCCTACAATCACATTGGCACCGGGTAGTTCTCTGACGCCTTCACACATTTTAGTAAAAAGCGACAGACATAAACATCCGGGAAGAATCGCAATCTTCCCCAGCAAAAGTTGCATACTTCCCAATACAATTCCCGCCATTCCCGAAAGAATCACCACGCTCATCAATGGAACAACAATCAGATTCAGCAATACCGAATAAGTGGGAATCTCAAAGTAATTGTAAGCAATCAGTGGTACCATCATGATATGTATATTGATTGCAAACAGAATCCCTGACACAACCTTGTTCATTTCATCCAGACATCCACGAAAAAGATTCCACACCGGAACAATTCCGATAATCGCCACAAATGACATTTGAAATCCTGTGTTCCAAAGCACAAATGGATTTTCCAGCAACAACAACAATCCGCTCAAACTGATGGCAGTCAAAGCATCATATCGTCGCCCCAAAACTTCTCCCAGCAGTTTTAACCCAAACATAATGATGGCTCGAACTGTGGCAATACTCATTCCTGATAACAATCCGAAGGCAACCACCAAAGTCATCGAGAAGGATGCGGAGACAGCAAAACGGAATTTCCGCCGCATTGCCTGGTAGAGAAACAATCCCGTCAAACTGATATGCAGTGAACTGATTGCAAGGATATGTGCGATTCCCGATGTGGAATACAGGGATTTAATTTCCTCACTCATATCTGCCTTTTCCCCTAACAGCATTGCTTCGTAAATGGCTTCCTTTTCCTTGTAAATCCCCCCTCCGGTGCTGCAGATGTTCTTTAACACCTTCCGCAGAGATTCTTTTTCTGCTTGTATTTTGTATCGAACCACATCCTCTTCTCCACCGGTCCGGAGCTGGGATGGCATGATTTTTCCGTAGATTTCCAAGGAACGATAATACTCTTTTCCGTCAAAGTTCCCGAAATTTTCGGCGGGAGAAATCGGACAAAACGTCCCCTTCATTCGGATTGTCTGTCCTATCTTTGCCCGGGGCTTCTCTTTGAGAGAAACCAATACTTTGTCCTGTTCAATCCCCTCAGCCACCACATCACTTACAATCATCCGGTAGCCATAGGAAGTTTCCTGCATTCCGGAAACCCGGCCCTGAACTTCTACCTGAATTCCGGCCTTCTCCTCGCACAATTGTTCCATTTGCTCCTGCTGTTGTATTCCTCTGTCCATATTTAAGAAACCTATGGTACAAAATAAAAAAATCACCACAAAAAATGCTCCCTGCATTTTCGTGATGATTTTTACAATCACGGCAAGCACCGCCAACAATAAAATCCATCGGATTTCTCCCGTCAGCAACGCTATCATCTCTCCAAGTATAATGGCCAGTACTGCAATCAACACCGGTCTTTTAATGTTCTTTTCCTCCTACGATTCTTCTACCAAATCCAAATTACGCTCTAATGGTTTCTTCAGATTAATATCATCATGATAATAAATCTCTGATTTTCCATTTACTGTAATCTGAACTTTGTGAATATCTGTCAGTTCCAAAATCGAATTTACAATAGAATAAATTACCAGCTTATTGGCTACAATGCTCTGCTCCGTCAAGAAGTTTTCTCCAAAATCCACATAACAAATGTTATCAACGGTTGTAACATTATTGACGGTAATTTTTTTCGGTAAAGTTTCTGTATATCCATCCTTTGTCGGACCGGATAACAATTTTTTCACTACATATTCTTCTTTGGACATTCCCGAATAATCTGCGTTTTGATTTTTATATTTCTTTAACGCCGTTCCATCTTCATTGGCAAAATAAAGGATAAAATTATCCCTGGTTTTCACCGAATCTTTGCCTCCCATATCCGATGAGAAGCTGGATGCATCCATCGCTTCAACAAGTTCTCCGTTAATCTTCAACGGAACTCCATTGACGGTAAAACTAATATATTGCACCCCGGAAATCTGACTCAAAGTCATTACAATTGCCGCACGGCAAAGCAGTTCTTTCCCTTCCCCAAGGAAATAATAACCTTCCGAGAAATCCACGGTCAGCACTTTTTCAATCACACGAAATCCGTTCACGGAAATGTTATCCGGTATTGCTGCAACCATTCCATCTCGATTTTTGCGCAATTCATCCAGAAATGATTGAATCAGCTTTTCTTTTTCCTTTTCTTTTCCATTATATGCTACAGAAGTCAGCCCGGTGGCTTCCTCATCCAGATAATACACGGAATATTTGGCTTTCTGCTTTTTCTCTTCCTTGATTTCCACACAGGAACAAAGGGTAACCACCATCACAACAATCAATATGATATTCAGGAAACAGTTTACTTTTCTTTTCATGATGCACCTACTTAATATATTTCAGCGGAATTCTAACCGTAAAGGTTGTGCCTTCGCCTTCTTTACTGTGAACCTTAATGGAGCCATGATGTTTATCCACAATTTCCTTTGTGATGGCAAGTCCCAAACCGGAACCACCGGTTTCTCTCGTTCTCGCCTTATCTACACGGAAGAAACGTTCAAAAACTCTCTCCTGCGCTTCTTCGGAAATACCAATTCCCGTATCTGTTACTTTCAAATAGAAATACTGATGATCCGAATTCAAAGAAGTAGTAACCGTACCATCTGTATTGTTATATTTAATCGCATTTTCAACGAGGTTATTTACCACACTGGCAAATTTGATTTCATCGACGTCTGCAATTACCGGACGGAAGGATTCAAAAATCAACTCGATATTTTTGCTTTCCGCAATCGGTTTTAATCGTCTTAAAATTGTCTCAACAATTTCATTAATATTAACGGATGAAATATTCACTTCCGCTGTGGATTTTTCCATACGTACTAACTCCAACAGGTCTGTAATGATATTATTTTCACGGTCAATTTCCTTGGAAATGTCCTGTAAGAATTCCTGATACAATTCTTCCGGCATTCCCTGCTGTCCCAACAAAGAATCCGCCAGAATCTTCATGGATGTAATCGGTGTTTTCAATTCGTGAGATACGTTGGAAACAAATTCCTGCTGGGAACGAACCTGTGTTGTCAATCGATTCACCAAGGCTCTAAAGTCCCTACTGATTTCCATGACTTCCGAGTAATCGTTCTTAGTCTTTGCTTCTTCCTGCGCCTTGTCGATGTTCTTTGCCTGAGAAATTTCCGTAATGGAATTTTCAATTCGCTGTATTGGATTCGTAAATACAATACTTAAAACCCATGCTAGAATCAGAGCAAAAATTACAAGAAGACTGCCTGCCATATGGACATAACGCAAAAGATTTGTGGAATAGACATCCACATCTTTCAAGGAATATCTTGTATAAATCACGCCTAAAACAATCTGATTTTCCGCATCACTGCTACCGGAAGAAATCACTACAGGAATAACATATTCCATTGCATCATAATACTGGGCACTTTGCTTCTTTCCGGCCAGTCCCTTTCGTACAATTTTTGCAACACTTGTTTTTCCCGCTTCACTTCCGCTGTCATACAGAATATAACTCTTGGCATTCACAATCTGAACTCGACACTGATGTGCCTTTGCCAAATGTTCAATCTTTGCATTATTCTGTAACACCGCATTGTTTGTGGTTTCCACATCTTCCACCGTTTCATCAAAAAAATGACCGTTCTCCACGGTATTTCTGATAACGGTATTTGCATTTTCAAAATTTTCGATTTTCTTTTCAATATAGTTCTTTAACGCAACTTGATAAATAAAGATGCTTGAAACCAGAGTCGGCACAATCACTGCTAATGCAACAATTATGAATACTCTAAATTTCAAGCTCTTTAGTACACTGCGAATTTTATCAATTAAATTCTTTTTCATTTTATTCTATCCCTGAAAGTAATAACCCATTCCCCATTTTGTATGTACATATTCCGGTTTTGCAGGGTTTTCTTCAATCTTTTCTCTCAATCGTCTAACGTTCACGTCAACCGTACGGGCATCCCCCGGATAACGTGTTCCCCATATAATTGTCAAAAGCTGTTCTCTGCTGTAAATCTTTCCCGGATTTTCAGCCAACAACTTCAGAATATCAAATTCTTTCACTGTCAGTCTGACTTCATTATCCTTGATGTAAAGGCGCTTTGTTTCCACATCCAGTTTCAGGTCTTTAATCACAATCACCTTCGGTGCAGCAACTACAACGGATTTACGCTTATTTCTTCTGGTAATTGCTTTAATACGTGCTTTTACTTCCAGGATATTAAACGGCTTTGTAATATAATCATCTGCACCGTATTCCAATCCGAGAATTTTATCCATATCATCACCTTTTGCAGTCAACATGATAATCGGCATATCGGAAAATTCACGAATCTGCTGGCAAACTTCATATCCGTTAAAAATCGGCAACATCAAATCAAGCAATACAATATCGTATGCTTTCTCTTTTGCTTTATCTACCGCTTCCTGTCCGTCATAAGCGCAGTCTACCTCATATCCTTCCTGTTCCAAACTGAATTTCAGTCCCTTTACAATCAATTTTTCATCATCTACAACTAAAGCTTTCATTGATATCCTTTCTAATCAACAGCAATCATACTCTCAAGTTTTGAATAAGTCCCGTCTCCGATTCCCGAGACATTCTTCAAATCTTCTTTCTTTGTAAACCTGCCATTTGTTTCTCTATATTCTATGATAGCCTTTGCTTTGGTAGTCCCAATCCCCGGTAATGTTGTCAGTTCCTGCTCCGTGGCACTGTTTATATTCACTGCTCCCGAACCATCCCCTGTTCCTGACACATCACTTCCATCTTGTTGTTTCTTTTCAGACGCCCGATACTCTTTTTTCGACAACACATGAATTGCCTGGCCGTCACTGACCGGTTCTGCCTGATTCAAATAGTCGCTTTCGGCTTTTTTCGTAAAGCCTCCTGCCTTCTGAATAACTTCAAACATTCTAGCATCTTTTTGAACCTGATATACTCCCGGCTTTTTTACCTGACCACTGATATACACATAAATCGTGTCTCCCGCAGTCCCTTCCGCAACAGAAGTTTCAACTCGTTCTTCCTCTGAAAAGTCCATGGAAATTTGTTTCTTTCCACAACCTGCCAACATAGAAATTAGTAAAATAATTATCGCTATTTTTTTCATACATCCATCTCCTTGCAAATCCTAAGGAGTTTCCCTATGAACGTACACTCCCATTGTACAAAATAAAATCTTACTTCGCAATAATAAAATTTTACAAATATCTATCACTTTTATCTCTGAAAAATAAAAATTCCACTAACAGAAAGCAGCAATCCCACAACTTTCATCCATTCAAAGTCCGTCTTCTCCACACCGAACAATCCCAATACTTGTATCAGATATGCCACAGCAATCTGTGAAACCACAATCAGTAGTACTGCCTGTGCCGGTCCCAAAGCCTCCATACTTTTGATTACAGTCAATGTAATAAATGCACCAATGACACCTCCCAAAAGCATATATTTGTGATCCATCTGAAACATTCCCGTAATATTTTCTCTACCGGTAACCCACCAAGCTCCAAGACAAACCGCCAGTGCGGTGAACTGCACCCAGGAATTTGCCGCCCATAAACTGCTGTTTTTTGTTACTTCTGTATTAAATACTCCCTGCACACTCATCAGTGCTCCGGAAATCAATGCAATCACAATGCCCCACATACTCACTCCTCCTATATTGGCAATTATTCCCCATTCTTGTAAAAGTATGCAAAAAAGGTGCCTTACAAGGCACCTTTTCAATATAGATAGATTTTATTCTTTTTCCGGTAAGATTGAGTACGCAATGTTTGTTGCGTGGTCTGCAATTCTTTCCAAACCAATTACCAAATCGGTAAATAATAATCCTGCTTCAATGGAACATTTTTCTTCTGACATTCTGCGAACATGTCCTTCCTGACAATCAATTTCCATCTGATCAATTGTATCCTCTAATTGATTAATTTCATCAAAGCAGTTTTTATCCATCGTTTTGAATATTTCTATGGACTTTTCAAAAATTTCAATAACTTTTCCATACATAGCCAGAACTTGCTGCTTTCCTTCGTCTGAGAAAGATATCTTCTTTTCTTTTTCTTTCTCTGCGCTCTCCAGAATGTTAATGGCATGATCGCCAATTCGTTCCAAGTCAATGATTACGTGGAACAAACCGCCCAATCGCTTTCTATCCTGAATCGGAATATCATACTGGTTTGCACGAACCATATATTCTGTAATACGATGACTCAGGTAATCAATATATTTTTCCCTTGCCATAATATCCTTTGCCTGACTCTTATCTCTGTTTACCAGAGCATTCATGGATTTTTCCAGATTCGTCTTAACCAAATCTGCCATTCTTGTAATTTCATTGACCACTTCAACTAATACTGTTGATGGATTCTGTACTCCTGTACTACCAATATACTTCAATGTCATTTCATCTTCATCTTCTACTTCCTGTCCGCTTGCCCGAATCAGTTTCTTAGAAAGTGACACCAGAAGTCCGGTACATGGCAATAAGATAAGGCACTGACATATCTTAAAGAGTGTATCTGCATTAGCTACAAAACGCCTATCATTAGCACTAATCGAGTGAATGAAGTCTAACACTGCAGTTCTCAGTGGCGTTGCCAGAACAATCGAGAATACCACCAAACCAACAACGTTGAACAATACATGAATCAATGCAGTTCTCTTTGCATTTCTGCTAGTCCCGAAGGATGCAAGAACTGCCGGTGCACAGGACCCGATATTCGCTCCAAGAATATAGTATAAACAAGTCAATGGAGTAACTAACGGAGCACCGCTTTTCACAGTAATTCCCGCAAGCAATACCAAAACACTGACCGTAACCGAAGAACTCTGAACAACAATCGTAAAAATCAAACCAACCAAAACTGCCAACACAGGATTTTCAATTAATTTGAATGCTTCTTGAACTCCATGGTATTCTGACAATTTCTGAAGAGATTCAGTCATCAGATTGATTCCCTGGAACAATGCACCAAAACCAAAAATAACGGCTGCAATTTTTCTCAGTAACGGTTTTTTGCTAAACATAATAATTGCGGCACCAATAAAAATAATAAATGGTGCAACAGCAGTAAGCTTAAATGCAACCAACTGCGAAGTAATTGTTGTACCAATATTGGCACCAAAGGTAATCCCAATGGATTTTTCCAAAGTCAAAAGACCTGCATTTACAAAACTGACTTCCATAACCGTTGTGGCACCGGATGACTGAATAAACGCAGTAAACAATGCACCAAATACTACGGCTACATACTTATTTTTTGTGCAGCGATCTAAGAAAGTTCTTAGCTTTTCACCGGCTGCCTGCTGCAGATTCTCACTCATATACTTCATACCAAACAGGAATAAAGCCAAGCCGCTAAGCAACTCTGTAATCTGCACATACAAATCTGTATTCATTCTGTTTTTCTCCTAAAAAAAGTCTATTTGGGAAAAAATGACAAACTTCCCAAATAGACATATATCATATAACAAATCAATTCTCAAGCATTTTTTATAAAGATTTTTTCAATATCGAAATCATTTCATCCACATGTTCCTTTGTAATCACAAGGGGTGGAACCATACGCAACACGTCGCTTCCCGCGGAAATAACAAGCAATCCTTCTTCTCTTGCTTTGCCGATAGTGTCTGCCAACGGTGTTGTAAGAACCAATCCCTGCATCAGACCTTTTCCACGACGAGCTGTAACATTATCAAATTCTTCTACAAGCTCATCCAGCTTCTGTTCAAAGTATTCGCTCACTTCTTTCACATGGTCAACAATCTGTTCCTTTTCAAAGATTTCAAATACTTTATTCACTGCTGCAGTAGCTAACGGATTTCCTCCGTAAGTCGTTCCATGATCTCCCGGAACTAAAGAATCACAGCATTTTTCTCCCGCAACAAAAGCGCCAACCGGAACACCACATCCCAATGCTTTTGCACAAGTTACCAAATCCGGAAGGACATTATAATGCTGATAAGCAAACATCTTTCCTGTTCTTCCCATACCACACTGGATTTCATCGCAAATCATCAGAATGTCCTTCTCGTCACAAATCTGACGGATTCCTTCCATAAATTCCTGTGTTGCCGGATAAATTCCGCCTTCTCCCTGTACGGCTTCCAAGATAATGGCACAGGTCTTGTCTGTTACCAATGCCTTAACACTGTCCAGGTTATTGTATTCTGCATACTTAATTCCCGGAATCATCGGTCCGAAAGGTTCCTGATAATGGGCATTTCCTGTCAACGCCAAAGCTCCCATCGTTCTTCCGTGGAAAGAATGCTGCATGGCAATCACTTCATATTCATCTGCACCGTTCTTATCATAAGCATAACGTTTTGCAGTTTTTAAAGCGCCTTCAATTGCTTCTGCACCACTGTTTGTAAAGAAACACTTCTTTAATCCGGTGGCCTTTACAACTTTTTCTGCCGCAAAAACAGAAGGTACATTATAATACAGATTCGATGTGTGCATGATTTTATCAATCTGTTCTTTTAACGTATTTTTGTATTCTTCATTGCTGTATCCCAAAGCAGAAACAGCAATTCCGGAAGCAAAGTCCAAATACTTCTTTCCTTCAACATCATAAATATACACATCTTCAGCTTTTTCTATCACAATCGGGAAACGATTATATGTATGAATAACATTCTGTTCCCCCAAATCCATATATTCCTTTGCGTTCATATTTCCTCCTAACAAAGTCCTATGCCAGTTCACTCTGGTAGAACTTTTCCTGATCATCATCTAAAATAGCAGTTCCAATACCTTTGTTGGTAAAGATTTCCAACAAAATACTGTGAGGGATTCTTCCGTCCAAAATATGGACTCTGGATACCCCGTTTTCAATGGCATTCATACAGTTCTTAATCTTTGGAAGCATTCCGCCTGCAATGGTTCCGTCATCAATTAATCCCTGTGCCTCAGAAACAGTCATTTCCGAAATAACAGATGTCGAATCATCCGGATTTGTGTACACCCCTTCGGTATCTGTCAGGAATGCAAGTTTTTCTGCTTTCACTGCTTTTGCAATGGCACTTGCAGCGTCGTCCGCATTAATATTGTATCCGTGGAATTCATCATCCAAACCAATCGGACAAACGATTGGAAGGAAATCTTTTTCCAAAAGATCCAAGAGAATATCTGCATTAACTTTTGTTACTTCTCCTACATATCCGATATCTTCCCCGTCAGAAAGTTTCTTTTCAACCGTTAAAAGTTTTCCGTCTTTACCGCTGATACCGATGGCACGAACTCCAAGTTCTTCCACAATCTGAACCAATCTTTTGTTCACGCTGTTTAACACCATTTCCGCAGCATCTAAAGTCTCTTCATCTGTTACTCTCAATCCGTTGATAAACTGTGTTTCCATTCCAAGGCGGTCAATATGACGGCTGATTGCCTTACCACCACCATGAACAATAATCGGTTTAAAGCCTACCAGTTTCAACAACGTAATATCCTGAATCACGCTTCTCATAAAATCTTCGTCAAGCATAGCACTTCCGCCGTACTTCACAACGATAATCTTTCTGTTAAATCTCTGGATATAAGGTAATGCTTCAATCAGCACGTCTCCTTTTTCAATCCATTTATCCATTTCTAAATTCTGCTGTCCCTTCATTAACATATCCTCGCCCTCTTTCTAACTTCTATAATCAGCATTGATGCTTACATATTCGTGTGTTAAGTCACAACCCCATGCAGTTGCCCGGGCATCTCCCAGTTTCAAATCCGCAATCGCTGTTACTTCCGGCTGTGAAAGAATTTCTGTAGCCTTTTCTTCGCTGTAGTCGGTCGCTTTACCGTTTTCTACAATTTTCAGTTTTCCGGCTTTACTTTCAAAATAGATATCTACCAAATCAGGATTAAACTTAGCTGAAGAATAGCCCATTGCGCAAAGAATTCTTCCCCAGTTTGCATCATGTCCGTAAATTGCCGCTTTAGTCAGGCTGGATGTTACAATGGATTTTGCAAGCACTTTAGCCTGTTCCTTATATTCGGCACCAACAACCTTTACTTCAAACAATGCCGTTGCACCTTCGCCGTCTCCGGCAATTTTCTTACATAAGAATTCGTTAACCGCATGTAATGCTTTTACAAATTCATAATAGTCTTCATTCTTTTCTGTAATCTTTGGATTTTCAGCCAATCCGTTTGCAAGCAATAATACGGTATCGTTTGTGGAAGTATCACCGTCCACGGAAACCATATTGTAAGTATCCTGAATATCAGTGCTTAATGCTTCATACAACAAATGCTTACTAATGTTAATATCTGTAGTAATAAAACCAAGCATAGTGCACATATTCGGATGAATCATTCCGGATCCCTTACACATTCCACCGATTTTCACTGTATGCTCTCCGATTTTAAATGAGAAAGCAATTTCCTTTGGTACTGTATCTGTGGTCATAATCGCCTGCGCAGCCATATGCGCTCCCTCGTGGGTGTCGTCCAATGTTGGAGCCAGCAATGTAATTCCGTTGACAATCTTATCCATCGGAAGCTGCTGTCCGATTACACCGGTAGATGTTACGAGAACCATTTCCTTCTGAATTCCCAACGCATCTGCTGCTGCCTGTGCCATTTCTTCACAGTACTTCATTCCTTCCTGACCGGTACAAGCATTTGCTACACCACTGTTACAAACAACGGCCTGGGCAAACGGCTGCTCGTAAATCATCTTCTGATCCCAGAGAACCGGTGCTGCTTTTACCTGATTGGTTGTAAAAGTACCTGCTGCAATACAAGGAACTCTACTGTAAATCATTGCCATATCTTTTTTTCTTTTATCTTTTTTAATTCCGGCGTGAACACCCATTGCTGCAAATCCCTTTGCTGCGGTTACGCCTCCTTTTACTCTTCTCATAATATTACCTCCCTTGGAACTATATAGAGAACCCTTTCTCCATAAACAATTACTTTCCTATTTTAGTATCTTCTCTGCTGAAATACAATCTTTTTCCTTCCATAGAAAAAGACCACTTTCAAAACGGGTATCTACAATATACACCTTTTTTCATATTTATGCAACATTTTTGCATATTTATTCATTCTCACTTGCATATTTTTTTCGTTCTTTCATTATTATATGGCATTTGTCAAAAAAAGTTTTCCATTGTTTTTTGAATATTTAATCATTTTTGTATTGACCTGACGGATAGAAAAGTGTTATATTAGTTTCGCAGAAAGAAGTAGACAACGGTCACTGCTTGTTTTTTATATCTTTGTGATGTATATTACAACTAGTGACTATAAAAAAGATTATTCAATATGGAGGATTTTAAAATGGCAAAGGAAAAAGTTATTTTAGCGTATTCAGGTGGTCTTGATACAACTGCTATCATCCCTTGGTTAAAAGAAAATTATGATTATGAAGTAATTTGTTGCTGTATCGACTGTGGACAGGAAGAAGAATTAGACGGTCTTGAAGAAAGAGCAAAATACTCCGGTGCAACAAAGTTATACATCGAAGATATTACAGATGAATTCTGTGATGAATATATTGTTCCTTGTGTACAGGCAAGCGCTGTATACGAAAACAAATATCTCCTTGGTACTTCTATGGCTCGTCCGGGAATTGCTAAGAGATTAGTTGAAGTAGCTCGTAAGGAAGGTGCTACAGCAATCTGTCACGGTGCTACAGGTAAAGGAAATGACCAGATTCGTTTCGAACTTGGAATCAAAGCTTTAGCTCCTGATCTTAAGATCATCGCTGCTTGGAGAGATGACAAGTGGGATATGGATTCCCGTGAATCTGAAATCGAATATTGTAAGGCTCATGGAATTGATCTTCCATTCTCAGCAGACCAGAGTTACAGCCGTGACCGTAACTTATGGCACATCAGCCATGAAGGTTTGGAATTAGAAGATCCTGCAAATGAACCAAACTACGATCATCTTTTAGTATTAGGAGTATCTCCTGAAAAGGCTCCTGATGAAGGTGAATATGTAACTATGACATTTGAAAAGGGTGTTCCTACTTCTGTAAACGGAAAAGAAATGAAAGTTTCTGATATCATCCGTGAATTAAACAGACTTGGTGGAAAGCATGGTGTTGGTATTGTTGATATCGTTGAAAACCGTGTTGTTGGTATGAAGTCTCGTGGTGTTTATGAAACACCGGGTGGAACAATTCTTATGGAAGCTCATGATCAGTTAGAAGAATTAGTTCTTGATCGTGCTACTATGGAAGTGAAAAAAGATATGGGTAACAAGATGGCTCAGATTGTATACGAAGGAAAATGGTTCACACCACTTCGTGAAGCAGTTCAGGCGTTTATCGAAAAGACTCAGGAATATGTAACCGGTGAAGTTAAATTCAAACTTTACAAAGGAAACATTATTAAGGCAGGCACTACTTCTCCATATTCATTATATAGCGAATCACTTGCATCATTTACTACTGGAGATCTTTACGATCACCATGATGCAGAAGGATTCATTACATTATTTGGTCTTCCATTAAAAGTCCGCGCAATGAAAATGCAGGAATTAGAAAAAAACAATAAATAATTTATGCTAAAGAGGCGCATTCTTCTTTCAGGAAGGATGCGTCTTTTCATTTGTATTATTCTTTACTCTTACGCAGATTTATTGTAAAATACTAACTATCTGTGGTTTTTTCCAGCATTGAGAATGTTGAGCAGTTTACTGGGAAAACCAATTATATTCACACTAATCAAAAACTGCAAATAAGAATTCAGGAGCATATAATAATGAAGCAAAGTAAATATATCGTAGCATTCTTAAACACTCTGCAAAAAATCCTTTTTAAGATTTTTAAAAATGATAAAATTCGTGCACTGATTACTACACTGACCGGTTATGAAGTGTTTACCTATCTTTTTTTTGGTGTCCTGACAACTTTAGTCGATGTGGTAATCTATTATATTTTGGTGTTTATAGGAATCGACGAAGTAATAACCAATGTGATTTCTTCAACCTGTGCAATCCTTTTTGCTTACTTTACAAACAGTCGATGGGTTTTTGAAAGTCATGCTGAAACCACAAAAGAATCGCTGATTGAATTAGTGAAGTTTTTTGAAGCAAGAATTGCCACGTTGCTGATTTCAACATTTATTATCTGGGTTTTCAAAATGCTACATGGAAATCCCTACATTGCGAAATTGATCACTATGGTGCTTACCATCGTGTTAAATTACATACTCAGTAAAGTCTTTGTCTTTACTGCGAAAAAGAAAGGAAATGAGAACAATGCAAAAAAGAATTGAATCACTGAAAAAGGCTTGTATTAAGAACATATTCCATATTCTTGCCTTTATCATTCCGGTAGTATCTATGCTGGTAATCTACTACTTTAAGGATATCGGACCTTTCGGTGGAGAAATGTATTTACGAAGCGACTGCTATCATCAGTATGCACCTTTTTTACAGGTGTTACAGGATAAGTTCAGAAACTTTGATAGTTTATTCTACAGCTGGGAATTCGGTGGTGGAATGAATTTCTGGGGATTGGCTGCTTACTATGCCGCAAGTCCTTTCAACCTTTTAACATTAATCTGGCCTTGGGAAATTACAGACTTTGTCAGCTTTTCCATCTTATTGAAAATGGGATTGGCCGGCTTTACTACATCCTACTATTTGGAAAAACATTTTAAGAAGGATACCATCCTTACAACTGCTTTCGGTTGTGCTTATGCACTTTCATCATTCTTTGCTGCATACAGCTGGAATATCATGTGGTTGGATTGTCTTTGGATGCTTCCTTTAATCATTCTCGGATTAGAGAAACTGGTTGCAGAAAAGAAATGTAAAATGTATGCCATTACTCTTGGTATTGCACTTTTCTCAAATTACTATATTGGATTTATGCTTTGTATTTTCAGTGTCATCTACTTTATTTACTTATTCTTCACACACACCTTTGACCCTGAAAACAAACGCAAGGATATTTTAATTACTCTGAAAAATTACGCTGTATTCTCTCTTTTAGGAGGCGGTGTTTCAGCAGTAATGAGTATTCCTGCTTATATGGCATTAATGAATACGGTTTCCGCCGAAACAGACTGGCGTGACCTTCAGGAATATTTCTCTGTATTTTATGTATTCCTTCGTTCATTGATTGTCACACCAATTGCAGAATTAAAGAACTATCCGGATCCGAATGTTTACTGTACCGTAGCTGCATTTGTACTGATTCCTTTATTCTGCCTTTGCAAACAGATTAATATTAAGGAACGTGTCGGAAAAACTGCTATTGCTGTTTTCTTACTTCTCAGCATGTGCTTCAACCTTCCGACATACCTCTGGCATGGACTTCACTATCCAAACAGTTTGTCTGCAAGATTTTCGTTCCTTTACATCTTCATCATTGTTGTTATGTGTTTTGAAGCTGCAATTCACATCAAGGATTTCGAAGACAAGCACATCATCGGAGCAGCCCTTGGTTCTTCTGCATTGATTCTTTTATGCAAACAGCTTTATAACGCACCAAGCTTTTTGGAAGAGTTATATCATGATTCCGAAACAGCTGACGGCACATACATCAAGATGGTTTACGGTAGTATCGCATTTATCTGCATCTACGTAATCCTGATGATTTGGTATCGTAAGAAAGAAAGCTTAAAAGGCTTTATTTCCTATATAATGATTGTTGTTGTATTCCTGGAATTAACTTACAACCTTGCTTACACAACAATTATGAGTACACAGCCAAAAGATCCTTACTATCAGGCTGTTCAAACTTATGACGAATTAAACAAGATTGCGGAAAAAGATTCCGAACAGAAATTCTATCGTGCCCAGACTGCTACTTTCAATACAAAGAACGACGGTGCAAGATATCGCTACAACGGCATTTCAACATTCTGCTCCGTTTCTCTCGCATCAACACAGAAATATTTTGATGCCATTGGTTTACAGGTTTCAACAAACTCTTATTCTCACTACGGAATTACTCCTGTAACCGCCGCATTGTATAGCATTAAATACGAATACACTACCAGCACACCAACCTTTGCCAACAGCGAGACATTCATTGCAAGTTCAACAAAGGGACCTGCAACACAGTTGTACAAATTCAATGAAACCCTTCCACTTGGTTTCATGATCAAAAGCAACTCTATGGCAAAGATGAAAACAGATGTTATTGTTGAACAGTCTAAGACCAATAAAAAAGGCGAGCCTGTTACGAATGAAGCAGGTCAGCAGGTTATGGAAGACATTTACGTAACTGATCCGTTTGCCGTTCAGAACAGTTTTGTGATGAATGCTTCCGGCTCAGCTACTCCTGTATTCCATAAGTTAAAGGCTGAAAGCGGTGTGATTACTGCTGCTTATGATGAAACAGACACAAGCAACACCAATGCACCAAAGGCATCTTCTTATGACGTATATTTCTACTGTATGACTTCATCAGACAGTATTACAGCAACAATTAACGGTGCTACCGTGGAATTGGAAACGGAAGCTCTTGAAGATGACTCTGTTACTACAACAACCGGAGCAAATTCACAGACCTTTACCGAAACCAATACAAACCACATTTGTCACGTTGGAGACGTTCCTGCAGGTTCTACAATCACATTATCCGATACTGCTGCCGTATGTTATGCATATGCATTTGATTCCGCAGCATGGACTTCTGCATACAACGTCTTAATAGAACAGCCGCTCAAGGTAACAAGCTTTAAGGATTCTAAAATCGAAGGTGAAATTGATGTAAAAGAAAAAGGAATTCTTTACACATCGATTCCTTATGAAGACGGTTGGACCGTTTACGTAGACGGCAAAAAAGCTGAAGCTGCTGCCCTTTGTGCAGACTCACTGATCGGTGTTGTCCTTACCGGCGGTCACCATACAGTAACCTTTAAATATACTCCGGCAGGATTTGTTCCGGGATTAGCATTAACACTTCTTTCCATCATTGCTCTTGCATTACCATATGCAACGATTTGGGAACTGATTGAAAAGAAGAAAAAACAGCAGCAAAAAACTCCGGCGCAGAAAAACTAAGCCGGAGCTGATACATAATAAAAACTCTGAGAACCATTTCGGTTTCTCAGAGTTTTTTATTGTTCTTATGAATCTTTTTCCTTTAAAAAATCCAGCAAATGAGCGTTTTTAACATCCTGGTCGCTTGCTACCTTGATTCCTTCCCAAGTCTTTGTATTAAAGTCTTTTTTCAGTTCTTCAAGGTATTCTCCATACTGCTGTGCCAACACTTTATCTTTTTCTGCTTCAATCAACTTCTGCTTATTTGCTTCCGTCTCTTTCTTCATATAGCTTTCAACACAATACAACAGGTAATAATCCGTTCCATCCTGAATGATATCACTCATTTCTCCGTCTGCCAGTTTATACGCTTCCAATTCATAGGTTTTTGTTGCTTCATTTTTCTTAATCACCTTCTCAATGGAATCCTCTACCGTATACTGCTTTGCTTCTCTGGAAAACGGTTGATATCCGGCATTTACAATGGATTTAGCTTCCTTCAGTGTTTCCTTAATCTTCTTTGGATTTGTTTTTGTGCCATCCATATGAATATACTGAATCTTTGTCATTCTCGCCTGTTCATCGCTGACATCATTTCCTGCATTCTCGGTAAGCTTTTCCCGAACTTTCTGTGAAAGATAATAATTTCGATAGAGACTGATTACATCCTCTTGTGTAGCACCGGTATATTGCTTTTCTGCTTCCGTCATTGTGCCAAAGAATGATATGGCATCCGACTTTACATCTGCCTCTTCCTGATCGGTCAATTCTACTTCCTGTTCTTCTGCCATAGAAGCTAATGTATAACGAATAGCCACTTCTTCTTTCGCCTGATTCGCAGCCGCCTTTTCCAAAGTCAACCGGTCATCAACTTTTGCCGTCCAATCCAATCCGGCTCCCAGATTGTTTTTATATCTGTTTTGTACATCCATAAAAACAAGCATATATTCTTCCTTTTTGCAAATCAAATCATTGACTTTAAAAACTTCATCCTCTTTTAACCCCACAATATTTCCTATAAGCGGCGTATCTGTTTTAACACCGCATCCGGTTAACGAGCTAACAGCTAATCCTGCCACAAGTCCCCAGACAACAATTTTGTTCTTTCGCATAACAAACTCCATTCTTTCTTATATCATTCTCATAACATCCTGAAGGATGGTTGGAACATTTTCTGCAATGTACTGTGCCTTACGACGCACTTCTGCATCTGCTCCCTGTACGGCATAACTGAAATAGGAATGTTTAAACATCTCAATATCTCTGTATTCCGCACCGAATACCACCGTGTCCTCTGTTGACACAGCAAACATATGCTGAATCAGCGAAAGTACAATTGAACGGTTTACATACTGTGCTGTAATGTTCAGCTGATTCGGATTTGAGATTGAAACATTGGCACCTTTAGACCATTTGTTGTAGAAATAGGAATAACTTTCTTCATTAAATTCCTTTTTGGAATAGATGGTAATCTTTGTAATATCACCATGCAATTCCTTGGTATCTTTAACAAATTCCGGACTCTTCCCTTCTTCTTTTAACGCTTTAATCAGTTCATATTCATGACTGGTAATGTAAAGCCCCCGTTCTGTGGAATAAGTCACTTTATAATTGGAATCTTCCTGCAACTCTCTTTCAACATCCAGACAAATCAGTCGGTCAATCGGTGTTTTACTCAACACCTTGTCCTGATAGATTACAACACCGCCGTCATTGCAGGCAAAAATAATATCTTTCTTAATCTTTCCAAACAGAGGGCTTACCGCATCATAATTCATTCCCGTTACGACTGCGAAACGAATCCCCTCACTGTTTAGCTGTGAAATCAAATCCAGTGTTTCTTCGGATATTTCATTAGATTTTTCCGAACACTTCAACGCTCCTAAGGAACAAACAACTAAATTAATCATTTTACCACCATTATTTCTTTATATTAATTGCTTTTGATTTTTTACTTTCGTATTTCTTACCTAAATAAGTATTATATACGATAACCTTGTAATAGTACACATTTCCTTTCGTAGTTTTTGTGTCAATCCAGGTAGTATTTGCTTCTCCGGAAATCGTCTTCACCCTCACAAAGTTTCCTGTCGTACCAACTCTTCTGTATACATCATATCCTGAAGCACCTGTAACCTTCTTCCATGTCAGGCTGATACCTTTACTGACAGAAGAAGCCGCTTTGATTTTTGTCTTCTTTGGCCTTGGTGCTACCGTTACTGCCTTAGAATATGCTGAGATGTAATTGATTTTCCCAACAGTTCTGTATGCTTTCACTTTATAGGAATAGGTTGTTCCTACAATTAAATTGGTATCTTTATAACTCTTTGCCGTTCCTGCTACTGTTGCAATTTTTTTATACTTTGCTTTTCCGATTTTTCGGTAAACATAGTATCCCGTAATATAATTGGTTTTTGCCCACTTCACTTTTACGGATTTACAACTAACCGATTTTGCCTTAACAACCGCCGGTGCAGGCTTCACCGTAATATCACAAACAGCAGTTAATCCATTATTGGATTTTGCGGTAATTCTTGCCGTGCCTGCTGAAACAGCTTTCACATTACCTGCAGCATCTACCGTTGCCACTGCCTTGTTGGATGTACTCCATGTTACGGTTTTCACACTGGCATTACTTGGTGCAATGGTAGCAACCGGTTTTACGGTTCCTCCTACTACCATATGATAACTGCTTTGGTTCAGACGAATTCCCGTTACCGGCTGAACCACGGTAACTTTGCAGCTTGCCGTTGCTCCTCCAATTGCAGCGGTGGCCGTAATGGTAACTGTTCCCGGCGCTTTTGCCGTAATCTTTCCGGAAGAACTCACTTTTGCCACTGCAGTATTGGAAGACTTATAAGTCACGGTTTTATTTGTTGCAGTGGTCGGATAAACCGTAGCCGGCAATTTCTTCTTTTTCCCTACATTCAGTACTAAAGAGGAGATGTTATAAACACATCCTTCATTGAAAACCTGAACGGAACTTGCCGCAAATCTTCCTGCCTGTGTAAATGCATAAATTGTAACGTTGCCGGCCTTTTTACCGCTGATTTTTCCTGTGGAATCCACGGTTGCCACAGCCGGATTATCGGAACGGTAATATACAGTTTCAGCGGTTTTCAATGTAATCGGAAGTTTCAAACTGTTTCCTTTTACCAGAGAATATTCTTTATTCACTGTGGCGTATGCCGCTGAAATATATCCTTTGTAGGTTTTACCGTTCTTCTTAATTTTAACCTTATACCAATACGGATTGCTTAACCATCTGGAACCAAATGCTGCACTGGTTGTAATTGCCTTAGAAACCGTTACAACATCTCCGGCACTTAAGGTGGTTACAACCGTACCGGATGTGTTTGCTTTCTTTCGTAAGTTTACAGCAGAGGAAATCGTTGCTTTCGTCTTACTGTTTCCGTATACAACGGTATTCCCTTCACTTGGCATATTGGTATATACCGGAATTACAAAAGTTTTTGCCAACGCTGTAATTCCCAAATCTTCATAAGCATCATAGGTAAGGGCTGCCTCGTTTGCTGCTCCGTAAATGTTGGTCATATACTGATGGGTATACAACTGATAAGCAGAAGATTTGTTGACATTAAATCGCTGGAAGTAAACCGTGTACTGTCCGGCGTTAATATACTTCTCTCCAATATACTTGGCACCACCCTCAATAGACTTCATTGGGGTATTCCAAGGTCTGTTATATGTCTTTTCCGAAGATGCCCATTTCAAACCATTGGCAATCGGGTTTGCTCCGGAAGAGGCACCAATATTGTAGAAATTGTAAATGCCCGGATAACCACTGTATGTTCCGTTGACACTTCCGCTGGACCCCATGCCACTCCATTTGGCATTTTTCTGGGTTCCGATTTCCTGAACGATTTTAGAAGCAATATAGTAAGCACTGACGTTGGTCTTTTTTGCCGACGCCATAATCTGCGCAGAGTAAAGTATATTGGTTGTATTATACTTTCCTGCCGATGTAAGATAAGCAATATTGGTCTTATACATAAAAGACCCGTTTAAGATTGCTTCTACCCCTGCCTGGGTTTGTGTCGCTGAATCGTAAGACAGCTTCTCAAACATATATATGTGCTCCACGTCCAAAAAATTTCTCGGATCCATAAAATATGCAACACAGTTCTTGGAAGAAACTACCCAGCTTCCTCCATCTTTTGCAATATACGCCCCGGTAGCCGCATTATAGTTGCTACTAAGTTCATTGGACTTTAACAGTTTGGAGTAACTGTTTTCAATCAGACTTCTGTCGCTGGAAAATTCCGCATTGACAGCATCTTCAAACTTAATTCCCGTATTGTATGGAACAAACTTCCATTTAGGATATTTCTTATGTAATGTCCGGAGATATGTTTTATAACTCTCCGGAAAAGCTGCAATACTGGTTTCAAAAGCCGAATCCGTTGCAGCATTTGCCTCCTTGCACTGATACCCTGCCATTAATGTTCCGAACATGCAGAGTGTCACAAGCAGACCGGTTACTTTTTTTACCATATTATCCGCCCTCTTTTTTATTAAATCTACTTTCGTACTTTGACGCCTTTAGTTCCTCTTTTTCCTATTTTTAACTTTCGAAGTTCTACCTGTTTTCCATTACATTCTACCACCTCGTTATCTCCCGTATCAAGAAGGTAAACATTGGAAACAAAGTCATCCGGGTTCAATTTAATTCCACGAACACCCAAGGTTCCTTTTTTCTGCTCCGGAATTTCTTTGATTGGGAAACGGAGGAAAATTCCACCGTCGGTCTGAAGCACAAGAATTTCTCTTGTATACTGTAATCCCGCATCCTGCTCCTGTACTTCTTCCACCATATCCATGCTTCCGAATTCCATCTGTTCAAAATCCAAAGGTTCAAAATCATCCGAACCACCGGAAAGAATTACCGGCATTTCCACTTCCGGTACTTCCACTTCCTTGTTGGATACTCTGGTGATTTTAACGGAAACTACTTCATCATCCGGACCCAGTTTTGTAGCAAGCATCGTCTTTCGGTTGGTTTCAAATTCACTACCGTCTACCAGCTTAATCATTCCCTTTTTCGTCGTAAACAACAGTTTACGGTCTTTCATCATCGAGCCGCTGAACAGTGCAACAATGCCTTCTCCTTCTGAACTGTAATTTCCAAGGTTGTCAATCGGAACACCTTTTTCACGAACTTTTTTAACAGGGATTTTCTGTGCCTTAATCTGGTGCATATTTCCGTTATCCGTGAAAATACAAATGGTATCCGTATTCATACAATTGAAATAGTATCGGTTCTCGCTGGTAACCGATTCAATGTTTCGGTCAAAGGCTGCTGTTTCCAACATTTTTGCGTAACCGTACTTGTCCTGAACAAATACGTATTCCTGTTCCACAAAAGCATTTTCATCAAAGACTGCTTCTTTTCCGTCTTCAATCATTGTCTTTCTTGGAACAGCATATTCTTTTTTAATCGCCTGCAAATCTTTTTTGATTGCCTTTGTCATGGCTCGTCGGCTGTTCAGAATTTCTTCATATTCCGCAATCCTTGCAGTGAGTTCTTCGTACTCTTTCTGCAACGCCAAAATTTCCAGACCAATCAATTTTGCCAGGCGCAATTCCATAATTGCCTGAGCTTGACGCTCAGTAAAATTCAGATTGCCGGCAAGAATTTCCGATTCCGGATTTTTAAATTTGATATCCGTTGTATCACCGGTCATCAAACAGTTCTTTGCCTGCTTCTGTGTCTGGGAGCCTCGGATTACCTCGATAATCAAATCAATAATATTGGTTGCTTTGATTAAACCTTCCTTGACTTCCTTCTGCTCTAACGCTTTATTCAGCAATGTGGTATATTTTCTCTGAGCCAGATCATACTGATAATCCACATAATATTTAATAATGCTTCGAAGTCCCATAACCTCCGGTCTGCCGTCGGCAATTGCCAGCATATTTACCCCAAAGGTATCTTCCAATTTAGTCTTCTTGTAAAGCATATTTTTTAACTTTTCAATATCTGCGCCTTTTTTCAGTTCTAAAACAATGCGCATTCCGTCTTTATCCGATGCATTGGAAATATCCACAATATCCGTTGTCTTTTTGGTTTCCACCAAATCCACCACATCCGATAAGAACTTTCCGATTCCCGCACCAATCATAGTGTATGGAATTTCCGTAATAACCAAGCGGTCTTTTTCTCTGCTTTTTCCTTTTTCAAAAACAAGTTTTCCACGAAGTTTAATCTTTCCGGAGCCACTTTCGTAAATATCCAACAAGTCCGATTTGTTTGCGACAATTCCTCCCGTTGGGAAATCCGGTCCCGGCATGATTTCCATTAACTGTGCCGTAGTAATTTTGTCATTTTCCATATAGGCAATTACCGCATCCATAACTTCCCCTAAATTATGGGTTGGAATATTAGTTGCCATACCGACTGCAATTCCTTCTGCACCGTTAACCAGTAAGTTCGGTACACGAACCGGTAAAACTTCCGGTTCTTTTTCTGTTTCATCAAAGTTTGGCACAAAATCCACCACATCCTTATCCAGGTCAGCCAGATAAACATCTTCCGTGAATTTCTTTAATCTTGCTTCTGTGTAACGCATCGCTGCTGCACCGTCGCCTTCAATGGAGCCAAAGTTTCCATGACCGTCGATTAAAGCCATTCCTTTTTTAAATTCCTGTGCCAATACAACTAAGGTATCATAAATTGAACTATCTCCATGAGGATGATATTTACCCATCGTATCCCCCACAATACGGGCTGATTTACGATGTGGTTTGTCGTGACTTAAATGGAGCTGGTCCATTGCATACAGCACACGTCTTTGAACCGGCTTCAATCCGTCTCTGGCATCCGGCAATGCTCTTGCACAGATAACGCTCATGGCATAGTCAATATAACTTTTCTGCATCACTTCCGAATACTCGGTTTTTATGATTTGTTCCGCCATTTATTTTCTAACCTCCGATTTCTCTTTTTGAGAAATATCTTTATACATCTAATTCCGCATCGGTTGCATGATTGTAAATGAATTCTCTACGCGGTGCAACTTCGCTTCCCATTAACATACTGGTAACTTCCGAAGCCATTCTGGCATCTTCGATTTCTACCTGTTTTAAAATTCTTGTCTTTGGATTTAATGTTGTTTCCCAAAGCTGTTTCGGATCCATTTCTCCCAAACCTTTGTAACGCTGCAGGGTAAATCCTGAATGCGTCTTTCTGTACTTTTCCAATGCTTTGTCATCATACAGATATTCGCCTTCGCCTTTTTTCGGCACCACCTTGTAAAGTGGCGGTGTGGCAATGTAAATGTGTCCGGTACTGATCAATTCCGGCATAAACCGGTAAAAGAACGTCAACAGCAATGTATCAATATGAGCACCGTCCACGTCCGCATCCGTCATCAAAATAATCTTATCAAAACGCAATTTTTCAATATCAAAGTCATTTCCGTAACCTTCTGAAAAACCACAGCCGAAAGCATTAATCAATGTCTTGATTTCCGCATTGGCAAGGACCTTATCAATGGATGCTTTTTCCACATTCAAAATCTTTCCTCGAATTGGCATAATTGCCTGAGTCTTTCGATTTCTTGCCGTCTTAGCAGAGCCTCCGGCAGAATCCCCTTCCACGATAAAGATTTCACATTCTTCCGGCTTTCTGCTTTCGCAGTTTGCAAGTTTTCCGTTGCTGTCAATGGAGAACTTGCTCTTTGTCAGCATATTGGTTTTGGTTCTTGCTTCAGCCTTTCGAATCTTTGCAGATTTTTCTGCACACTCAATCACATTTTTTAAGGTTTCTAAATTTTTATCAAAGAACAGTGTCAACTGCTCTCCTGCAACATTCTTAGTAATTCTGTCCGCGTCAGGGTTGTCCAGCTTTGTTTTCGTCTGCCCCTCAAAACGAGGATCCGGATGTTTAACAGCAACGACGGCAACCAATCCGTTACGAACGTCAGCTCCCGTAAAGTTGGAATCCTTCTCTTTTAAGTTTCCCAACTCTCTGGCATACTGATTAATTGTTGACGTAAGTACTGTTTTAAATCCTGTAATATGTGTACCGCCTTCCTGGGTATAAATGTTATTACAGAAACCGGAAATATTTTCCGTAAACTCATTAATGTACTGGAACGCAACTTCCACTTCAATGCCTTCCTGTTCTTTTTTGAAGTAGATAATATCCGTTACTGCTTCTTTTCCCTTGTTCATATCTTCAATGTAAGCTTTAATACCATTTTCTTCATGATATGTTTTTGATTCTTCTTCGCCTACACGTTTGTTTTCAAAATGAATGGTCAGGTTTGGATTCAGGTAAGCAGTTTCATGAAGACGACTCTTAATTGCATCTGCCTTGAAGTAAATCTTTTCGAAGATTTCTCCATCCGGGAAGAACCGTACCTTTGTACCGGTATCGGATTTTCTGCACTTTCCGACTTCTTTCAGGTCATAACAGATTTTACCCTGTTCGTATCGCTGATTGTAAATCTTTCCGTCACGCTTTACATCCACTTCCAACCAAAGAGATAAGGCGTTTACAACGGAAGAGCCCACACCGTGAAGACCACCGGAAATCTTATAGTTTCCGTCGCCAAACTTACCGCCGGCGTGAAGGGTTGTAAATACAACTTCTACCGCAGGTCTTCCAACCTGTTCATTAATATCTACCGGAATTCCTCGACCGTTATCTTCGATGGTCGCTGATCCGTCTTTTTCCAATGTTACTGTGATTTCGGAACAATGCCCTGCCAAATGTTCATCTACAGAGTTATCTACAATTTCATAAATCAAATGATTTAATCCCTTTGTTCCTACGCTACCAATATACATTCCTGGTCTTTTTCGGACCGGATCCAGTCCTTCCAAAACCGAAATACTATTACCATCATAATTATTTGCCATCATTAACCTCACTGTTTTGCGAAAAGAAACCATTTCCAAAATGTTTTCTCAACAATCTATCTTCATTTTCAAAATGGGCATAATCATTCACACGCTCAATGTGATAAGTCCCCATTTCCTCGTCATATAATATTTCCGTAATGCTGCAGTTTTCCAACTGTCTTCCAAAAGTCAACCATTTTGCCGGCGGTGCTCCCGCAAGACCTGTCAGCAACGCGCGAATCAAACCACCATGGGTTACAATACAGACATTATCATAATCAAGTTTTGCAATTTCATCCAAAGCTTCCTTGGCTCTTTGAAAAACCATCTCACTGTTTTCGCCGCCACCGGGATACGGAATATCCTCTGTCATGGTTGCTCTCTTTTCCAAAAAGTCTTTGAACCGTTCCTTCAATACTGCGTTTTCTAAACCGGTCATTGCTCCGAATTCCGCTTCTCTGAGTCGGTCATCATAAAACCGTGGCTTTTCAAGATACTGATTGATAATGTCAGCCGTTTCCACCGCTCTCAGTAAATTGCTGGAATACACTGCTTCAATGCCGTAATTTTTTAAACGCTTTCCGGTCAGTTCCGCCTGTTCTCTTCCTTCTTCCGATAACTCTACATCAACATTGCAAAGTTTACTGTTTTGCCTTCCATGGCGTATCAAATAAATATTCATAGCTTCCTCTTATTAATCTTCCAGGTATTGAATCATCCCCGGCCCCAGCTTTTCCGTTGGGCGGGCAATGAACCCGTGTTTTTCATAAAATACTTCTCGCCCTTTTGCACACATTAAATCAAGCATCATCTTTGTTCCCGGAATCCTCATCTCATCTGCCTTCGAGATTAACCGGTCAATTACCATACTACCGATTTTCTTTCCCTGATATTCCGGAATTACAATCAAATCCTGAATATAACAGATTACGGCGCCATCTCCCACGAGACGACCCATTCCAACAGCCTTATCTCCATCGTATGCTGTCACAATATATAAACTGTTTTCCAATGCAAGTTCCGCCTGTTTTTCATCCAGGGCAACCCATTCTACAGCATTTCTTAATTTCAAGTATGTCTCAACATTTAAATCATTTTCTTTCAAAAAAAGCATCTTATCTTCCTTTTCCTCTGATTAAGGCTATTTTAACTAGTATATTATACTATATCTAGGGCGTTTCTTCAAGAAAAAACACAACCTTTTGTGTCGAATCTTGTTTCCCTTTCACTTTTTATTCATAATTCAAAAAATTCGGTTCATACTATTAAGGGTGGTATTATGAGAAAGTTTACAGATAGAATTATTTTTCGATTTGTTTTATTAATGATGTGTGCAATCAGCCTGGTTTTGCACTTTAAAATCGATGACGAGATTTTCAATTCCGAAGAATTCAGTTACTTTACCGTACAAAGTAATATTTTTTGTTTTGTTATGATTACGGTTTTAGTTCTCCGGGAACTTCACGGAAAGAGCCTTACCACTTCGGTAATTGTCTACTTTCACGGCATGGCCACTGCCGCCATTTTGTCGACAGCATACATTTACCATTTCTTTGAATCCGTCAATAAATACTCTTTGGAGCAAAACGGCATCATCAGTATTCCCGCAATGGATTTATTCGGTCATTATGTGGTTCCTCTGCTGTTTGTTACGGATTGGTTTCTCTTCCGGCCGAAAGGACTGGTTCAACGAAACTATATTTTCAAGTGGCTGGCTTTCCCCATCGTTTACCTTCTTTGTTTTTTAAGCCGTTGTACCTTTAACGAAGAAACCGCCTTTCGGAAGGTTGAAAAATTTCCTTATTATTTTTTGGATTACGAAACGCTGGGGCCGGTAAATTTCGGAAAATATATTTTCATTATCACATTAATTATGCTTACAATTAACACTATTTTATATACCCTCGATTACATCTTCGCAATGCATAAAAAAATACGGCATCCCTTTTAACAGGATTGCCGTATTATTTTTATTTTTTGTATTTTACAAAACCTTCAAACAGGTCATTCACTGACTCGTTAATATCACTGAAGCAAAGCATAATGGTGTAACCTTTTTCAGTTCTGGTGAAAATCGTAATCTTCATCAGTTTTTCTCCCACTGTAAAATTGTAATCCACTGCTTTATATTCTTCTTCTCCCAAATAATCGGTATAAGGTTCACCTCGGTCGATATCGACACCACCTACTTGTCCAAATGAAGAGTAAACAATCTCGTCCATACGATTCAATCCACTCTTGCTCAAGATATCAACTTCACCTTTTCCCACATTAATGTTCATACTGGACAGGCTTCCGTCAGCTTCTACCTTTAATTCCTGATAAATACTGTTAACAGTGCCTCGATAATTGTCGCCATACAAATCTTTCAAATCCTCATCCGTTGTCATAACACGATTCATGCGATAGCCCTCCGGACATTCAAAACGGATTTTGAAGAAATCATTCACGTAAACATTTTCTTCATCAATGATTTTTCCCGGCTCATACGGCACACTCTTCATAAGATTCTGACAGGCAAAAAGGACTCCACCTACAATAACTACTGTTACAATCAGTCCTATCAGAATCTTTCCAATTGGCTCCTTTTGTGCTTCAGTTGTCTCCTGAAGTTCTTCATTGTACATTTCTTCCATTTTTTTACTCCTCTCCATATTCAATCTTTACTAATGTCAACCCACATGCCGGTGCCTTTGGTCCGGCAGCGTAACGGTCTTTTGCTTCAATAATATCCTTCACATGTTCCGGCGGGTAAACTCCTAGTCCAACTTTCAACAATGTCCCTACAATAATCCGAACCATATTATACAGAAAGCCGTTTCCGCTAATCTGAATCTTTATAACATCCTCAACTTTTTCCACGTCCAAACGATAAACCGTTCTTACCGTAGACTGCACCTGACTTCCTGCCGAGCAAAAGCTGGCAAAATCATGTTCTCCTACAATGTAGGACGCTGCCTCTTTCATTTTTTCCACTTCCAAAGGCATATACACAAAATGGGTATACAACCGTTTTAACGGATCCGGAAACTTTCTGTTCAATATCTGATACTCATACGTTTTCACACTGTCCTGAAATCGCGGATGCCAATCCGGCGGAACTTCATCCGATTTCTGAATGCGGATATCATTCGGCAACCTCTGATTCAAGGCAAATGATATTTTTTCCGGCGGAATTCTTGTTTCAGAATCAAACACCGCCACATTTCCCTTTGCATGCACTCCGGAATCAGTCCGACTGGCACCAATTACCTGAATCGGCTCTCCCAGTAAATCCGTAAGCGCTTTGTTAATCACTTCTTCTATTGTAATGCCATTGATTTGAACCTGCCATCCGCAATAGTTGGTTCCATCATATGCAATTAATAACCTGATTCGTTTCATTGTTCTCCTATCTATCTCTTATAATGAATCATCCACCATACTCCGGAGGCTGCCAGATAATTCATTCCCACAACTGCTGCTACCATTCCAAGGTTCACTGCGTAACCCACATAATCACGTTTCTCATATTTTAACGGTTTCATTTTAGTACGTTTTCCACCACGATAACATCTGGCTTCCATTGCCGCAGCCAAATCCATTGCTCTTCGAATTGCCGAAACAAACAACGGAATCAAAATCGGAATCAGATTTTTTGTCCTTTTCAACAGATTCCCGGAATCCAAATCTGCCCCTCTGGATTTTTGTGCCTTTTTGATTTTTTCTGCTTCTTCCGTCAAAATCGGAATAAACCGTAATGCCAAAGAAATAATCATAGCGATTTCGTGAACCGGAATTTTGATCACATGCAAAAATCCCAGTGACTTTTCCAATCCATCCGCTAAATCATTCGGCGTCGTTGTCAAAGTCATTACCGATGTTCCCAGCACAAGGTAAACCAATCGAATTGCCAGGAAGCCACCTTTCATCACACCCTCTTTGGAAATATAAAAACTTCCCCAGGAAAAAAGCGGCTGTCCTTTGGTCAACAGCACATTCACTATAACACTAAACAGCAAAATTGCCAAAATCGGTTTCAGTCCCTTTAACAGTTTTCCAAACGGAATTTTGGATACCTTCACAACAACAAGAAGGTACAACAGCAGGAGGAAATATCCAAAAAAATTATTCGTCAGAAACACTGACAAAATCCAGATGAATGTAGAAAACAGTTTCACTCTTGGATCTAAGCGATGGATTATTGAATTTTCCGGATAATAATTTCCAATTGTTACATTTACCATTTTAGTTTCCCAGTTCTGTTCCCTTCAAACATTTCAAAATATTCTCTTCTGCATCTTCCAGACGGATTATGCCCTCATCCACTGCAAAGCCCTTTTCTTTTAAGCGATGCATCAGATAAGAAACTGTCGGTGCAGACAATCCGATTTTCTCCAGTTCTTCACAATGTCTAAAAACCTCTGCCGGTTTATCATCATAAACAATACTTCCATGATCCAACACGACAATTCTGTCTGCATATTGCGCAACATCTTCCATACAATGGGATACCAAAATGATCCCCATCCCCTTTTCGTCATGCAGCTGTTTGATTTTCTTCAAAATCTGCATTTTCCCTTTCGGGTCCAGCCCCGCCGTCGGTTCATCCAGAACCAGATACTCTGGTTCCATAGCAAGAATCCCCGCAATGGCAACGCGACGTTTTTGTCCCCCGGAAAGTTCAAAAGGAGATGCTTCATAAACATCCTCTTTTCCCCCCACCAATTGCAACGCTTCTTTTGCCTTTTTCTCAGCAGTCTCTGCATCCAGTTTCTGATTCAGAGGACCGAAGCATACATCTTTCAACACGGTTTCTTCAAAGAGCTGATGCTCCGGATATTGAAAAACCATTCCCACCTTACAACGATGGTTTCTTAAATCATATCCTTTGCTCCAGATATTTTTCCCATCCATCAGAACGGTACCGGAAGTTGGTTTTTCCAACCCGTTGAAATGTTGAATCAGCGTTGATTTTCCGGAACCCGTATGGCCAATCACTGCCACGAACTCTCCCTTGGCAATTTCCAGATTAATATCCTCAAGCGCCTTGGTTTCCGTACTGGTTCCTTCACCATATATAAAACTTACATGTTCCAAACAAATACTCATACTTATGATTCCTTTATTCTAACCATTTCCGTTACAAACTCTTCTTCTGTCAAAATTCCTTCTGCAATATCGACTCCATCTTTTTTCAATCGATATGCAAGTTCCGTCACCTGTGGTACTTCCAGACCATAAGACTTTAACTCTTCCACCCGGGCAAACACTTCTTTCGGTGTTCCCTGCATTACAACACTTCCCTGATCCATAACAAAGATTCGATCTGCGTGAACCGTTTCTTCCATATGATGTGTAATGAGAATTACCGTGATCCCTTTTTCACGATTTAAAGTCTCAATCGTTTGAATCACTTCTTTTCGTCCCATAGGATCCAGCATTGCCGTAGGCTCATCCAACACAATACATTTCGGTTCCATGGCAATAATTCCTGCAATTGCCACGCGTTGTTTCTGTCCACCGGAAAGGTTCATAGGGGACTTATGTCTCAACACGGTCATTTCCACCGCTTTCAGTGCCCCGTCAACTCGCTCACAAATTTCCTCTGTGGGAATCTGCAAATTTTCCGGTCCAAAGGCAACATCTTCTTCTACCATAGTAGCCACAATCTGATTGTCGGGATTTTGGAAAACCATTCCTGTACGCTGACGGATTTCCCAAAGCTTCTCCCCGTCTCTCGTATCAATATGGTCAACCCAAACAGTTCCCTCTGTCGGCAACAACAATGCATTCATATGCTTTGCCAAAGAAGATTTCCCGGAACCGTTATGACCTAAAATGGCAATAAACTGTCCGGCTTCCACATCCAGACTGACCCCGTTAATCGCTCGGACTGCCTTGCCTTCTTCTCTATAATCATGTACTAAATCGTTTATTTCCAGAATTTTCACATCATTCTCCTATAATCTCATTAACCTTTTCATTGTATTATATTTAGCCCTTTTTTACAACAATTCAGGTGTTTTTCAACGAAAACGCCTTGTAATATTTTCTCTACTTTATATAATAGGATTGTACAAAAATGACATACTATAAATTTGGAAGGAAGTTGTGATGAAAAATTTTAAAGAAAAATTGCAGCCCTTTGTTGAAAAGGCAAAGAAATTTACATTTAAATATCGTTATGGTTTTTATGCTGCAATTCCATATTTTTTGTTTGATATTATTACACGAATTTTGGGACATATTGACTACTATCCCGCATTTTTCCCAATCCCGAATTTATTTACGTTCTTATGGATTTTCCTGTTTGTAGGAATCACCATAAACCTAAAAGGGATTTTCGAAATGCTCGCCTACTGGATTTTCTTCTTTTTGGCGATGGGATTATATCTTATTAACAATATCTATTTTTCCATGACCAAGTTCTATTTCAGTTTTAACCTGCTGGAATCTACCGGTGAAGGCAAAGACTATGTGATGGATGCAGTCCTGGGAGCCAATAAACTGATTTATATTTTTGCGGTAATTATCTTTATTATTGCACTGGTCGTATTTATCAAAATGCGTAAACGTACCCAGTTCCATTTCAAAAAGATGGGAAAGGTTTTGATTATCTTCCTTGTACTCCATCTGCTTATGCCGTTTCTTTACGGCTTTAAGGGAAACGAACTGGAATGGAACAACTTTAAAAACGACCGTGTTGTTTACGACCGTTTCAACGAACCGAACAAAAGTATGAAGGTTGCCGGATTATACGAATACACAGCGCGAAGCTTTTATATCGAATATCTGAAACCGGAAGAAAAAATCAGCAAAAAAGATAAAGACTTTTTAGATTCCATTTACACCGGGGAAGACCCACACAAAAACAATAATTACACCGGAATTTTTAAAGGGAAAAATTTGATTTTCCTACAGCTGGAAGGAATGGATTTATGGGCTTTAAATGAAGAACATACTCCAACCCTGTACAATTTAATGAAGGACAGTATTAATTTTGCCGACCACTACTCCCTTTACACCGGAGGCGGTTCAACCTTCAATTCCGAATTTGCAGTTAATACCGGCTTTACCACACCGATTTCATATATTGAAAATGTGTACAATTACAATAAAAATACCTTCCCATATACAATGCCGAAGTTATTTAAAGAAGCCGGTTACAGTGTCAACGCCTTTCATATGAACAGCGGCGAATTTTATTCCCGTGCCATCAATTATGAAAGTTGGGGATATGACAACTACTACGGTTTGATTGATATTCAGGATTATAAAGATGACAGCTATGAATTAGACCGTGAAATGATTGCAAACAGTACTTTCGAAAAGTTAATGTTCGACCATAAACCGGGCGAAAAGTTTGTAGACTATATTATCACCTATACACCACACACTCCTTTCAGTCCGAAGAAAGGAACCAGCAAGATGTTGGCCGAAGAAAAATATTCTTTGAAAACACAGATTGATTCCCTGACGGAAGAGGATTGTGTATATCTGGCTGTGGAAGAAACCGACAAAATGGTTTCCATGATGATTGAAAAGTTAAAAGAACGAAACCTTTTGGAGAATACTGTAATCGTGGCTTACGCCGACCATTACCTGTACACTTTGGAAGATAAAACTATTTTGGATAAGTACAAAGAAACTTCCAACAATTTGATCAATCACACACCACTCTTCATTTATTGTGGTGATAAAGAAGCTTATGTTCCTACAACAGTGAAAGAAACAACCATGCAAATGGATATCCTTCCTACTGTACTGAACTTATTCGGAATCAAATACAACAGTAACAACTATCTTGGAATGGATGCTTTAGATCCGGAACGTCAAGGATATGCGTTCTTCAGCGACTATTCCTGGTATAACGGCAAGTCTTATGTGGAAGCAAATAAAGTCACTTACGGCGAGCCAATGAAAAATGACGATATTAAGAAAACTTCTGAAATGATTGACAAAATCATCAAGAAAAACGACTTAACCTTAAAATTCGACTATTTTGCTTCTTCAGAGTAAAACCCTGTCGAATACAGCAACATAAAAAACCAGCGTTGGTATTTCAACGCTGGTTTCTTTTTATCCTTTAATTGCTGTTTGCTGTAATGTCATCAATTGTGACTTTACTTTCATGCGGAATCGGTTTCCACTCAACTTTCTTGAACAATGCTATGTACTGAGTATATCGACCGATAATATCAAAAGTCGGCCAGGTGATACAGTACAGTACCTTCTTCCAAAACGGAATCTTAATCATTCGTTTGTATTCTATAATAAACAAGTAAATCGCTTCGACAATATTTACGATATACTTTCCGATACGGTAAAGTAATCGCAGCCAAATCATAATCAAAATTCCCATCAGAAATGATTTTGCTCCCGGGTCTAAGACCATGCACAGATGTGCTCCCACGATCTTATGGAACATTTTATCCAAGAAGGTTCCTGAATCCAATACACACTGGCTCAGACCACTCTTCCAACACCAGAATGGGAATAAAATCAATCTGAAAAGAATCCACTTCGCAATATTGATAATATTCTTTGGTAACAACTGACAAAATGTATCAAAAGACATAAATCGATAACGAATGGTTCTCCACGGATAGTTATACCATTTATCTGTCGGTTTATGAATTGTATGATTGTCTACAAAAATGTGCTTGAACAATCCCCATCCGCTTTCAGCAAACGCCTGAAGATGTCCCTTGGACCAACGAAGTCTCTGGCGTAATGCAACACGAAGACTTACCGGCTGCTCGTCGTAAAAGACCGCATCATTGTTGTAAGATATTTCGTATCCTGCCACAACGCTATCTGCTGTCAGTGCTCTATCTTCTGTCAGGGAAGTATACTTCCATCCATCTTTTACAATCTCATTGGCAAATAAAAATCCGGTTCCCTGAATATTTGTTGCAAGATGCAGTACGGATCTGGCACGATGTCTTGTTCGAATAGAACGAAGCCAATGAAGTGCATAAGTGGATGCAATCCAGTTTTCTGAAAAGTTCTTTGTATTTCTATAAGAAGTAATAATCTTTTCCCCTGCATCAAAAGAGTCATTCATTCTGGAAATGTAATCACCCTTTAAAAGGTTATCAGAGTCGAAGATGAAATATCCTTCAAATGTTTCAATCCCATAATCCTCACGAATTCTGTCAAAAAGATATCTTAATCCGAATCCCTTTGTTCTTTCATTTGGATTATTGTGTTCATAACAAATCGCACCTTTATCCCGTGCAACCTGTGCAGTATTATCTGTACAGTTATCCGCTACGACAAAAATTGTAATCAATTCCTGAGGATAGTCCTGCTTTTTAATACTATCAATCAAATTTCCGATAACAGCTTGCTCATTTCTCGCCGGAATTACAATCGCATATTTGTGATAGTTCTTTGCCGGTTTGAATTTACGTGTAAAAAATAATCCGAGTACTCTATATGGTTTGTCTACGATACCAAACACTACCATCATCATTCCCAAAATGGAATTTAAGAGATGGGTGTGTTCGTTCCAATATGCAAAAACATCAATAATGTTCATTGCAATAATTCCTAATGGACTACTCATTCTTTCCCTTTCCTCTCTTTTGTAATTGCCCGAAGTATACTATACTAAGTTGTTATAAAAAAAGCAAGTGGTATTTTCATCCTTTGGTAGCTTTCCCGCCACCAAAGGAGTCTATGTGACAAGAGGAAGATTGAAAGCTTTGCTTTCATTCTTCCTCTTGCCGGACATTCGTCGAATGTCCGGCTAAATATAAAAAAAGCATTTGGGTTTTGTGCGAGCACAACCCAAATGCTTTTTTTATATTTAGTCACATGGACTCATTGTTTACACAAGTTCTAAAAGTACTTCCATTGCAGCATCACCTTTACGGAGACCAATCTTAACGATTCTTGTGTATCCACCCTTACGGTCTGCATACTTTGGAGCGATTTCTTCGAATAACTTGTTTGTTAAATCTACCTTCTTTGCATCCTTCTTCTTTCCAGTTTCATTATTTGTAACTGTGTAAAGAACTTTGTTCATCTGACGTCTTGCATGGAGACGTGAAGGCTGATCTTTTTTGATAGTTTTCTTTACTTCATCATATACTGTAACTTTTTTGCCATCGACAACTTCTTTAACTCTCTTGCCATCTTTGTCTTTACGAGCAACTTTTGCTGTTACTTCTACTTCATCAAAATTGTCTTTTTCTCTTACTGCTAATGCAATAAGTCCTTCAGCTACTTTGCTGATTTCTTTAGCACGAGCTTCAGTAGTAACAATTTTACCGTTATTTAAAAGACTTGTAACCTGGCCTCTAATTAAAGCTTTTCTCTGACTTGAAGTTCTTCCAAGTTTTCTATAACCTGCCATTTCTTTACCTCCTGTTTGTGTTGCCTTCAACCTTTGGTCAAAAGCAGTTCATCGGTGCAACACAAAATATTCGTCTTACACCCTTACTAATAAACATTGTTTATTAGTTTTCGTCGCTCTGTCTCAATTCAAGATTGAGTTCTTTTAACTTAGCGAGTACTTCTTCTAAAGACTTACGACCAAGGTTTCTTACCTTCATCATATCTTCAGGAGTCTTATTCACTAATTCCTCAACTGTATTGATACCTGCTCTCTTCAAACAATTATATGAACGAACTGATAATTCTAATTCATCGATGTTCATTTCTAACACTTTGTCAATTTCGTCATCAACCGGCTCTGCAATAACTTCAATATCCTTTGAAGTTTCAGATAAATTGATAAATAATTTTAAGTGTTCGCACAGAACTTTTGATGCCAAACTAACTGCTTCATCAGTGTCTAATGTTCCGTTAGTGTAAACATCTAAAGTAAGCTTATCAAAGTCAGTAACCTGACCTACACGAGTATTTTCTACAGCCATATTTACTCTTTCTACTGGTGTGTAGATAGAATCTACAGAAATTACTCCAATTGGTAAGCTATCGTTTTTGTTCTTTTCTGAACTTACGTAACCTCTACCTTTTGTAATTACTAATTCCATGCTGAGCTTGCTATCAGCCCCACCATTTAATGTAGCAATTACTAAATCAGGGTTTAAGATTTCAATATCAGAGTCTACCTGGATATCGCCAGCTGTTACTACGCAATCTCCAGATGCATCGATATGCGCAATCTTTGATTCATCTGTTGAACTATTATTCTTAATTTCCAACTGTTTGATGTTCAGAATAATTTCTGTCACATCTTCTTTCACTCCAGGAATTGAGCTGAATTCATGAAGAACGCCATCAATCTTAATCTGGCTTACAGCTGATCCCGGTAATGATGAAAGCATAATTCTTCTCAAAGCATTACCTAAAGTTGTTCCGTAACCTCTTTCCAGTGGTTCAACAACAAACTTTCCATATCTTCCATCATCTGATTTTTCTACTAAAATATTTGGTTTCTCAAAATCGAACACTAATTAGCCCCTCCTTTATTGGGAATTGCTTAAGCTTCCCCCGAATTTTATTCAAATCTTACTTAGAATATAATTCGACGATAAGCATTTCATCTACAGGTACATCAATTTCGTCTCTCTTAGGAAGTTCTTTGATTTCACCTTTAAGATTATCCTGGTCAACTTCTACCCAACCAGGAACTGTTCTTCCACCGGTTACTTCAATGATATCTTTATATCTCTGAGATGACTTGCAGTCTTCTTTGATTTCGATAACATCACCAGCTTTGATTAAGTAAGAAGGAATGTTTACCTGCTTACCATTAACTAAAACATGCTTGTGATCAACAATCTGTCTAGCTTCTCTTCTTGTTCTGGCAAATCCCATACGGAAAACAACATTGTCAAGTCTTGTTTCTAACATGATCATTAAGTTTTCACCAGTCTGACCTGCCTGCTTCTGTGCCTTCTTATAGTAATTTCTGAAAGGCTTTTCTAACACACCATAGATGAATTTAGCCTTCTGCTTTTCTCTTAACTGAAGTCCGTATTCACTCATCTTTCTGTTAGATCTGTTTAAACTTCTATTTGATTTTTTGTCTATTCCTAAATATATTGGATCTAATCCAAGTGATCTACATCTTTTAAGAACAGGAACTCTATTTACTGCCATTTCTATTCCCTCCTAAATTAGACTCTTCTACGTTTTGGTGGGCGACATCCATTATGAGGAACTGGAGTTACGTCTTTAATACTTGTAACTTCAAGACCACATGTAGCAAGCGCACGAATAGCTGCTTCTCTACCTGATCCTGGACCCTTTACCATAACATCTACTGACTTTAAACCATGTACTAAAGCTGCTTTTGTAGCAGTTTCTGCTGCCATCTGAGCTGCATAAGGAGTAGATTTCTTTGAACCTCTAAATCCCAGACCGCCAGCACTAGCCCATGATAAAGCATTACCTTCTGCATCTGTTAATGTAACGATTGTATTGTTAAAAGATGCCTGAATATGTGCCTGTCCGTGTTCAACGTTTTTCTTAACACGCTTCTTTGTCACTTTTTTTGTAACTTTCTTAGCCATCTAAACTAACCTCCCTTATGGGTTTCTAATTATTTTTTCTTGTTTGCTACAGTTCTCTTTGGACCCTTACGAGTTCTGGCATTATTCTTTGTATTCTGACCACGAACCGGAAGTCCTCTTCTATGACGGATACCTCTATAGCATCCAATTTCCTGTAATCTCTTAATGTTTAAAGCGATTTCTCTTCTTAAATCACCTTCTACAGTCTGACTTGCATCGATTACTTCACTAATCTTCTTAACTTCTTCGTCAGTTAAATCCTTACAACGTGTGTCTGGATTTACTCCGGCGTCTGCTAAGATTCTCTTTGAACTAGAAAGACCGATACCGAAAATATAAGTCAAACCAATTTCAACTCTCTTTTCTCTTGGTAAATCAACACCTGAAATACGAGCCATGTGTATAACCTCCATTAGTTAAT
>JAEFAB010000008.1 GCA_016292095.1 Eubacterium sp. | reverse complement strand
TTCTTCTATTTACGGGGTACAGTTTCCTTGTTGGATTTTGGAGACTGTACCCTAGTTTTCGCGATTCTTCTATTTACGGGGTACAGTTCCCTTGCGGGATTTTGGAGACTGTACCCTATTTTTCGCGATTCTTCTGTTTACGGGGTACGCTCCCCTTATTTTAACAAATTCTCTAATCCTAAGAGCCTAACAAGAAAAAAAGCAATGCCACCACGGCATTGCTTCTAAATACTATTTTAAATTTTTGAAGTATTCTACAGCTTCCTTAATAGATTTCTTAAAGGAATCATCTGTAGAGTTATCAAAGATGAATAAGTTCTTAATTCCATCAGGAACTGTGAAGTTCTGACTCTGAATGTATTCATCCCAATGTTCCAGTTTCCATGTGTCACGATCTGAATTTCTTGCAATCATTCTCTGACGGCAAACTTCTTCATCACACTGTACCCAAACGACGACTAATTCAGCGCCCTTGGATTTTAAGAGATCCTGTCTCATCTTTTCCATGTGACCGGGTGTTCTTACCTCTCTGGTATATGGTGCGTTAATAAATACGGTATCATTATATTCTAAAGCTTCCATCGCAAGTTCCATTACACAATCGTATTCCGGATTACGGATTTCTGCTTCAAAGAAGTCTGAGCTTCTGTTGTATTCCTGATTTGCAACTTTAAAAATCTGCTTTGACAATACAATTAATGTGTCCTTGTCAAGATATACGCAATTTGGCATCGCCTTTGCTAACTTTCTTGTTACAAATGTTTTTCCACATGCAGGTGGAGATGTAACTAAAATTAATTTCTTCATTTTATACCTCCTGAAAAACTGCCTTGGCAGTTCACTTTTTTCTCTAATCAAACGGCATACAATTTCCGATGCCTAGACTAATTGTATCGTTTTCATATCTAATCCCCATCTTTACTCAATTCACTCTATAATACCACTATTTACATTGATGCGTCAACTATTGAAATGTAGAAAATCACTTTATTTTCAAAGTTCAGCTCATTCTATTCGCAAAATCGAAACAGGCACTTCGCACCTGTTTCGAACACCTGCTTCGCAGGCATTTTTGCTCATAGATTGGCGCTCCGCGCAAACAGAAAAAAACACACAGGCAAAAAATTCTGCGAGCAGTTTTAATTCACTTTTCCTTTCAAAGTTCAGCTCATTCTATTCGCAAAATCAGAACGGTCACTTTCGCTCCCGTTCCGAACGTCTGCTTCGCAGACTTTTTTTGCTCATAGACTGGCGCTCCGCGCAAACAGAAAAAAACACACAGACAAAAAATTCTGCGAGCAGTTTTTTTGCCTGTGTGTTTTTTTCTGTTTTGCTGAACTTTTGCTCTAAAACAGGAATGGCACCTCATGGGAGTGAGATGCCAAAAAAATTGAAAGGGTTTAGATTATTATGTTACCTAAAAATCTAATACACTCATAGTTTAAAAATTAAAAACATTTTTTGCAACGGGGCAAAAATCAAATTCATTTTTTTGTGATTTGTGCACAAGTTTTATGTGTATTTCTGCAATTTCCCAACTCTTTCATGTACTTTTTGCACAAAAGGAACCGTTTTCAATCCAGATAAGTGTAAAAAAACAGGCTTTTTTTGAATAAAAATAGTTTTATTCATCAAAAGCCTGCATATTCCCTACTGATTTTTTTGTTTTTAGCTGTATAATCCGCCCTGATTCTGGCCATTATTTTCGTTTACTTTGATATTACTATCGTCCATTTTTACTTTTGGGATAGCAATTGGTGGTAAACCGGCGTTTACAAGGATGGTCATTGCCAACGCTCTGACATGTGGATAAATTTCATTGTAAGCGTTTTTATGAATTTCTTTCTTATCCATTGCACCTTCGATATCCATAAATGCACTAACTTCAATCTTAAAATTAAAGTCCATTGGCTTTTCTTTGTGCATCATATCGATAGTCAATGTTGCGATGCAGTGTTTATTGTCCTGTGTGTATTTCACATTGAACGATGAACGCTGCTCGATGTTCATCTGCTGTTCCCCCTGTAATTTATTTGTCAGATCGATTTCATCAACCTTTAATCCTTTAAAAATCAAATCGCTCATTTGAACCTCCTATGTTAAATTTATTTTTTTCTTACCACTCCACTGACTGTAGTAAGATTTCTTTTCAATTTGTTTGCAAGCACGAATCTGAACATAATACGCTTTTACGCTTTTCAGTTTCTTTACCTTCAGTATGGTTTGGCCGGTGTTTTTCTTTACCTTTTTCACCAAAGCCTTTTTCATGGAAGACTTTGTGCTGTATCGAATTTCATAACCCTGAACTCCTTTGACTTTCTTCCATTTAATTGCAACTTTCTTTTTTGCTTTTTTCACTTTGGAAATCTTCGTCGTTTTCACCACGATCTTCTTCGTAGTCGGTTCCGGATTCGCCTTTACTTTCTTGACCACCGTTCCGGTGTAGTTCTTTTCAGAGGCTTTGATGGTAACCACGATATAACCCTTTCCGTCTTTTACTGCAGTAAACGTATAGTCAACACCTTCCGTTAATCCTCTTCCGTTTTCCGGATTGTTTAATCGGACATCCACGGTATTGTCGTCATTTAGGGAAAGGGTAATATCCGTATTATTCAGGTTCTTTTTCTCAATTCTGAATGTCTGTTCAAAAGAGCCGGAATAATTCCCACCTTCTTCTGCTGTAATAATCATTGTTGCCACGCCGGCATCAATATAATTTTTATAAGACACGGAATAATCCTGCCATGGTTGTAACCGTATTGTACCTAAATACAAATATACTACCAGTGGTCGTTCCATAGAATTATATTCAATGACTCTTGAGCGATTTTCCACCGTTACTTTTGAAATATCAAAGGGTTCAATCACAAAGGTTCCTTCGATAGTTCCTGTATATGCTCCAATTCCCTTAATCACATAAGAGGCTTCTCCTGCATTTTCATTATTTGTACAGGTGACCGTGTAGTCCACATCTTTCTTTAAGAGAACCGCCCCCTCGTCTCCCGGAATCGACACTTCCATAGCCGGAATCTGAGGCTGTCCATTATATACGATTTTTTCAGTGATTTGCACCGTTGCGATATCGCTAATATTCTGACTTTCCTCATTGGCAGAAACTGAAAACAATGGCATTGTAAAAAGTAACGCCATACATAATAAGAAACTCAATGTCTGCCTTACCTTATGTTTCATATCTTCTCCTTCTATTGTATCAGTTACACAACAAGAATATTCTACCACATTTTTTATTTTGAAACCACAAAAAAACACCGATGCAGGAATAAATCTCTTCCTACACCGGTGCTTTCAAATTCTATTTTATAAATTTCCAACTTCCTTTCACAATCAGCTTGTCAAAGAGAATATAGAATGCAGGCAGTATGCAAATAACGCAGAACATACTGACAATGGCACCTCTTGCCATCAGAATGCACAAGGCACTAATCATATCAATGCTGGAGTAAAAACCTACCCCAAAGGTTGCGCCGAAAAATGTCAGTGCACTGACAATAACCGACTTCATTGAAACTGCCAACGCATCTCTGGCCGCTTCCTTCTTCTCCTTTCCGAGATTTCGTTCATACTTATATCGATTAGTCATTAAAATAGCGTAATCCACCGTTGCCCCTAACTGAATGGTTCCGATAACAATAGATGCAATAAACGGCAATACGGTTCCGGTATAATACGGAATTCCCATATTGACGAAAATACCAAATTCAATTAATGTTACCAAAATTACCGGAATGGACACGGAGCGGAATACCAATGCAATAATAATTAAGATTAAGAAGATCGAAACAAAACTTACTGTTTTAAAATCCGTATTGGTAATTTCAATCAAATCTCTGGTACATGCTGCTTCTCCAACCAGCATTCCTGATTTGTCATAGTTCTTGATAATTTTTTCTACGGCGTCACACTGCTCGTTGGCTTCGTCGGATCCTGTTTTGTATGCGGACATAAAAATCATCATTTCATAGCGGTCGCTTTTCAGTTTGGACCGGAATTCTTCCGGCAGAAAATCTTCCGGGACTGCATTTTCCGTCAGCAGTTCCAATCCCAACGTACTTTGAACGCCATCTACTTTTCCAATTTCTTTCATCATTGCAGCCACATCTTTTGCCGGTGTGTCCGCATCAACTAACACAATATTTGCAGAACCCAGTTCATAGTCCTCAGAAATAATATCCTGCGCCTTCACACTTTCCAAATACTTCGGCAGACTTAAGGAAAGGTCATAGTACACTTTTGTGTGGGCATTTCCGTAAATTGCCGGTGCCAAAAGAACTACAAATAACACAGCAAAAGCAATATAGTGTTTTGTAATAAACGTTGGAATAATCTTAAAATCAGGTAATAATTGTTTATGTCTTGTTTTTTCGATAACCTTATCGAACGTCAGGATAAACGCCGGAAGAATTGTAATACAACAAATCACTCCAAAGACAACACCCTTCGCCATAACAATTCCCAGGTCCAGCCCCAGGGTAAAGCTCATAAAGCAAAGTGCAATAAAACCTGCAATGGTTGTAACGGAACTGCCGACTACTGAGGAAATCGTTGCTGAAATTGCATTTGCCATTGCTTCCTTCCGGTTTCCGTTACACTGCTCCAGATTTTCTTCGTAACTGTGCCATAAGAAAATGGAATAATCCATTGTTACCGCCAGCTGCAATACTGCTGCCAAAGCTTTTGTAACATAAGAAATCTGTCCCATGAACACATTGCTTCCTAAATTGTATAAAATTGCCATACCAATACTTAATAGGAAGAAAACCGGAATCATCCAGGAATCCATTAGTAAGGACAACAAAATCACAGAAATGATTACAGCAATTGCCACATAGATTGGCGTCTCGTGTTCTGACAATTCTTTTGTATCTTCTACAATGGCAGAAATTCCGCTAAGCTGACACTGGTGCTTGGTAATTTCTCGAATCTCAGTGATTGCCTTCAAGGTTCCGTCACCGGAGCTGGTGTCATCAAAGATTACCATCATAATGGTAGAATCCCCATGGTTAAAGGTTTCGTAGATATCCTTTGGAAGCATACTTTTCGGAATGCTCAAATCTGCAAAACTATCATACCAAAGAACTTCCTTAACATGTTCTACTCCTTCCATCTTCTTTTTCAAAGTAGAAACATGGGCGTCATCCATATCTTCCACCAGCACAATTCCAAAAGCGCCGGAGCCAAAATCATCCATCAGAATATTCTGACCGTCCATCGTATCAATGCCATCCGGCAAATAATATAATAAGTCGTAATTAACTCTTGTATTTACATATCCGATTGCTGAAGGGATTAACAGAAGGATTCCAACCAGCAATATGATATATCTGGCTTTCACCACTAGTTTTCCAAATTGCTTCATATCGATAGCCCCTTTCCTTCTTTTATTCAATCTCTTCGGTCTTGAAGATAAACTTCACGCTTCCACTCATTCCTTCTTCTATTCCACTGAAGGAGCGATATTCTTTTCCTCTATTTAAAATGTCGTCAATGGTTTCAACTGCAGCCGGAGCATCTTCCTTGAAGATTTTGGTAATCTTTTTAATGCCCTTCTTATTCAATTTCACAGCTCCGTTGCGTAACTTCTTGGTACCATCTAATAAAGTTCCTACACCGGTATCCAGTTGTTCTGCTCCATCCGCAAGTTTCACACTGCCATCTCGAACCTGCAATGAACCATCATAAAGACTTTCTGTACCATCATACAGTTTTCCTGTTCCCTGAGCAAAAGCATCTGCGCCGGTTTTCAGTTTCTTTGTTCCATCGAAAAGGGTAATCGTTCCGTCTTTCAATTTTCCGGTACCATTGTCCAGCTTCACCAATCCACCCTTCAATTTTCCTGCGCCGCCTGAAAGTTCGGCAAGGCCTTTCTTCACTTTCTTTGCACCTTCGGATAATGAAGTTGCACCGGTTTCAATCTTTCCTGCACCCGCATCCAGATTTGCAATTCCATCCTGAAGTTTCGCACTGTTTTCACTCAATCCCGTATCCAGAGCTTCAGCACCGTCATTTAAGGATTTCAATCCGCCCTGCAACGTTAAGGTTCCCTGATACAATGCCGGAAGTCCTTTTTCCTCATCAGAAAGAGCTTTTGCTCCGGCATAAACTTGGTCCACACCTGCGTCTAAAGTCTCTACTCCATCCTTTAACTTTTTAGAGCCGCTTTCCAAGGCATTCAACCCCTGCAGCAATGCCTGTACATCTTCCGCACTGTTATTCAGTTCCGTTTCCATCTGGGTTTTAACACTGTTTAATGCTTTGACGCTGTAGTAAGCCTGCAACAATGTATAATATGATTTTACAGTCAGCCCGTTTGCCTCTAGCACATTTTCCAAAGGTGTTCCTGCCGCCACAGACTGATTGATTCCTTCCACAGTGCCATTTAACATCGTTTCTGTTCCGATAGCCCCATCGGTAGCTGTAGAAACCTGACTCAAAATGGTTATAATCTGTGCATCAATGGAAGACGGCATAGCATCCATTTTATTGACTACCTGATTCACTCCCTGATTTGCAGATACAATTCCTGTATAAAGATCCTTGGAACCATTTGTCAATCCTTTTGCTTCTTCGGTATCATCAAATGCTGCCTGAATCTGTTTCAATCCTGCTGTTAACTGCTTTGATCCGTCGCTGGCACTTTTTGCGCCGGCTACCAAATCATCACTTCCTCCATAAAGCTGTTCCGATCCGTTATGAACCTTTGAGGCTCCGGAAGTAACAGATTGATGAAACAGGTTATAGTTCTCCAACAATTTTGTTGTTCCTTCATGCAAATCAACAGTTCCCAACTGAAGTGATTCTGCACCCTTTGCCAAATCACCGGATCCGGTTTTCAGTGCATCGGCTCCTTTGGCTAATGTTGCTGCACCATCCTTGGCATCTTTGGTTCCCTTTGCCAATGATGCTGTTCCGTTTTTCAGCGTTTTGGTTCCCTTCTTCAGTTTGGCTACAGCTTTTTGTAGTGTTCCCGCATTCTGATCCAGTTTTCCTGTTCCCTCTTTAATCTGAAGTGCTCCGCTTACCAATGATTTGATACCATCTCTAAGTGAGCCTGCACCTTTTGCCAGATCGCCGGTTCCATCCTTTAAGGTACCCGTTCCGTCCTGAACCTGCTCTGCACCGTCAACCAGACTGTCCGCACCTTCCTGCAGTTCATCCATCTTATCCGTTACGTCAGAAAAACTCAGCGTCTTCTTCAAGTCCAGGTCTCCCAACTGGGACGTTGCCACAGTCAAAGTCATATTCATAGAAAAATTTTTCACATCTGCAGATACAGTCACAGTATCCGGCAATGAAATGTTTTCCAGATATTCATCGGCTTTTTCCACATTGTCCTTGAGATAACTCTTTAATCCCGGGACACCGTAACCAAGAACAATATTCTTTCCTTCCTGGGCAATCACTTTTCCGTTCTTCACCCGAACATCAGAAAAATTATCATCCAACATCATTCCTGTCAAAACAAGAAATGGAACGTAATCTTCTGTTTCATTATTTTCATATGTATAAACAATTTTCACTTTACCGCTCTTACCGGCAATTTCTTTCGCAGTCATTTCTTTCCCATCCAGATAATACTGAATTTTCACATTTACCGGCGGTGTTTTTGTGGTGGTACCCTGATAGGAAATATTCTTTCCCTGATTCTCCCAAATCAATTTTCCATCGGAAGTCTTCTGATAGGCTTCATCTCCACTAAGATTTTCTATATCTTCCAATTCGGAATAATCCTCAATATTTCCTTCACCTTTGGACTGGAGCAAATCGCTAACGATGGTTTTCTCAATGTTCCCATCTGCATCCATTTCCACGTAAACGGTTTCCTGTTTGTCCCCATCCGTTGCCGGCGCAATTTTGCCGTTCAGCAATGCTTCCATTGCTTTTTCTTCTTTTGCGGATTGATCAACGTTTTCCGCATTTACATTCTTTACCTGTTTGATTTCTTCAGCACATCCAGTTATTGACCAGGTTGTCACTGATAAAACCAAAATCATGCTAACTGTTTTTGAAAAATATGCCTTCATAATGCTTTCCTCCTCATTCAAACTTCTCTATTTACCCTCAGTATACGTTCCGAAAAGTGAAATGCACTATACATTCCCATACACCGATCGTGTTTTTATACATGTGTATGCTTTTGTAGTAAATTCCTTATATGCTCATATTTTTTTGTACAAAAAAATTCAGGCTATTAATTGGTGCCTGAATCAAATAAAAACCAGCATTGACAATCGCCAATGCTGGTCTTCATAGTTCGGAAGTCTTTGCTTCCATTTTTACCATTCTATTTTTTCTTATTATGGTACATATAAAATTCATGTCCCATACGTTCTGTATTGTTCGCAATAGACTGCATAGTCTTTGCTAATTCCTGTTCGTCTTGCTTCATTCCTTCCTTTGCCCAATCAACTATGACACCTGTAAGTCCATAAGCAAAAAATCTAGAATACACACTTCTTGCCTGCTCATCTAAATTATGATACAAATCAAAATCTGCAACTGCTTTGCTAAATAATTCCACTAAAACTTTTTCCAAATATTCACCAAAGAAATTGTTTGAGGATCTTATTGTATTCATAATAAAGTTCTTTTGTCCCTTCATATAGATTAATAAATCTAATATTTTTTCCGCCCAATTATCAAAAGTTAAATCAGCTGTCAAAGGAATAAATAATTCTTGGGTATAAATCCAAGCAAGCAATTCATATTTGTCAGTAAAATGGTAGTAAAATGTCTGGCGATTCACGCCACAATCTTCTGTGATGTCGGCCACTGTAATCTTGTCAAAAATCTTCTTTGCTCCTAAGTCCTTTAGGCTTTGAGCTAATGCCTTTTTAGTGATATTAGAATTTGCCATAAGTACCTCCTTTTCCTATTTAACTTAGATTTCGTTTTAACCGGTAATCTTACGAATCCCCCCCTCCGATATTTACGATTTCTCAGTTTTATTTCAATGTTCTATAGACAATAGATACTTCCCTATCTACCTTTATAATAACATAATGATTATACACGAGTAAAGAATTTTTCCTATTGTGTAAACGTTTTTAGCGAAAAAAATATAGCGTTCTGATACTCTCTCACGATTCCATCAAAACGCTATGATTATTGTATCATATTAGTTCGCTTTTACGATTTCGTCACTCCAATTATAGTCCACTTCTTCGTAATTCGGATTAACGATTTTCAGGATTTCTTCATATAAATATTCATGTCCTGCCCTGTTACTCATCTGTCTGTTATTGTAAAGAACCTGAGCAATTTTATAAATGGTATACTTTTTCACCTTGCTGTAAACTACCGTTCCATCTTCTAAAATTGCATAAGCACGAACTCCGTATTCGGCACTGAATGCTTTGGCATTGGTTCCGTTCTTTGTCATCGTCATCGCATAGTAAGTTGCCGTATCAGAGGTTCCCGGTTTGCTCTTTAACAAACCATCTCCATTATATTCATAGGAAGCCACATACCGGTGGTTTGAATTTAATACAAGATCTGCTTCCGTTGCTCCTTTGGAAAGCAATCCGTAAATATTTCCTGACTTGACTACCTTCTTTCCGTCAATTTCTTTTTCAATAGAAGAAAGAACGCGAATTCCTTTCAAGGTATAGCTAATCTGATAGCCTAAGATTTTCACAGCATCCGAATTTGCCACGGAGACTTCAATATAATCTACATTGACCCCACCGGATACATTGCGGAAGGAAATGGTATTTGTCTTGCCCGGATTTAATGATACATTGACGGTGCTAACACCGGTGTAATTTTCCCATCCACCGGTGGACCGGAAATTCACAAGCGTTTCTGTGGTATTATTGGTAACCATTCGAAGCTGTGCCGATGCATCATTGGTTGCGTAATGTACTGATACGGTTGCGTTTCCTCCATTGCAACCGTCCACTTGATGGAAAGTAAAGGAGGCGTCTGCCAAATGCATATTTCCAATGTTCTTTCCTCCATATGCATTGGTGCTGTCAAAGATTCCCGCAATCTCTACTTCAGCTTCTGCTGCTGTATATTTGTGTCCCTCCGTAGAAGGCTTTGTTGTTTCCTGTTCTGTTGTTACTTCCGTCGGTGCCTCTGTTTTCTGTTCTGTCGTAACTTCTGTTTCAGGCTCCGGTTCTGTTTCCGGTTCAATCACTTCTCCGGTTCCTACATCATAAGTTACACTATTCAAAACATAGAATTCATAGATTGCCCAGAATTTTCCGGCACTGCTACTTTGTTCAATACGAATGTATCTGGCATTCTGTGGTCCTACAGAATAAATATTCTGATGTTCTCCGGATGCCACTTGTCTCCAATTACTTCCGTCATTTGAAACCAATACTTTATACGCCCCCGGCGAATCGTTGGTTGGTCCCAGCGTCGTTACAATTGTATCAAACTGTTGATTGCTTCCCATATCTACCTGGTACCACTGCCCCGGTGCCTGCCAGCTGGAGTTCCACTGGGTGGTTAAATCTCCGTCCAGAGACTGAGCTGCCATATAATTATTCACGTTAGAGCTTGCTACCCAATTACGACGGTTAATCTGTGACATCGCCTGACTATTTTCGTCAACGGATACTGCGGTGGCAAAGTTTGCGATATTCTGAGCAAAAGTATTTCCTTCGTTTGCAGAATAATCTGCCACGGTATTCATTAAAGAAATATTGCTGCTTCCTGAAGAGAACTGTGCATTGTTTGTGTTAAACCCGGAAGAGACTACCTTCACGCTGTTTCCGTTCCCAATATTCAACGCTCCATTATATCCTCTCTGCTGGAAGTTTGCTGTATAGAGATTCAACGAACCACTGTTGTCCTTCATAACAACAGCCTTTTCCGGAAATCCCCAAAGGTCTGTATTATAGAAGTTTGCAGTAAAGTCTGAATTACCTTCCGTTTCAAAATATCTGGTAATCGGCTGATCGTTGTTTAAGGAAACAATCTGATTGTCAATAAAGTTCATAGTTCCCGTCAGACCGCTTCCGAAATAAACCGACTTTCTGGAACCATCAATGCCAAGTCCCATGGACAATAAATTTTGTGGTCCGCCGTTTCCTTCATTAATAAGTTTTGTTCCAATGTATGCGCCGTAAGGGAAACAGTTATATAAAGTCTGATTTGTTGTATCCCCCACAATCAGGAATTCCAGGTCTCTTAACTGCTGGTCGTAAACCGGACCGTTGCTTTCCCCTCCCGGTGTGTTCGGGCTGTTCGGGAAGCCACCAAATTTCGGATATTCACGGCCGCAAGCGTATACAATGGTATTAAACATCAGGTTGTTGATTATACCGTTGGAGGAACCATTTCCTACTTTCACACAGATTTTATTCACATGCCCTGTCAGGAATTCCACATAATGGTTATCACATCGATGGGTATCTAAATCCAAACCATAGGTTGCCGCACGAATTCCGGTATTAATGACATAAATGTTTTTTCCAAGTCCCTGCATAGTTGCAGGATAATCTGCCGGATGATATTCACCGTTGATGTCTAATCTGTAAGTCTGTTCCGGATAGTTCACATTGAATCCTCTCACTCCTGCATTTTCAGAAATGCGAATGAATGGTGTAGCATTCGGATTTCCCTTGTTGGCATAGGATTCCAAAATCGCTCCTGCTCCATGAGGAACGGAACTTAAGTCTGTTGCGCCTCGAAGTTCCACATTAGATGGTATCAACAGCGTTCCGTTTACTCTATAATGTCCGGATGGCAGGAAAACAATTCCACCGCCGTTTGCTGCTGCATCATTCAATGCATTCTGAATTGCCTGTGTACAATCATTTCCGCCACCATGATTTCTATTGTTGTCTGCATTGTATGGACTGTTTGTAACCACGTATAAATCTTTCTTTGCCGGCATATGACTCTGGAACTGCGATTTACTGTCATCAAATTCCGGAACAGGTGTTACGGAAATATTGGCGTTATCAAGTTCTGATTTATAGATGGAATTATTCAGTATCGTCTTTGTATTTTTGAATGTATTTCCTGCAAGAGAAACTCTTCCAAGGCTCCCGATAACAATCTGCGGTGTCTTGTTATTGAAAGTTGTCGCTGTGGACATTAAGGTTCCACCATCAATGTTTACAACTCCTTTTTCCACTACGCTGTCATAGATCAATACCTTTGTGGAGGAAGCCTTGTCCACGTTTAAAGCATATTTGCTGCAGGTAAATTTACTGTCTGAAAACTGAATGGTATCAGTAGTTCCACCGTTTACCTGCACCCCGGTTTCGCAGTTGTATGTGGTAATTCCATCAAATAAAATCCCCACATAATTGGATGTTTCAAATAAAATACCGGTCTTGCAGTTTTTCAAATTGAATTTGTAATGATGTCCGTTTGGGGTAGCTCCATTTCCCTCTGTGGAATATTTTGTATTGTAACCAACGGAATATCCGTCAATTTGAATGTAACAGGCGTAAGACCAGTCATTGCGTCGCATAACGATTCCCACACCATTGTTGTAAATCCAGTCCTCAAAACTGCTTCCCTTTTGTGGTGCTCCTTCCAAACCGGAGCCGGACCAATAGTCCGGTGAAAAGCTCACATTGTCAATTCGTCCCACATCCGCGATACAGTCAATTTCGATTCCTTTTTTAAGTGGAGTACCGTAAGCACCGTTAATTACCGGAGAGGCACCTCCATTGCTCTGGTTCCACCAAATACCAATATAGGAATTGACAAAGGTTACGTTCTTAATATTCGCATATTCATTACCAAAATATCCGTTGCAGCCCAAACGAATCGTTGGGGAATAAGCAACGATATTATTGGGATCCTGTTCCGGATACCAAATGGTCATATCCATCACACCTACTTCTACTTCTGTTTCCATAAAAGGCGTGCTGCTTTCTCCCTGACCGCGTCCTACATATGCCATCAGGACGGTTCCGGAGTTCAGGGGCTTTCCCGGGGTAGGCTTTGTCCAGTCTCCGCGTAAAGTAACGCCCTTTTTGATTCGCAAAGAACCTGTAATCTTATAGCGGCCGGAAGGAACATAAATAATTCCACCTCCCAGATCCGCAGTCTTATCAATTAACTTTTGGAAAATTGTAGTATTATCACGATTTCCCGTGTTATCTGCACCGTAGTCCAAAACATTATAAGCATAAACAAAAGCATCCGTGTGAGATGAATTTTCCTGAACCGTATAATTTGGTGCGCCGATGTTGTTGATGTCTGCCCCTTTTACGTTACCGGTAACATTTCCCGGTAAAAATAAAGAAGCTGTTAAGATGAAAGCGACAAGTTTTTTCATCATTCGTTTTTGTTTTCTCATTTCCGTCTACTCCTTCAAATGTTTTTCTCCGTAAATATTATAATTTTTCACCGAATGATTTTCTATATAATAAAAGTGTTTTTATTCAATTTTCGCATTTTTGGCGTTTTTCAGTAAAACGTTAAACTCTTTTTGGTATAAATGACTATTTTGAATCGTTTTTCCGCTTTTTGGTGCCTTCCGCCCTCCTAAAAAAAGTTTTATTCCTTCAAAAAAGAAAAAGGACACGATTTATTCGCATCCTTTTCTTCTATATATATGCTTTACTTCCCATCCGGATATTTCTTGTAAAAGTCATCCAGAGCAGACTTAATCGCTTCTTCTGCCAAAACAGAACAGTGAATCTTATGTGTTGGCAGTCCATCCAACGCTTCCGTTACAGCTTTATTGGTTAATGCCAATGCTTCATCCACAGATTTTCCTTTGATTAATTCAGTTGCCATAGAACTGCTGGCAATGGCGGAACCGCAACCAAAGGTTTTAAACTTAACATCCACAATAGTATTATTCTCAATTTTCAGATACATTCTCATGATGTCACCACACTTGGCATTTCCTACTTCGCCAATTCCGTCTGCGTCTTCAATTTCTCCTACATTTCTTGGATTCATGAAATGATCCATTACTTTTTCACTATATAACATATTTTAATTCTCCCTTCTGCAATTCATCCCAAACCGGTGAAATACTTCTCAAATACTCTACAACTTCTTTTGTAGACTGAATCAAATAATCTGCTTCCTCCGCTGTCAATTCTTCATTAAATGTCAATCGCAAAGAACCATGTGCCACTTCGTGAGGTCTGCCGATTGCCAGCAAAACATGACTTGGGTCCAAGGAACCGGAAGTACATGCAGAACCGGATGAAGCCGCAATTCCTTTGCTATCTAATAATAATAGAAGAGACTCACCTTCGATTCCTTCAAAACAGAAGTTTACATTTCCCGGAAGTCTCTTTCCCGGATCCCCATTTAATGCGGAATGTTCAATCTTTGATAAACCTTCAATAATCTGACGTCTTCTTTCAATCGTCTTTGAAGCATTTTCTTCTATATTAGATACTGCTTCCTTTAAAGCTGCTGCCATTCCCACAATCGCTGCCAGGTTTTCTGTGCCGGCGCGCTTGCCGCGTTCCTGTGCTCCACCTTCAATAACATTGGTTAAAGGAACCTTTTTATTGGCATAGAGTACACCGATTCCTTTTGGTCCGTTAAACTTGTGAGATGATAAAGAAAGCATATCCACATTCAGTTCCTTTACATTAATAGGAACATGTCCCACTGCCTGAACTGCATCCGTATGGAAAGGAACACCCTTTTCTTTACAAATAGCTCCGATTTCCTTAATCGGCTGTAAGGTTCCGATTTCATTGTTGGCAAACATTACGGTAACCAGTGCTGTTTTATCGGTAATTGCTTCTTCAATTTTCTTTGGGTCTACAATTCCGTCACTTCCCACTTCCACCAATGTTACATCAAAGCCTTCCTTTTCTAACTTATTTAAAGTATGAAGGATTGCATGATGCTCAATGGTTGTTGAAATCAAATGAGTTTTTCCTTTCAGCCTTCCAAAGTAAGCTGCTGAAACCAAAGCCTGATTATCTGCTTCACTTCCACCGGATGTAAAATAGATTTCTTTAAAATCTGCACCAATTGCCTCTGCCACATCAATTCTTGCCTGCAACAGGTATTCTGCTGCTCTCTGTCCTATACTATGGAGACTAGACGGATTTCCATAAATTTCTTTCATTATATTTGTCATTGCATTAATAGCTGTATCACTCATTGGTGTTGTTGCAGCATAGTCTGCGTATATATTCATTTCTTTGCCCTCCTTAATTCCTATCGCGATAATAGGAATTATAATACGCAATTTTCTATTTGTAAACCCTTTTTTTTATCAATTTTTAAATATTACAATTATTATTATAAGAAAGTTTCCTTTCTTTTCTCCAAAACCCGCATAAATAAAGGCTTTCAAGCATTTTCAAAGGATGGATTGTCTGTTGTTTTTTTCGTTATATTTTACAGTTGAAACGTTTAATTATTACAAAAAAGGTTGACAAATTACGTATTTTTTGGCATTATGTATCTAGCGTGCAAACATTGTAACAATTATGTAACAAATTGGAGGTTGTTTTGAAACGTCAGATTATAACATTATTTTTATTAGTTTTTGTCCTTTGTGCTTCAAGCATGGTAGCTGTTAGTGCTGCAGAAGCTGAAACACAGGAAACTACTACTATCACGGAAGAAGAAACTACTACAGTTGCTGAAACTGCAAAAGTTGCTAAAAAAGAAACTATAAAAGTAACAAAGAAAATCAAAGTAAACAAGAACGTAAAAGCCAAAAAGGTTTTATCATTATCTAAGAAGAAATTAAAGAAATACGATTTCGTATCCAGCAAACCATCTGTTGCTACTGTTGATGAAAAAGGTGTCATTCGCGGAGTGAAAGCCGGAAAGACAGTTGTAACAGTTACTTCTAAGAAGACCGGTTCTGTATACGCAAAGATTACTGTTAAAGTAAAGAACAGATATACAGCATCACAGTTAAGATTAATGTCTTCTATTATTTTCTGTGAAGCAGGTGCTGAACCTGAAGCAGGAAAGTTAGCTGTAGGTATCGTTATTATGAACCGTATTCAGTCCGGTTTATTCCCAAATTCATTAAAGGGTGTTATTTATCAGCGTGGTCAGTTTACTCCCGCTGCTACAGGATTTTTAAGCAACGCATTACGCAAGTATGATAATGGAAACATTCCTCAGGCTTGTATCAATGCAGCAAAAGCAACATTAAACGGAGATAAGACAGTTACTCTCGGTGGATCCGAAACAAATATGAACGGTTACTTATTCTTCTCAAGATACGTACCAAGATGTCGTCTTCAGATTGGCGGACATCAGTTCAAATAAAAAAATTGGTGAGATTGTTTCTCACCAATTTTTTTTTTGCTTTTTTATAACTTTCCTTCAATCAAATCTTTTAACGTGTACTGTTCCAAATAGTCGTCAATGATTCGATTCAGGTTCTTCCATAACGGTAATGTAATACATCCTTCTGCTCTTGCACAGGCTTCCACGCCAACTTCCAAACAGTTTACCGGCGCCAGACTTCCTTCTGTTAATTTCAGAATAGAACCTAACGTGTATTCTTCCGGTTTCTTTGTTAATTTATATCCACCGGACTTTCCACGAAGACTTGTTACCATTCCTCCTTTATGCAAAATCGAAACGATCATTTCCAGATATTTCATGGAAATCTCCTGACGGTTTGCGATATCCTTCAAGGAAATATATTTTCCTTCGCCGTTCTGAGCTAAGTCAGTCATAATACGAAGCGCATAACGCCCCTTTGTTGAAATCATCATATTAAATCATCTCCATCTCTGTAGATTTTGTAATTCCTAGTATACTGTAGGAAAAATAAATTTGCAAATAAAAACTGCCACAATCTTCAGAATTCCTCCGATTGTAACAGTTCTTTATTTCTATTTTCCTTCTCGCCTTTTTACCGTATCCACGATAATTTGTGCACAAAAGTCCACTCCCAGGTAGCCGCTGTCCAGATTCAGCTGATAATTGTGGTAATTTCCCCATTTTTTATCAGTATAGTATCTGTAATAGGCTTTTCTTCCTTTATCGCGTTTTTCGAGGTATTTTTCCACATTTTCGGGTACATCATCACTTCTCGACAGCACACGTTGCTTTCTGCTTTCTTTATCAGCATGAATAAATACATTCAATGCATCAATGTCTGCTTTTTCCAAAACGTAGTCTGCACACCTTCCGACAATAACACAAGGTCCCTTTCTGGCACATTCCAAAACAATTTTGGACTGCAGTGCAAAAATCTGATCCTGTGGGTTTGACATATAGCTGATTGGAAACATCGCTCCCGAAAACCACTGTTCCACCCCTGCCGTAACTTCCGCCCGGTCAGAGATATATTCTGCAGTATATCCGCTCTCTTCCGCTACTCCCTGGATAATCGCACCATCATAAAAAGGAATATTCAGCATTTCTGCAACTTTTTCGCCGACATCACGTCCGCCGCTTCCGAACTCTCTGCTAATTGTAATAACCGGATACATAATACCACCTCCTGAGTCAATTTTTAGTCTCTCCGTTACATTTCATATTAATATAATTATACAAAATTCCCGAAGAATAGAAAAGAAAAATTTCATTGATTATCCACCTGTTACAAGATATAATTTTATCCATACACAAAGGAGGATAAGGATGATTTTAATTGCATTGGGAATAATTGTATTTATCCTGTTAATTGCTTTTGTCGTAATGATTCTTTTAAGTTTACTGAAAAACTTCAAAAAGTTTTATTTGATACAGAAGATAGCCGGTGATAAAAAGTGGAAATTAAATCTGTTTGCCGGAATTCCGGTTATTTTATTGGTTATTTTCGGTTTTATAAACTTTATCAACACAATCATTGTCGCTCTGCATTTAGCAGTGTTTTTCCTGTTTTTTAATACACTGGGAAAGGTCCTGAAGAAATGCTTTCATTTAGAAACCAAGTACTACTGGCAAGGAGTTTTAACATTACTTGTTACAGTGGCCTATTTTTCGGTGGGTTGGTATAATGCCCAGAACGTCTGGGAGACCAATTACAAATTGGAAACAAAAAAAGACTTAGGAATGGATTCCTTAAGAGTTGTTCAGATTTCCGATTCTCATTTAGGTGCTACCTTCCATTGGCAGAAATTTGAAGAGCATCTGCAGCGCATTCAGAAAACAAATCCGGATTTAATTGTAATTACCGGAGATTATGTAGATGATGATTCCACAAAGGAAGATATGATTCGGTGCTGCGAGGCATTAGGAAAAATGAAAACCACCTATGGTGTCTACGTGATTTACGGAAATCATGACAAAGGATATATGAATTATCGTAACTTCACATTGGAAGATATGGAAAAAGAATTTGAGAAAAATCACATCAAGCTATTGGAGGACGAAGTCGAGCTGATTGATAATAAATTCTATCTGATTGGTCGCCGGGACCGCTCGGTTCAGAATCGTAAGACTGCTAAAGAACTGGTCGAAAATCTGGATCACTCCAAATATATGATTATGTTGGATCACCAGCCAAACGACTATGACAATGAAGCGGAGGCTTCTGTAGATTTGGTTCTGTCCGGACATACTCACGGAGGACAAATGATTCCTATTGGCATTACAGGAGAACTGTCCGGAGCCAATGACAAGACTTATGGATTAGAAACCAGAAAGAACACAACCTTTATCGTAAATTCCGGAATTTCTGATTGGGCAATCCAGTTTAAAACCGGAACCTTTTCAGAATACGGCGTCATCGATATTGAGTAAGCAATAAAAAACCAGCATGGAATATTTCCAATGCTGGTCTTTTTTATCCAATCAACAACCCGATTCCACGAACAATCAAAGCTGCAATCCACGCTAATCCACATTGCCACACAATAACTGTCAATGCCCATTTCTTTCCCAATTCTCTTTTGATTGCTGCAACTGCTGCCACACACGGAGTGTATAACAGAGAAAATACCAAAAGGGATGCTGCGGAAAGGGAAGTCAATGTTCCGGCAACATTGTGTCCGAATAAAACTTCCAAAGTTGAAACGACACTTTCCTTTGCCATAAATCCGCTGATTAAGGAAGTACAAATTCTCCAGTCTCCCAAACCAATCGGTTTCATGAGCGGAACCATTGCTCCGGAAATCATTGCCAGGATGCTGTCTTTAGAATTATCCACCATGTTAAAGTACGGATCAAAACTCTGAAGCACCCAGATTACAATGGAAGCCACCAAAATTACACTAAAGGCACGGAACACAAAATCCTTTGCTTTTTCGCTCAACAACTGGAAAACATTTTTCGTTCCCGGCATACGATAGTTTGGAAGTTCCATTACGAACGGTACTGCTTCTCCCTTAAAGAGAGTTCCTTTAAAGAGCAGCGCCACAATAATACTCATCAAAATTCCAAGAAGGTACAATCCAATCATAATCAGCGCACCCTGCTTCGGGAAAAATGCATTCACAAAAAATGCATAAATCGGAAGTTTTGCCGTACAGCTCATAAACGGAGTCAGCAGGATTGTCATTCTTCGGTCGCGCTCACTTGGCAATGTTCTTGTTGCCATAACCGCCGGCACCGTACATCCAAAGCCAATCAGCATTGGTACAATACTTCGACCGGACAAACCGATTTTTCGAAGCAGTTTGTCCATAAAGAATGCAACGCGGGCAATATAGCCGCTGTCTTCCAACAGAGACAAGAAGAAAAACAAGGTAACAATAATCGGCAAAAAGCTGATGACACTGCCTACACCGGCAAAAATACCGTCAATCACCAAGCCGTGCAATGCTTCGTTGACATTGGCTTCTGTGAGTCCTTTGTCCACAAAAACCGTCAGTTTATCCATTCCGACTTCCATCAGTTCCTGGAACCATGCCCCAATTACATTAAAGGTAAGCCAGAATACCAACGCCATAATTCCAATGAACGCAGGAATTGCCGTATATTTCCCGGTTAAAATCCTGTCAATCCGTTCACTGCGAATGCGTTCCTTACTTTCTCTCGGTTTAATAACCGTTCTATCACAAATCTTTTGAATAAAAGCAAATCGCATGTCTGCAATGGCTGCACTGGCATCCAACCCTCGCTCTTTTTCCATTTGCAAAACAATATGCTCAATCATTTCCTTTTCATTGTCTTCCAGCATCAGTTTTGACATCAACAGTTCGTCGCCTTCTACGACTTTACTTGCTGCAAAGCGAACCGGAATTCCTGCCTTCGTTGCATGGTCAGCAATCAGGTGACAAATTCCGTGAAGGCATCGGTGCACCGCTCCTCCATGATTATTCTCATCACAAAAGTCCTGTCTCACCGGCTTTTCCTGATAATATGCCACATGTAATGCATGCTTAACCAATTCATCCACACCGGAATTCTTTGCCGCAGAAATCGGGACAACTGGAACTCCCAGCATGGCTTCCATTTCATTAATATCAATGGTTCCACCGTTGGCGGCAATTTCATCCATCATATTCAGTGCCACAACCATTGGAACATCCATTTCAATTAACTGCATGGTGAGATACAGATTTCGTTCAATGTTTGTTGCATCCACAATGTTGATGACTGCCTTCGGTTTTTCCTTCAGCACAAAATTTCTGGATACAATTTCCTCACTGCTGTAAGGAGACATAGAATAAATCCCCGGCAAATCCGTTACCATAGTATTCGGATGTCCTTTGATGGCTCCATCCTTTCGATCCACTGTAACCCCCGGGAAGTTTCCAACGTGCTGGTTGGACCCGGTAAGCTGATTAAACAAGGTCGTCTTTCCACTGTTCTGATTTCCAACCAATGCAAAGGTCAAGACTTCATCATCCGGCAACGGATGTTCATCCGCCTTGG
>JAEFAB010000007.1 GCA_016292095.1 Eubacterium sp. | reverse complement strand
GTTGTATTCATTCATCATGTCATAGTAAGTTTTAAGCGTTACTTTTACCTGAAGAGTCTTGGTAGTTTTCTTCTTTTTACCCTTGCCCTTGGTCTTGGTAACAATCTCTGTAGAATACTTACACATATCATCGAATACTGCTTTTAGATTCTTTTTGTTTTCATTACTGTCCTTTCCCTGTAAAAAAGCAAAAAAGATGCCTTCCACTGCGCACTAATACTGCGTAATTTGAAAGACATCTTTTATGATTCTTATTATAACTATATTCAATTGTTTTGTTGCTCACTGACAAGGTAAAAAAGTTACCTTTGTAGTGATGTTTTATTCATTATTATTTAGAGTTTCATCATACTTTCCCTTAATCTTGCCAATTCTTTTTTGTTCCTTATGCAATTCATTCTATCGCACATTTCATTCAAATAACATGATTCACAAATAATCATATTAATTGACTGCATTTTCAATTCCTCATCAGTTGGCAACGCATACGGATCAATCACTTTAATTCCTTCTGGATTTCTCAATCCAAAATCAATAGCTTTTCCATTACCGGTTTTGATATATCGATATACTTCTGCAAAAAAAGATACACAATCTCCTTCTTTCAGGTTTTCAAAGCCTTTAATATCCATCCAGACATGATCTTCTTTTCCATCAAACATATCAAATCCACTAGAGAACATACCTGTTACAAATATTCTTTCAAAGCAAACTCTTTTAGAATTCTTTTTTTCAATACATCCTTTAAACTCCATCGGAGTGTTGTAGAAACAATTTTGGAAATCGTATCTACATTGCTTAGCAGTTTTAATTTGAACCTCAATATAGTCATCATATGACATTTTATCGGCTCCAACTACCTCATCCTTGCTTTTAGGTGAAAAGTTGATTGTTCCAAATTCATAACTATTAGCCACTACATCTTGCTCATAACAGTTTAATATGAATTCTTGTGCAGCCTTGTCATCTTTAAATTTTTCAAGCAACCCTTTGGCTTTTTTCTTTCGTAATTCATATTCCTTATTACGCTTTTTTCCTCTGCTTTTCTTTCAACAATTTTAGCAGACTCAATGTATTCCTTCATCTTATTAGAAAGAAGTGGCTCAATATCTTTTTTAGAATCATATTTTCCATCCATCATATTTTTCTTGAATTTGATTAAGACCTCTTCAATCATCTCCGCAGAAAGATATTTTGCTTCTTTGATAGAACAACTATGATAACATCCAGTTGATATATTTCCTCTACCTTCTCCAAATAATACAGCGGTATTCCACGGACACAGAAAGTGCTCTTTCTGAATTAATCGTCCATGCGTAAGTCCTTCATTAAATTCGGGAAAGATATCTGGATTTCCACACCCCTCATAATCTTCTGTCCAAAAACCAGATGGCCCTTTTTCTGCATTTCGAATCATAGTATCAATATAATCCGCTGTTTTTTTCTTGAATTCAAGTTTTTTATTACCCTGACTCTGTTCTTTTTTAATCCTTTTACTCATATCATAAACCTCCGTTAATAAGTGCCGCGGTTAAGCGACCTGACATGTCAACGAAGTTATAAGGATATAATATATCAAAATGATATCTTTATCTAGCCTATATTCTTTTTTATCAAAAATTAATATGTCATTTATTCTACTTTAATCATAAAAGATGCCTTCCATTATGTATGCATTGCATAATTTGAAAGACATCTTTTATTTATCCACTCATTCTATTGACCACTAGTAAAGTAAAAAATCACCTTATTAGTAACATATATCAATTTATGTCGCAAGAATATGATTAATAATTTTAGGAATCCTTTTCCTAAATAATCACATTTTTCTTCTTTCAAATGCAAAATCGGCAAGTTCCTTAATAAAAGTTATATGATTTTTTTTATTGGTATGTTTTTTTCAAAACTAATAGATGGCGTAATTGATGCAGATATTACGACATCTCCAATTTTATCCTTTACTTTTATTATTTCCTCAACAACAGATTTTGACTCCCTAGATAATTGCATTGCAGCAAGATAATTATTGTTCGATATTTCAGTCTCGATTTTCCCTAAATATTTTCTAAATTTTTTATTTGTTTATCTTCTCTAATATTTATTGCATAATCGATATACGACATGTTACTAGGCGTGTTTTGAACAATATAATCTGTTAGAACTGGCCTATGCAATTCTAATTGTAAAAATTGTAAATTCTCTGCAAGCTCGCTGTAAGCCTCTCTAATGCTATTATCTAACGGATTCATATATTCCAATCTATTGAGGATATTTTTGTAATCTTCCTTATTTAAAAAGTTTGCCCTTAAAAAATCCTGTCTGTCTTTAGCCGGAAAATAATCGCAACCTAAACTATTGCTTAATAACCAGTATTTTATAGCCCCCTCTGCCGTCTGTTGATCATGTTCACAAAATGATTCATTATATAAGTCACCAGCCTTTCTCTCTACTTTTTCCTTAACATTAGGATTACACTCTATTGGCTTTAAAAAATCCATCAAGTCATTAGTCGCAAGATCGCTCCAATAGATTGAATTTTCATTTTGTTCATAACAAACCTCATCCCACAAAATAATACTTGAGAGAAAATGTGAAAGTGTTTCTGAAACACCTGATTTAAAGTCAAATACATCAACTGCAACTTGTTGCATCACCCAATTATCTAACAACAACGAATTCATTTGTTTTCTCCTTATAGTTTTTTGTTTTAAGTGTATTGTTAGACACGCCTGCTGTCAATCATATTTTTCTCCATCTTCTCATACATATTCGTATTATAAAGATTATACAACTCACTGCCCTTCTTCACCGTATTATCAAACGGTACTATCTTCTTACCAAACCTCAACAATCCAGTACCAGAAGGACTATCAATCACATAATTAAGCTGCTCAGGACTTATCTCCAATGCCTCTGTGATTTTTTCAATATCCTTACTTGACTGGTTAAGAAGCAACACAAACGCTGAGTTCGAAAGCATCGTAGTTGCAGTTTCACTTCTAAGTACGTCTATGATATTCTGAGTAATACCGGTACACAGTCCTCCTTGCTTTCTTACCTTCTTCCACATCTACTGTAAGTAATCTGTACTAAACGGAGAGCGAAGAAGCACATGCACTTCATCTACATAGAGCCAAGTCGATCTACCTTCTTCTCCATTTTCAATAATCTTTTGCTGAATTGCTTCAAGCATAACAAGCATTGCTAGCGGAGCAAGTGCCTCTCCAAGATTTCTGATACCATAAACTATAAATCTGTCATCCACATCTACATTGGTCTGATGATTGAAGGTATTAAGAGCTCCGGTAACAAAGATTTCAAGACCAAGGGCCACGTCCCTTGCCTCTGGTTCTTCCTGCTCTAAAAGTCTGTTGTAGAGTTCTTCCATTGTAGGAATATACTTCTCTTTGCTTCGATCAATCTCCATATACAAATCCTTGACACAACGAGAAATAATTGAACGCTGTTGTGCGCTGATTTCTCCCATGCTCTGCTCACAGATACTAAGCATCAGCTGACATTTATCTCTAACCCAGCCTTTAGAATCGAGCGGATCAAGGTTCCACACATCCATATCCATTGGATTGATATAGTTCTTTGTGTTCGTTGAAATATTGACGTAAGTTCCTTTGTATTTCTTAGCTAGGTCTTCATATTCATGCATTGGATCCACAACGATTACATCGTCATCTGTAGACAATAACACCGAACCCATTTCCATCTTTGCTTGGAATGATTTACCTGCCCCGGACACACCAAAGATAAATCCGTTACCGTTAAGCAACTTCTTTCTGTTTCCTACAATGATATTTTTTGAAACTTGATTAATTCCATAATAAATACCATTCTTATCGCATAGCTCCTGCACATTAAAATGCATAAGCACTGCTAAACTCTGAGTAAGCATAGTTCTCATAGTTTCGATCTGACGAACACCAATAGGAAGTGTTGTGTTAAGAGCTTCTCTCTGTCTGTAATCACAAGTATCTATAGCACATCCACTACTTCTTGCGATAGTCTGCACTGTTTCCATAACACTATCCAGTTCTTCCTTATCCTTTCCCATAATAACCATTGTCACACCAACGAAAAACAGGCTCTCATCATTTTCTCTGACATCATCCATCATCTTCTGCACACTCATCTTTTGTACCTTAGTGTTGTATGAAATATCGGATGAAAAATCATTGTTTCTGTTTCGTGTTCTCTGCTGTCTGATAATCTCAGACTCAATGCCTAAATACTTTTTCTGTAAGATTTTCATAGTGATATCTTTAGGTACCGGCACCACATCAATTGTTGTGATTGAATGTACCGGAAGAGAAGTCAGTTCCTGTCTTCTTACCTTCTCTGATATCAAAAGTAAACTCTTCCCTCTTGATATATGAAGAATCTCCGCTATATCTTCTGCCTCTAAAAATAATTTCTCTGTCATATCAATAATCTCCTTTCGATTTAATTTTTCTTTGTGGTGTATTTTCATCGTAGTTCTAATTTAACTTATTTTTTTCATCTTGAAGAGTAAGTAGTACTTACCCTTCTCAAATCTATTTTTGCCTCCAGCACCATTTTCATCAAAAAGTGGCTTGCAGGTTGTATCACCCCTCTCAATCCCTTTATTTACGGGCTTTCCACGCAAAAAAAGCCCGATTAATCTTTCGATTAATCGAGCTAAAATATCATATATACGATTTTTTGTTGCCTAAATGTTGCCTGTAAGCCATTCAATTAGGCTAAAACCCTTTATTTATAGGGGGTTATAATACCAGAAATAACGTTTGCATTACTCCATCTCAATCGTTCCAGGTGGCTTACTAGTCAGGTCATACATTACCCTGTTGACCCCTTTCACCTCATTGATAATTCGATTCATTACCTTATTCAACACTTCAAACGGGATTTCTGCTGCTTCGGCAGTCATAAAATCAATCGTTCTTACCGCTCTCAGTGCTACGGCATAGTCATATGTTCTCTCGTCGCCCATAACACCTACGGAACGCATGTTAGTTAATGCTGCAAAATACTGGTTTGGCACCCATGGTGCTTCTACGCCGTTTTCCTTTTCGTACTGTGCTGCTGCATTGTCCACTTCTTCACGGTAGATGGCATCTGCATCCTGCACGATTTTCACCTTTTCGCCAGTTACTTCTCCGATGATTCGGATTCCCAGTCCTGGACCAGGGAATGGCTGACGGAATACTAATTCCTTAGGAATTCCAAGTTCTAATCCTGCCTTACGCACTTCATCCTTGAACAGGTCACGAAGTGGTTCGATGATTTCCTTGAAATCTACTGTGTCAGGCAATCCTCCTACGTTGTGGTGAGACTTGATGACTGCGGATTCTCCGCCGAGACCACTTTCTACCACGTCAGGATAGATTGTTCCCTGTGCGAGGAAGTCTACGGCACCGATTTTCTTTGCTTCTTCTTCGAATACACGAATGAATTCTTCTCCGATAATCTTACGTTTTGCTTCCGGTTCAGATACTCCGGCTAGTTTTCCATAATAACGATCCTGAGCATTGACGCGAATGAAGTTCAAGTCGAAGTCTCCCTGCGGTCCAAAGACTGCTTCTACTTCGTCTCCTTCGTTTTTACGTAAAAGTCCGTGATCAACAAATACACATGTTAACTGCTTTCCGATTGCCTTGGACAACAATCCAGCTGCCACAGAGGAATCTACACCACCGGAAAGTGCCAGTAATACCTTTCCGTCGCCTACCTTTTCTCGAATTGCCTTAATAGATTCTTCTACAAAGGAATCCATCTTCCAGTCGCCTGCGCATCCGCAGACATTGTATACATAATTGCTTAAGATTTCTTTTCCGCGAACGGTATGAAGCACTTCCGGATGGAACTGAATTGCATATAATTTCTTTGCTTCATCTTCTGCTGCTGCTACCGGACAATCTGCTGTGTTTGCCACAATCTTGAATCCCGGTGCTGTCTGTGAGATGTAGTCAAAGTGACTCATCCATACCACGGAGTCTTCTTCTAAATCCTTAAACAGTTTTGATGTTACATCAAAGTGTGTTTCTGTTTTTCCGTATTCACGAACAGGAGCCTTTTCTACCTTTCCTCCTAAAATGTGCTGCATGAGCTGCGCACCATAGCAAAGTCCCAATACAGGAATTCCTAACTCAAACAATTCCTTTGTATAAGTTGGTGCACCTTCTTCATAACAACTGTTTGGTCCACCGGTTAAAATGATTCCCTTTGGATTCATTTCCTTAATCTTTTCAATATCTGTCTTATAAGAATAGATTTCACAGTATACATTGCATTCTCTGACACGACGGGCAACCAACTGGTTATACTGTCCACCGAAGTCAATGACAATTACTAACTCTCTGTTCATGTTTCCTCCTATTTACTCTCTTTGTAAATGATTATAGGGCAAAACGCCCATTGCCTAAGTATCAATTTTACCCCATTTTTCGCCAAGACGCAACATCAATGGTGGAGTGTTTTTGCTGAAATATTCCGGTCTTTTCTCCATCTTTTCGGCTCTTTTACTTAAAAGCCTTCTTTTTTTCTCATCAACCGATTCTCTTTTCGGAGTAATGCCGCATTCCACTCAGCTTTCTGGGCTTCTGTTTCCACAATGAGTTTCGGCACCGGTGTCGGACGGTCATTGTCGTCCATTGCCACCATCACAAAATATGCGCGGTTAATTGGTCTGCGCATACCGTCATTGTTTTCCACGTATGTATCGATTCGTACCTCCATGGATGTATTTCCGGTATATGTCACATAGCCAATGAGCACTAATAATTCATTCTCATAGGCTCCTTCCTTAAAGACTAACTGATCAATGGCTGCTGTGGTGACATTGTTTCGCATGGAATGCCTCTTTGCCACGATTCCTGCTGTTTCATCAATCATCTGAAGCAATGCCCCACCAAATAATCTTCCGCCTCCATTTAAATCTCCCGGTTTTATTACATGAACCTGTTCTGTTCGTGATGCACCTACTCTTTTTCCTTCCATCATTTCCTCCATCTATAACATTCCCTTATCCGACAAAGCACCGGATATATCATCGACATATCCGGTGCTCTTCTATCTCAAATACCCTTCTTCTACTCTTTTCGGTAACAACAGGTCTACTTTCCTTCTTCCTACCTCTTCTCACTACTCTTCGTTTTCGGAAACCATTGCCATAACTCCTACTCCGATTTACCATATTTATTCGGATTTTTGTCTCCCTCTACGACTTACCTGTTCTACACTTCCGTTACAGCCATCTCCGTTCCGCTGTAATCATCCTTCGAGCATCCTCTGCTTCTTCGAATCTCATACTGAGTTGACATTCAGTATCTTCGTTACCTAATTTCATGTAGAAGATTTGAGGTATTTATATCTTCTTTGTACCTTGAATATAGCACTGTTTTTTGCTCTTGAAAAGGGGTTTTTTAGAGAAAAAAAATCTTCGGCAAACTGCCTAGAAACCATTAAATGAAATTGATTTTTTGAACTATTTTTATAGTCAAAATATCTAATTGTCGCTTTAAAGCAGTAGCGTATTAGCAGACTATCAATGCTTACAAAAGTATAAAAATAGAACAGATTTTTAATCTGTTCTATTTTTATAAATCACTGTTTTCTTTACTTCATTTCAAGCTCTTCTCCGTTGTCTACAATAACTTTTTCAAATACTTTCCGGTATAACTTGTAGGATGTTTCGCTACCACTTCCGGTGTTCCCTGAACAACTACTGTTCCTCCGCGGTCGCCACCGTCCGGTCCCATATCGATAATATAATCCGCCACTTTAATCACATCCAGATTATGTTCAATTACAACTACAGTATTTCCTTCTTCCGTCAAGCGATGCAAAATTTCTACCAATTTATGAACGTCTGCAAAATGAAGTCCTGTAGTCGGTTCATCCAGTACATAAATTGTCTTTCCGGTGCTACGACGGCTAAGCTCTGTTGCCAACTTTATTCGCTGAGCTTCACCTCCGGATAAAGTAGTCGATGGTTGTCCCAGTTTCAAATAACCAAGTCCCACATCATAAAGTGTCTTGACCTTATTGTAAATTCTTGGGACATTCTTAAAGAAGTCCAGCGCTTCTTCCACTGTCATCTCAAGAACATCATAAATATTTTTACCCTTATACTTTACTTCTAAAGTTTCCCTGTTATATCGCTTTCCGTCACACACTTCACATGGCACATAAACATCCGGAAGGAAATGCATTTCTACTTTTAAAATTCCGTCACCGGAACATGCCTCACAGCGTCCACCTTTCACGTTAAAGCTGAATCGTCCTTTCTTGTAACCACGTTCCTTTGCATCCATTGTCGACGCAAATAAATCTCTAATCATATCAAACATTCCCGTGTATGTTGCCGGATTTGAACGAGGAGTTCTTCCAATCGGCGATTGATCAATATCAATAATCTTATCCAACTGTTCCAGACCTTCAATCTTTTTATGCTTGCCCGGAATGATTCGCGCACGATTCAGTTTTCTTGCCAGACTCTTGTGAAGAATTTCGTTAACCAAAGAACTCTTTCCTGAGCCGGAAACTCCTGTTACACATGTTAATACTCCCAAAGGAATTTCTGCGTCAATGTTTTTTAAGTTATTTTCCTGTGCACCAACAACCTTAATCCATCCCTTTGGTTCCCTGCGTTTTTCCGGAATTGGAATTTTGATTTCACCCTTTAGGTACTTTCCGGTAATACTGTTGGGGTTATTCATTACATCTTCAGCAGTACCTGCTGCTACTACTTCTCCACCATGTGAACCGGCTCTTGGTCCAATGTCCACCAAATAGTCTGCAGCACGCATAGTATCCTCATCATGTTCAACTACCACAAGTGTATTACCTAAGTCACGCAAATGCTTTAAAGTCTTCAATAATTTTTCATTATCGTTCTGATGCAATCCGATACTTGGCTCATCCATAATGTAAGCAACACCTACCAAACCGGAACCAATCTGTGTAGCAAGTCTGATTCGCTGTGCCTCTCCACCGGACAACGTACCGGTAGCACGAGTCAGGCATAAATAGTCTAACCCTACATCTCTTAAGAAACTAAGACGTCCCTTAATTTCCTTTAAAATTTCTTTTCCGATTTTTTCCTGTTGGTTGGTTAGCTTCAATTCGTCCAAATATTTCAGTTCATCTACAACCGATAAATCTGTTAGTTCAAAAATATTTTTGTCTCCGACAGTAACTGCCAAAGATTCTTTTTTCAATCGCTGTCCATTGCACGCCTTACATGGAGTAAATCGCATAAATGTTTCATATTCTGCCTTTGTAGATTCCCCACTGGTTTCACGATAACGACGTTGAACATTCTTGATTAGTCCTTCAAAAACAATGTCATACACGCCTTCGCCTCGCTGTCCTTTGTAATGTACAGGCACAGAAACTCCATCCGTTCCATACAGTAAAATGTACTGAATTGGCTCCGGATATTCTTCAAAAGGCGTATCCAAGTCAAAATCAAATCGCTTACACAATGCCTTTAACGTCGCATTGGTAAAGCTTCCCTCCTTATTTGCACTTTGCCATCCGAGCACCACAATTGCACCTTCATTAATGCTAAGACTCTTATCCGGAATCATTAAATCCACGTCAAATTCCATTTTATATCCCAAGCCAAAGCAATCCGGGCAGGCACCAAAAGGATTGTTGAAAGAAAAACTTCTTGGCTGAATTTCATCAATGCTGATTCCACAATCCGTACAGGCAAAGTTCTGACTGAATGTCATACGCTCTCCGCCAATGACCTCAATATTCATAAGACCGCCCCCTAGTTTCAAGGCGTTTTCAATAGAATCCGTAAGACGTTTTTCAATGCCTTCACGAATACTTAATCGATCAATTACAATATCAATATTGTGCTTGTTATTCTTTTCCAAAGTAATATCTTCGGACAGTTCATACATATTTCCGTCTACAATCGCACGAACATAACCACTCTTTTTCGCACTTTCCAACACCTTTTCATGGCGTCCTTTTTTTCCTCGAACCACTGGTGCAAGCACCATAAACTTTGTTCGCTCCGGTAATATCATCACCTTATCCACAATTTCATCGATGGTCTGTTTCTTGATTTCTTTTCCACAGTTTGGACAATGTGGCACACCTGCTCTGGCATAGAGCAGACGCATGTAATCATAAATTTCCGTTACGGTTCCTACCGTTGAACGGGGATTTCTGTTGGTTGATTTCTGGTCAATGGAAATTGCCGGTGGCAATCCTTCAATACTTTCCACCTGCGGTTTTTCCATCTGTCCCAAAAACTGTCTTGCATAGGAAGACAGTGACTCCATATACCGGCGCTGTCCTTCCGCATAAATGGTATCAAAAGCCAGAGATGACTTTCCGGAGCCACTGAGTCCGGTAACAACGGTAAATTCATCTCTTGGAATATCAATATCAATTCCCTTTAAATTGTGCTCATGGGCACCACGAATTTTTATATATTTCTTATCCATTCTTATATCCTTCTATTTGTTGTTTTCCTGCAGCAGACGCAGTTCCTTTAACTTCTCACGCATTTCAATAGCAGTTTCAAAATCCAGTTCTGCTGCAGCCTTATCCATTTTCTTCTGCACCTTCTCAATCAGTTTCTTCAATTCTTTTGGATCCATAGATTCCGGATCTTTTTCAATATCCACAATCTTGCGGTCCACTTCTTTTGAAATACTAATCAGGTCACGAACTGCCTTCTGAATCGTCGTCGGTGTAATACCGTGTTCTTCATTATACTTCTGCTGAATGGCACGACGTCTTTCCGTCTCATCAATGGCATTTCGCATAGAATCCGTAATGGTATCCGCATACATTACCACATGTCCTTCACTGTTTCTGGCAGCACGCCCAATGGTCTGAATCAGAGAAGTTTCCGAACGAAGGAATCCTTCCTTGTCTGCGTCCAAAATTGCCACCAGGGAAATTTCCGGAATGTCCAATCCTTCTCGCAAAAGGTTAATTCCTACCAATACGTCAAATACATCAAGACGCATATCTCGAATAATTTCTGTTCGCTCCAATGTATCAATATCAGAATGTAGATATTTCACACGGATTCCCACTTCCCGCATATAATCTGTCAAGTCTTCTGCCATTCTCTTGGTCAGTGTAGTTACCAAAACTTTGTTGTTTTTCTCAACTTCTTTGTTAATCTCGGAAATCAAATCATCAATCTGTCCTTCTACCGGACGTACAGATATTTCCGGATCCAGCAATCCTGTTGGACGAATAATCTGTTCCACCCGGTTCAATTCATGTTCTTCTTCATAAACACTCGGCGTGGCAGATACAAACATCATTTGATCAATCATCGATTCAAATTCTTCAAACTTCAGCGGACGATTATCCTTTGCCGAAGGAAGTCGAAAACCATAATCCACTAACGTCCCTTTTCGGGACTGGTCCCCGTTGTACATTCCCCGAACCTGTGGCAATGTAATATGGGACTCATCTATGATTATTAGAAATTCATCTCCAAAGTATTCAATCAACGTATGAGGCGTTGCACCCGGTTCCAATCCTGCCATAATGCGGGAATAATTCTCAATACCGGAACAAAATCCTGTTTCCCGAAGCATTTCAATATCAAAATTAGTACGCTCAGCAATACGCTGTGCCTCAATCAGTTTGTCTTCCGATTTGAAGTAAGCCACCTGCTCCGCCAGTTCCTTCTCAATCTCTTTAATGGCTCCTTCCATACGTTCCGGTGGAATGACATAATGAGAATTCGGAAAGATGGCAATATGTTCCAGATAACGTTTTACCTCTCCTGTCAGTGTATCAATTTCCGCAATTCGTTCAATTTCGTCATCAAAGAATTCTACTCGAACAGCACTATCAGTATAAGATGCCGGAAAAATCTCCAGGTTTTCTCCACGGACACGGAAGGTTCCTCGCTTAAAATCCATATCATTTCGGTCATACTGAATCTCAATCAGTTTTCGAATAATATCATCTCTCTCCCGAATAATTCCCGGGCGCAGAGACACCACCATATTTTTATAATCAATTGGATCTCCTAATCCGTAAATACAGGATACGGAAGAAATAATAATGACATCTTTTCGTTCCATCAAAGCCATGGTGGCAGAGTGGCGCAACTTATCTATCTCATCATTAATCGCTGAGTCTTTTTCAATATAAGTATCGGTACTTGGTACATATGCCTCCGGCTGATAATAGTCATAATAAGACACAAAATATTCCACAGCATTCTCCGGGAAGAATTCTTTAAATTCCCCATAAAGCTGTGCCGCCAAAGTTTTATTGTGTGCAATAATCAATGTCGGTTTATTCAATTTTTCAATAACATTCGCCATCGTAAAAGTCTTTCCGGAACCGGTCACACCTAGCAATGTCTGAAACTGTGCCCCTTTTTTGAACCCATCCACAAGTTTTTCAATTGCTTGCGGCTGATCTCCGGTAGGCTGAAATTCCGAATGTAATACAAATTTATCCATAAATACTCCCATTCATACCTATATACTATTCCCATGTAAAAACATTCTATCATAAGAAAAAATAAAAGTATATAGTGGACAGAACATTTGTTCTTTTTGATATATAAAACAAGCCGGTCCTCTTAGACCGACTTGCTTTACCAATAAAGGGATTTTGTTGCATCGAGGAACAGCCTCTTTTTTATCCTTTGATTTCTCCAATCTTTACCAAAGTCATCTTCGTCAAAATTGGTCCCAACAATTCATAAATAATCGTTCCGCAAACTACCACGGCAGTAATCTGGCGTGCATAATTTGGCACCACGCTGCCACACATCATTGCCAGACCAATGGCAACACCCGCCTGAGGAATCAATCCGATTCCCAGATATTTCTGTACATTCGGATGAGCATTCGATAACTTTCCTCCTAAAAAAGCTCCCAAAAGTTTTCCTATTACTCTGAATATTATGTAAACTACTCCGATAATTCCAATTGTTGGCAAAATTGTAATGTCCATTCCGGCTCCTGTCACAAAGAAGAACAACATAAAGATTGGCGGAGTCATACGATCCATCTGTTCAAATACCGGTTCCCAATAGTGAGAAGTATTCACTACGGTTACACTCATTGCCATGCAGGCAAGCAATGGAGAAAAATCCAACATATGAATGTGGGAAACACTGACACATAAAGAAACCATCGCAATGGTAATTGCCAAGCGATTTCCGCGACCCGTATAATATTTAATTAAAATGGAAAAAACAATACCCAAAAGAATTCCGAATGCTAAAGAGCCAAAGATTTCTTTTACCGGTTCCAGCAAGGTCATCACAGAAAATGCTCCGGTTAATGCCTTTGCTAATGCCACACAAATTCCATACATCATTAAAGCTGTAGCATCATCGATAGCAACAACAGGAATCAATGTCTGGGTCACCGGTCCTTTTGCTTTATACTGGCGTGCCACCAGAATTGTAGCTGCCGGGTCTGTTGCCGCAGCAATGGCACCCATAACCAAAGATAACTGAACATCTCCGGTGACTAAGAACATTGCCAATGCAACAAATACTACCGCACCAAAGGATTCCAGACAGGCAATGACAATCGGTGCTTTGCCCAGCTTCTTAATATACTTAAATTCAAATTCCGAGCCGATGGAAAATGCAATAAATCCGGTGGCAAGGTCCTTCACCAAATCAAATTTACTAACCATTTCCGCAGCTACATCTTCGCCGAAAAGGCCTTCGATTCGATGCGTTCCAAAAACAATTCCTGCCAATAATCCCATCAAAATATACCCGGTAACATTTGGTAATTTAAACTGCTTTACAATTTTTCCGGCAATCAGGCACAAAAACAAGCCTACTGTTAAGTAGATTAATAATAAATACTTACTATCCATTGTTATTCTCCTAAACCTTCTGCAAAATCAATTGGCATCGTATATAAAATTGCTGTTCCCGGCTTTGTAATATCACCAATAACATTTTCAATTACTTCTCTGCACGGTGCAATCTGTTCATCTTCCAAAAGAAACATCATAATCTTACATTCCTCGTTGTATTCAAAGTTTTTAGCACGACGAAGAACTCCACCAATAATAATAGAATCATCAGACCATGGGGATAAGCCGTTGGTCATACTTTTCGCATCAATGATGGTTCCATGATGAATTCCAATATTCTTCAGTTCTTCATTGAGTTCGCTTACCAAACTAGTCTTTTTCAATATTAATGTCAATAATTTCATTTCTGCCTCCTGATTTCATTTTTTTTTGGAGATGCCCCCAAAGAAGCATCTCCAATGAATTGTATCCTATCTCTTTTTTGTTTTTTTACTTTTCTTGCCTTTTTTCTTTTTCTTTACTTCTTTTTTACTGCTTTTGCTATTTTTACTACTTGTAGTCTGTTCGCTACTTTTACTATTTTTATCAGTCGAAGTTTCTTCACCCACTTGACTATTTTTATTGTTTTCAGTAGTTTGCTCCGCTGTAGTCTCTTCTGAATCGGATTCTCCATTTAAAATTCTCACCGCCTTTTCCAGTGGTTCATCTGCTTCCGTTTCATAATCATCCCGAATCTCAACATCCGGCGTAATTCCTTTGCCGTGAATGTTAACACCCTTCGGTGTGAAGTATTTCTGAATTGTCAGTTTTATTGCCGAACCATCACGCAATGTAAATATCTGCTGTACAATTCCTTTACCAAAGGATTGTGTTCCGATAATTTCCCCAGCACTGAAATCCTGAATTGCACCTGCAAAAATTTCCGATGCACTGGCACTGTTTCCGTTCTGGATGACAACAATCGGCATATCCAGGAAATTTGCATCGGAGATTTGTTCTTCTCTCTTACCATGCTTGTCTTCTGTATAAACCATTGTACCTGTTGGAAGGATCTGATCCAGGATTTTACAAACCACATCATAAAGTCCACCCGGATTATCACGGATATCGAAAATGACCGATTTCATTCCCTGTTCCTTCAATGATTCAATTGCTTCACGATACTGATTAAAGGTTACTTCATCAAACTGCACAATCTGAACATATCCGATTCCTTTTTCCTTATCCAACATCTTATATTCAACTGTCGGAACTGTAATATTTCTTTTTTCCACTTCCAACTCTTTGTATTCATTGATTTCACTACGATATACAGTAATTTTGATTTTCTGATTTGCCGCATTCTTAATCAATGACACAATTTCATTTGCATCTTCTCCGGTAACATCTTTTCCGTCGATTTCACATAGAATGTCACCTTCCAACATTCCCGCTTTCTTCGCAGGCGATTCGTCAAAACAACGAATTATTTTCACTGTTCCGGTTGTAGAATCCTGCCCAATTAACACCCCGATTCCAACGTAATTTCCACTGGTTTCTTCCATCATCTGCTCGCATTCTTCCGGTGTGTAATAAACGGAATAAGGATCATTTAGTCCGGACAGCAGCCCTTTATAAACACCGCTTTCCAAGTCATCCACATTGACCTTATCCAGATAATAATAGTCAATCATAGATTTCAGTTTTTCCAGTTTTGCTTCTGTTTTCCCGGTAATGGTACTATTTCTATTTTCTCTTTGCGCAATGAACATTCCGATGAAAACACACATCAAAACTACTGTCATGGAGAGTACTCCCAAAAGAAATCCTGCTGCAAATTTATTATTACTCTTTTTCATATTCGCTCCTGCCATTTATATTAAGATAAATAATTCCATGGATTTTGCCATGCGCCGTTTACACGAACGCCAAAATGTAAATGGTTTCCTGTAGAATATCCCGTGGTTCCTACGTAACCAATTACTTCTCCTTCGCTTACTTTCTTACCTGCTGAAACTCCAATCGCAGACATATGCATGTATACGGTGTATATTCCGTTTCCATGGTTGATGCCAACCCAGTTTCCTGCAGAGTTGCTGAAGTATGCCCATTCCACGGTACCCGCTGCCGCTGCACAAATCGGTGTTCCTGCCGGTGCCGGAATATCAATTCCGTTATGCGGTGCAGTTCTTCCGTCCGTATCACCGTAATTGGATGACAAATAGGTGTATCCCGGAAGCGGCCATGCATAAGAGCCGGTTCCTGTATGTCTGGAACTGTGATATGGCGGCAAAGTTGGCTGTTCCGGTTCCTTCGTCGGTGTTTCCTTGTTGTTTGAATTTTGTTCCTTCTGAGCCTTTGCAGCTTCTTCCTCTGCCTTTCGCTTGGACTCAGCTTCCGCTGCTGCTCTGGATGCTGCTTCCGCCGCAGCCTTTTCCTGCTTCTGAATTTCCGCTTCCAGATTATCCGCATGCTGCTGATTCTGAGCAATAATTCCATTATAAGAAGTAACTTCTCTCTGCTTTTCTTCTGACAATGTAATCAGTCTGTCAATAGATTTCTTCTGTTCATCCTTCAGTGTAACCAATTCGCTTTTCTGATTTTCTAAATCCGTCTTCGCAGTCTGAATCTGCTGCTTGGTTGCCACCAATTCATTGAACATCTTTCTGTCATACTGAGACAGTTCCGTAATATACTCTGTCTTGTCCATGAAATCCGTAATACTCTCCGAATTGAACAACAGATCAATCATCTGAGTATCCCCGTTTTCGTACATATACTGGATTCGAACCTTCATACTTTCGTACTGTTCGATTTCCTTTTTCTGTGCTTTCTTCAACTTCTTTGTGGTCGAAGTAATTTTCTTTTCTGTTTTTGTAAGTTTATCATTTGTTTTGTTCAGTTTTTTGCTGACTTCTGCTGCTTCTTCTTCTAACTTGTCCATTTCGCTCTGGGCAGCATTTCTCACTTTTGCCAAAGATTCATTTTCTTTTTCAATCTTTTGCAATTCCTGTTTTTCTTCTTCTGCCACATCAGCAACAACGCTTCCAGCCATAGAAGTCAGTAAAACGAAACAAAGAAAAAACGTAAAAAGTCTTTTCATTGAACCCCTCCTATACTTTCAAATGCTTTCTCAGTGACAATGCCGAACCGATTAAACCGATTCCCGCACCAATTCCTAATCCTAATGGAAGCAGTACTCTGAAAATATCCGCATTGGATGCAAACGGAATATTATTTCCCAAGACTCCGAACTTTGACATAATTGCCGAAATAATTCTTCCGTAAGCAACACGCATAATTCCCAATGGAATCAGAGAACCGATTACACCAATAACAACACCTTCCAATACAAACGGTGCACGTACAAATCCATTGGTTGCACCAATTAATTTCATAATATGAATTTCGTTCTTTCTAACGGAAATACCAATCATAACCATATTGTTAATTAAGAATATTCCTACTCCAAGCAGAATAATAATTAATGCTGCGGAAGCATATCCTAAAAACTTCCCGAGGTTGGAAAGTGCATTCTTTGTAGTGCTGGAGTACTGTACTTCACGCACACCCTCAGTTTCCTGCATTTCCTTAACAAAGGTTTCCTGATTTTCAATATCCTTTAAAAATACTTTGTAGGATGCTGAATCTGCCAACGGATTATCATCCTTAAACCCTTCTGCCAATTCCGGATGGTCTTCAAAATAGTCTTTTTTGAAATTTTCCCATGCCTCATCTGCAGAAGTGTATGTAAACTCTTTTACCGTAGAGTTGCTTTCAATCTTCTTTCCAATGACATCAATTTCTTCCTGGCTGATTCCTTTGTCAAAGAAAATGTTGATTCCCACCTTCTGTTCAATATATGTTTCCATATTATTCACATTGATAATAATCGCCATAATGACACTAATCAAAAATACACACGCTGCAATCGTACCAATGGATGCCAGAGAAAACAGTTTGTTTCTCTTGATATTTACAAAACCCTGATTCAGACAGAATCTGACTGTTCTGAAGTTCATTTATTCCACCACCTTATTATCGCTAATCTTAACACCTTTTTTCATTGTAATAACACGCTTGTTCATTGCTTCCACAATTTCCATATTATGAGTTACTACAATAACCGTTGTTCCCTGCTCGTTAATCTTTTCCAGTAATTTCATAATTTCCCATGAATTTTCCGGATCCAGATTTCCAGTAGGCTCGTCCGCCAGCAAAATGTTTGGCTTGTTTACCAATGCTCTTGCCAAAGCGACTCTCTGCTGCTCTCCACCGGATAATTCATTCGGGTTGGAACGATATTTCTCGGCCAATCCAACCAATGAGAGCATCTTCGCTACATTTTTCTTGATTTCAGCATGAGATGCTCCAATGACACGCTGTGCAAACGCAATATTCTCATACACGTCTCGGTCCTGAAGCAATCTGAAATCCTGAAATACAACACCGATATTTCTGCGGTATTTCGAAATTCTGCGGGATCTCATCTTTGAAATATTCACATCATCAACGATAATACTTCCTTCTGTTGGTTCTAACTCCTTTAATAATAATTTAATAAATGTAGATTTTCCGGAACCACTGGCTCCCACTACAAAAACAAACTCGCCGTCATCTATAGTTAAGCTTAGGTTATTCAACGCCGGTGCGCCATTCCCATAAGACTTTGTTACTCCATTTATCTCAATCATCTTTTTCTCCTCATTTACTTAAAAGTGAAAATGAAAAGATAAAAGAGCAAAGAGAAGGGATTCCCCTCTCCTTGCTTGCAATCTTTCCACTAATTAAAATCCATTATTTTCCATGTAATCCATGTACTTTACAACCATCAACGCAATCTTAAACGTAATGGCATCTTCAAAGACTCTCAAGTCGAGCCCTGTGCTTTTCTGCAGTTTGTCTAATCTGTACACCAAAGTGTTTCTGTGAATGTACAGCTGTCTGGATGTTTCTGAAACATTCAGGCTGTTTTCAAAAAACTTGTTAATGGTCTGAAGTGTTTCTTCATCAAATTCATCCGGAGACTTTCCTTCAAAAATTTCTTCAATGAACATCTTACAAAGCGGCAACGGAAGCTGATAAATCAAACGACCGATTCCTAAGTTGTTGTAAGCCACCACATTTTTTCCGCTAAAGAAAATCTTTCCTACATCCAGTGCCATACGGGCTTCTTTGTAGGAACGGGAAACTTCCTTGATTTCATTAACAATCGTTCCGTAAGCTACGCTTGCCTTAACCATCGCTTCTGTGTTCAACATATCCACAATAGTATTGGATATTTTTTCAATATCATCATATCCCTGTTTATCTTCTAATTCTTTTACAAGGATAATGCTCTTTTCATCAACTGCTGTAATAAAGTCCTTCTTCTGACCGGAGAACAATGTACGAATCGTCTCCAATGCCACGCTGTCCTTTTCATTTTTCGTTTCGATAATGCAGACACATCTTCTGGCGTCTGACTCGATATGTAATTTTTTCGAACGGTTATAAATATCTACCAAAAGGAGATTATCCAATAACAGGTTCTTAATAAAGTTATCTTTATCAAATCGTTCCTTATACGCTACCAGCAAATTCTGAATCTGGAATGCTGCCATCTTCCCTACCACAAATACATCATCGGTAGAACCCTGAGCAATCAAAATCAGTTCCAACTGGTTTTCATCATATATTTTAAAGAACTGGTACTCTTGAACTGACTGCGTATCAGCCGGTGATGCCACAAATGCAATCGTAGCAGAAGATATTTCTTCACTGGCCTGAGCTGTACTGGCCATAATTTTTCCGTCCGTATCCGCCACATAAATATCTACACGGGAGATATTTTTTATTCCATCAATAGTGTTCTGTAAAATTTGATTTGAAAGCATATAATTCTCCTTATTCTGAACCCTTTTTCCCGCTGTTTTGCCGGAAAAAAGATATTATTTATCCGAAAAAAATCACACTTTATATTTTAAACCAGTTAGTGGTAAAAAACAAGCGATAACTAAAAAAAGAAACGAATTCATAGGAATCCGTTTCTTCTTTAATTTATTTATGACTAGTTTGTAATAACTTCTTCTGTATCCTTATCAAAGATGTGAAGTTTTGTAAGATCCATAGCCATTGTTACTTCATCACCAGGTCTTACTGTTGTACGAGAATTAACTCTTGCTGTACATTCTGTTCCTTCAACATCAAAGTATAAGTAAACTTCTGCACCAAGTAATTCGTAAATCTTGATTGTTGTCTTAAATGAGCTTTCTGGAGACATTTCAATGAAGCTTTCTTCATCATGGATGTCTTCAGGTCTGATACCCATAACAACTGTCTTTCCAACGTATCCGCCTGCAACAAGCTTTTCAGCCTGTTCAGCTGGTACTGTAATGTATGTTCTAGCCTGTCCGATATGAAGTTTGATAGATCCGTCTACATTTTCAACTTCAGCATCGATGAAGTTCATCTGTGGTGAACCCATGAATCCTGCTACGAACAAGTTTACCGGCTTATCATATAAGTTCTTAGGTGAATCTACCTGCTGAACTACACCGTCCTTCATAACTACGATTCTTGTACCAAGTGTCATAGCTTCTGTCTGGTCATGTGTTACGTAGATGATTGTTGCACCTAAATCTTTATGAATCTTTGCAATTTCAACACGCATCTGTACTCTTAACTTAGCATCCAAGTTTGAAAGAGGTTCGTCCATAAGGAATACCTTAGGATCACGAACGATAGCACGTCCCATCGCAACTCTCTGTCTCTGTCCACCTGATAAAGCCTTTGGCTTACGATCAAGTAATGATTCAAGGTCAAGAATCTTTGCCGCATTCTTAACTAATCTTTCCTGTTCAGCCTTTGGTACTTTTCTTAACTTAAGACCAAATGCCATATTGTCATATACTGTCATATGTGGGTATAACGCGTAGTTCTGGAATACCATCGCGATATCTCTATCCTTAGGTTCAACATCATTTACTAATTTATCTCCAATGTATAATTCACCGGATGAAATTTCTTCAAGACCAGCGATCATACGAAGTGTAGTAGACTTACCACATCCTGATGGTCCTACGAAAATGATGAATTCCTTATCCTTAATTTCAAGATTGAAATCCTTAACTGCCTGGAATCCGTTAGGGTAAACCTTACAGATATTCTTTAATGATAAACTTGCCATTTTATTCTTCCTCCTAGTAAATATAAACGGTCATCCGCTTTTCAATGAGTTTATTCTAAATTATTATCAAGTAAAATGCTATATTGCAAATATACAAAATAATATGTTAAAGTTTGTTACATTTGCATATTCACTTTTCTATTTCACTAAAAATATGTTATTTTCACCAATGGATACCCGTCCTTCTTTGAGCAATCTGCCAATAGCACGCTTAAACTCGTTTTTGCTCATTGCGAAATGGCTTCGGATTGCTTCCGGTTTTGCCTTGTCTGTAAAGCCCAGACTGCCGCCGTTTTCTTCCATATATCGAAGGATTTCCGCCGCATCATCATCAATCTGAAGGTAGGCTTTCTTTCTTAATGCCAGGTCCAGTTTTCCATCCGGGCGAACTGATTTCACTCGTGCCTCCAACTTTTCACCAATGGCAACTTTTCGGTTCAGTTCTTTCATCTGAACCAATCCGTGATACTTTCCATCCACTGCCACAAAGGCTCCGTACTGTGGATTGAAATTGTATACAACGCCATTTACCATATCTTCTTCCTCATAAAGAGAATTGTTTTTCAGGTAATCATACACCTTCATGGTTGCACAAAGGCGGTTGCTTTTATCAATGTACATTGCCACCAGAATTTCATCTCCCGGTTTCACTTCATAAATCTGTTCTTTAAATGGTAGAAACAAATCTTTTTCCAATCCCCATTCCAGATATGCACCGTTTTTTGACACATCCTTTACCTGCAACAATGCCGTTTCTCCCAACTGAATTTTCGGTTCGTTGGTCGTGGCAATCATTCTGTCTTCAGAGTCTCTGTAGACAAATACAGAGATTTCATCTCCCATTTGTGCGTTTTCCGGAACCTGCTTTTTAGGAAGCAGCACCTGTTCCTCTTTTGTTCCAAGATATACGCCAAACTCAACTTTTTTTACTATTTCCAGCGTTTGTGTTCTTCCTAATTCCATAGTTTCCTCCGGTTCTATTCCAAATTTGATAGTTTAATCACGGTCAATACTTCTCCGGCTTCATTTTCGAAGCTGATTCCGTATCCGTCTTCTTCCTTATGTATAAAGGAAATCATCGTTTCCCCTACCATTACTTCCTTACGATAATTGATTTGCAGGCGATTCCACTGAAATCCTTCAGGAATCACTTCTTCCGCCACTCGCATATAATCTGCATTGTTCATATGTCCGTTGCTGTCAATATAAGTATTCAGTACCTTGAAGGAATCCTTCTGTTCCTTTTCCGGCGACAACTTTACTTTTCTCTGAACCGGTCCCATATCAAACAGTTTTTCCGGTTCAAAACACTTGATATCCTCTTCCGTTATTCTTACGGGACAACGTGCTTCCAAATCCATGAGCGTCCACATGGTGTTTGCCTTTGCCAGATAGTTTCCCTCTAAGTCTTTAATAAAGAACTGTCGTGTTCCGTAAAGTCCTTTAAAATCTGTCGGCGCTGTTCCCACAACAATTCTCTGCCCCAACTTGATCGGCTGAAGCAAATGGATTTCATATGCCAAAAGGAACCATCCTCTTTTTTCGGTTTTCATGCCGGCTCCCAAATCTTCTGACTGAAAAGTCGATCCATCCTGCATGAGGTTCATTATTTCATAGACAGGTACTTTTCCACTCCGGTCAGTCCTGCTATATCCTACTCTTGTTTCATAAGTATACATTCTATTTTTCCTCTGTGGTCTTTTTAGTTCTTTAATAATGTAGAAACAGACCTTTTCCTTAAAAATTCGTAGCCTTTATTATACTATCAATTGTTTTTTTTTACAATTTGTAATTATATTGCATTTTTATTTTGTCTTGGGATATAATAACTTCTAGCATTATTTACACGAGAATTTTAGGAGGAACAAATGAAAAAGATTTCATTCAAATGTACTTTACTGATGTTACTTTTAGGTGTTCTCTGCATTGTATTGGATTTCAATATCGGGACCGGACTCCATTATCCGCAGAAATACGAGAATACCAAAGCTACCATCGGCGAGTTTCAGTATTATAATATTGCCACAAATTACAATGCTTATTGTGACTACAAAATGATTGAGGGCGGTTCCTCATCACAAAGCGCCGATTCCGGACAGACTAATGTATCGTCCGCAGCGAAAGTAATCAATAATATCTACTATAAAGATTTACAGGTTGATTTATTCAATGACTTTTTAGGATTTCTTTTGATTATCATTGCCTGTCTGTCCTTAAAGCAGTGTAGCAGAAAATTTTCTTTTGCCTCGTTTACAGCCCTTTGCGGACTGATTCTTCACGGCTTAATTGTGGCATTCCCGTTTTTCTTAAACGGAATTGTTCTCTGCTATTTTGCCTTCTTTATCGGAATGGGATTTTTAGCAGTTTGTATCCTTACACTGTTCTTTATTGTTATGGGACTGTTTCAAATGTGTCCGGGTGTTGCCTGCAGAGACGAAAGAAAATGGTGTCGTATGATCTGGTATGTTATCGCTGCTTTCCAGGCATTATCAACCTTTTCACTTTGGTTGGGCGCAGATCTTCCGGCACTTCACAACTTAGGTATTACTTTAGAAGTGATTAGTGTTCTGATGGTTTTACTGTTTTGGAAAGTTCTTTTCAGAACTTATGATTATCTGGAAAACACATACAAGGAGGCTTCATTATCCAATGATTAAAAAGTGTCTTTATTTTTACACAATCTTGTTTGCTCTCCTTTTATTGCGGACCCAAACTACAAGTGCCGGGGAATTAAATCTCCACGCCTTATATGTAGGTAGCGGGGATTGTCTGCTGATCGAAAGCAATCATCATTATATGATGGTTGACGGTGGTTTTCGCGACACGTCAGAAAGTGTTCTGCAGTATTTGGACAACTTAAACATTCCGGAAAACCAGCTGGATTATGTTGTTGCATCCCATCCGGACGGCGACCATATTGGCGGTTTTTCCTTTATTTATGACAAATACAATGTAAAGCAGGTGATTTATTCTCCATGTACCAAAGATTCCACTACCTTTAGTGAATTTATTGCCAGTACAAGAGAACACAACATTCCCCTGCGTACTCCGGTAGAAGGAGAAAAATGGACATTAGGTGACGCCACTGTAGAAGTGGTTTACGACGGTTCTCAGGGAACTACTTATAACGAATGCAGTATTGTGTTGCGTGTTTCCTGCGACGGAAAATCCATGCTTCTGACCGGAGACCTTCCTTCGGTTATGGAAGACTCTTTGATTCAACAGGGGTACAATTTCCGTGCAGATATTTTAAAGGTAGGACATCACGGTGCCGGTTCTTCCACCGGAATGAATTTCTTAGACGCCGTGAAACCGACTTATGCAGTAATTTCTTCCTCTGCGGAAGCTTCGGCAAAGTTTCCAAGGGATTCCTTACTGATTCGATTGGCAAAACGTTTTGTCAAAACTTACCGCACAGCAGACGGAAATGTTTTGATTTCTATTAAGGACGGTGTCATTCAAACGAAAAATAAGGAGAACAACGGTTTTTATTCTATTACGAAGGGAACCATTACTTTACGCAAGAATATTTACTACGCTACCGGAAAGAAATTGAAACCGTCTGTGACTCTTACCGTCAATGGTCAGGTAATTAATCCAAAAGAATATAAGGTGTCTTATTCATCCAACGTACATCCGGGCACTGCCTCCATTACGGTAAAAGGTACGAAGGCAAAATATGTGGGTACCTTAAAAAGTTCCTTCCTGATTTTGCCTGCAAAAGAAAAGTTAAAGTTATCCTTAAACGGATTGAAGAAAATAAACCTCACCTGGGGAAGTCAGAAAAATATTTCCGGGTATACCATTATTTATTCCCAAGACAAGAGTTTCCGAACGGATTTGCACTATATCCAGATTACAAATCCTAAGACTCTGAAACATACCCTGGGGCATTTGAACTACGGCACCACTTATTATTTCAAAATGCGTGCCTACATAAGCAAATTGGGCTACGGAAAATGGAGTTCCGTCCGTTCCCTGAAAACTGCTGCAGATCCAATGCCATTGCAGGAAATAATCAAATCAACAAAATACAAAGCTTCCAAGGAATCTTTAACCCTCAAGTGGAAGAAACTCAAAAAAGATCAGGCAACAGGATTTATTCTGGAATATTCCACAAAGAAGAACTTCAAAAAGAATGTTTCCACAAAGAGAATCAAATCCAAAAAGATTCACAAAGTTGTTCTGACCGGTTTGAAAAATAAAAAGAAATACTATTTTAGAATTCGCGGTTACAACAAATACAAGAAGGGACCATGGTCGAAAAAAGTTTCTGTTCGAATTCCTAAAAAGAGTCGAAAAAAAGGTATCTGACAATCGTCAGATACCTTTACTTTTATCATCTTTTATTCTGCCACTATGCTGATTCCGATACCAACGGCATCCGGGCCAACATGACAACCAATACTAAAGGATAATGCTCTGTTTACATGATGTGTAACATCCGGGAAACGCTCCTGCACCATTTTTTCCCATTCTTCATCATCTTCTTCATTTAAAAATGTGGTAGCCACATCAATACAAAGTTTTTCCTTTGGGACATCTTTAAAACGTGTATTCAAGTCCTCTTCTATAGCATCCAGCATTTTGGCCTGTGCCTTTTTCATTCCGCGAACCTTTGCAAACGCATCCAGTTTTTCTCCCTGAATCGTCAGTACCGGCTTAATATTCAACACGGCACCAATTGCAGCTCCTGCCGCAGTCACTCGTCCGCCACGCTTCAAATATTCCAATGTATCCACAGCAATATAAATGCTGGAATTATATGCCTCTGCTTCCAGTTTTTCCTTAATTTCCTTTGCAGAGCATCCTGCGTCTGCCATTTTCTTTGCATCAAAAATGGAGCGGTACATGGTAACAGAAATACGATGATTATCTACGACCTGTACTTTTCCATCATACTCATCTGCAAACTGATTTGCAGCGGCACAGGAATTACTTAATCCACTGGACATTGGAATATAAACCAATTCATCATATCCGCTATCCAGGATTTCATCCCACATATCCAATACATCCCCAGGAGATGGCATAGATGTAGTAACACTTTTTCCTGATTCCAAGTATCCGTAAAACTGGTTCTTATCAATGTCTTTGCCTTCAAAAAACACCTGATCATCCATAATCACAGGCATCGGCAACAGAAAGATATTATTGTCTTCTGCTTCTTTGATTTGAACGCCACTGTTTGTGTCTGTCATTACTGCAGTTCTCATTCTTTCCTCCTGAGTTATAATTACTAAAATAAATCCGGTTTTCTTATTTTATCATAAAAAAACTTTAAGGTATACTGTTTTTTTATCTGCTTCCCCTATAAGGGAAAAACCTCCCTTCGCCGCGGAACACCTACGACAAAGGAAGGTTCTGTAAACAATTGAATTATTTAATCTTTTTACTTCTCTTCACTGCACTCCAATCACTGTAAACAGTAACTCCGTTTTTCGTAATGTAAGTCTGTGCTGCGAAATAGTATCTCTTCTTGGATTTCAGTTTCTTTACAACAAGCTTATAGCTTCCTGAAACCATTCTACTCTTCTTCATATCCTTCTTTGTAGAATATTTAATTCTGTATCCGGTTACACCCTTAACTTTCTTTAAAGTAAGAGAAGCTTTTTTCTTTTTCACTTTAATCTTCTTTACAGATGTCTTTGCAGGCTTTGCAATAACCGGCTTTGTAGTTGCTACTACTGGTTTTTTTGTAGTCGCCACTACAGGTTTCTTCGTTGTAGCCGGAGCTGCTGTTGTTGGTGCTTTTGTTGTTGGTTCTTCCTGAACATTTACAACTACAACATCTGAAAGACGTTCCATCTCGCCCTTAATTACAGAAACCTGAACTTCATGGTTTCCTTTGCGAACATGATTGATACGAGCTGTTCCCACTCCCGGTCCATAAGTTGTCATCAATGTTTCATCCACATAAATACCATAGGTATATCCTTCTCCTTCCAAATCAGTCCACTGAACATCAATGGCATTGTAATCGTCTGCACTCACAGAAAATTCAGTCATTTTATCCGGAAGTAATGTTTCATTGCCCATTACAGCCAATTCGCAAAGCAGGTAACCAATTGCTTCCCAATATGGCTGTCCGTTTGGCTGAAGTTCTGTGTACAGTCTGAACTTACCATCCAGCATACGATATTTCACATAACGAACTGTTTCCTGAGTATAAGAAGATGTGTCTACCTTTGCAATCATAAATTTCTGGAATTTAGCGTCTTTTACACTATATACAGATTCAAAGTTTTCTCCATCTCCTGAGAAGAAAATTTCATATGCAGTTGCCGCTGTTCCTTCATCTGCATACATACTGATTACAGAAGTAATTTCTTCCGGCTTATAATCTTTACCAAGATCATAATCTACATTAACGGTTTTGGTGTCTGGGCGAGTTTGTAAATAACCTGTATGGTGACCATAATCCCACCAAACTCCATTATTGACCTTTTCAACACCACCACTAATCTGCTGTCCGATTGGGTCATTAATATTATCACTATCTGCTGTTACAGTAACAGATCCATGATTTTTCTTTAACGCAAGATTTAATGAAGTTCCGATATAGTTCACATATCCATCTACGGTATAAGAAGCCTGAATTCCTTTAGAAAGCCATCCATCCTTTGTCTGACATACTGTTACAGTATACTTTCCTGCTTCAACGCCTTCATAAGTGTACTTCACACCTGCCTTTGCTGCACTGTTAATTACATTAGATCCAAGAGATACCACATAAGTTGCATCTTCCTGTTCTTCCCCTGCAACAATTTCATAATCAATACTTTCCAATTTTCCTTGTGATAATTTAATTTCAGCTGCTTCTGAAACATTAGCCTCGATTACTGTAGGATTTGCATTATTTGCCATGACAGCTACTTCGTTGACTACATATCCCCAATCGCTGGCACCACCGGAAAGAGTAACCTTTACATAACGAACTGCTTCATCTGTAAAATCAGCTAACTTTGTTAACGGAACTCTACTTAAACCATACTGTTTCTGATTAATGAAACCAAAGTTATATCCGGTTACTTTTCCAACTTCTGTGTAATTTGCACGGTCTCTGGAGAATTCAACTTTTGTATCAGCTGCGTATGTTGCTGCATTGGTATATTCCAGCATAATTTCACGCAAGTCTGTTGCTTTATAATATCTTCCCAAATCCACTACGAAAGACTGAGGAGAGCCTGAACCGGTTCTCAAACAGTTTTCTGGACCTTCTCCTGTTCCAAGGTTTCCATCCACTGCCTTCTGTGCTGTATCATTGGTATGACCCTGATAAAGAGATGAAACCTCAACAACCTGTGGGTTATAATCGTCTATTTTTGGATTTGCAACATTGTAGGAAGTGTTGATGTAGTTTGTATATCCATCAACAACAAAACGCTTTTCAATTCCCTTTGAAAGCCAACCTTCATCATATGTGCAAACCTTTATAGTATAAGTACCGGCATCTTCACATTTCTGTGTATAAACTTCTCCTGCCTTTGCATTGTTGTTAATTACTTCACTTCCAAGATATACCACATAAGATGCATCATCCTGTTCTTCACCCGCTGTAATACTGTAAGAAAATTCTTCTAACGCATTCTGAGTGACAGTCACATCTGCTGCATTTGGAATATCAGATCCTACGATTGTTGGTTCATCAGTATTTGCAATTACTGCAGCTTCATTCACTACATATCCACAAGTGCTTGTTCCACCACTAAGAGTAATCTTTACAAAGCGAACTGCCTTTGGTGTATAATCCCCAATTTTATCCAATGCTACAGAACATAATGCACACTGATTCTGCGCTGCCTGCTTAAAAGCATATCCTGTAGTCTTACCTACTTCTGTATAATTTTCACCATCTAATGAGAATTCAACTTTAGCATCTGATGCATAGGTGTTGGCATTGGTATAAGCCAAAATCACACGTTCCATCTCTGCCGGTGTATAGTATTCTCCTAAGTTAATTACAAAATACTGTGGAGAGCCTGCAGCAGTTCTTAATGCCACGTCCGAACCTTCTCCTGTTGATAATTTTCCGTCTAATGCCTTCTGTGCGGTTGTTAAAGAATGTCCGTTGTACATTGTCTTCATTTCAACAATCTGTGGGTTGTATGGAGATTTTGTATTGTTTGAAACATTCTTTGTACTTTGGATCAAGCTTGAAATATCCTTTACTGTAATTTCTTCGCTTAAAATTCCAGCGGAAGCAGAATCGCCTACACAGGCTACAACCTTCAACTGATAAGTTCCTCCGGCAACACCTTCAACTGTGTATGCCTTTCCTGCATCTACTGCGTTTCCAATACGCTTTAATGAAGAACCACTCTGTAAGTAAACAATATACTTGTATTCTTCCTGATTTTCTCCTGCTTCAATAGTATAAGTCACTTTATTATAGTCATCAGATGCTGCAGTTACAGACTTTGCATCTGCACACACATTAGCTTCTGCTTTTGCAAGATTTCCATCCGTATCCAATACGGCAATTTCAGTTGCCTGAATTCCCCATGTATAACTCTGAGGATACAAAACACGAATGTAACGAACTTTTCCTTCGATTCCTGCCAAATCTTCTTCTTCAATCAGATTCTGTGCTGAAAGCTGTCCGGTCACATCCCCGGCTGCAACTGTTTTTACAGTATTAAACGCCAAACCGTTTGGCGAATACTGAATCTGATAACCATTTACCGGAGTGTCTCCCGCATTGTTTTCTTTATAGCCCACTACCAGTTTATCCAAGGTTGATGCATCATAAACATCTCCCAAGTCAATTTCGTAATAGGTTCCCGCTGTAGCAAATGTAGTTGCTGCATGGGTTCCTCCCGGTGTGAATTCTCCATCAGAAAGAGCTTCTTCCGATCCCTCTCCCTTTGATGGATTTGCTGTAATTGTCTTTTTTAAGGCAACATTATATGTCGCATTTTTAACCATATCATTAATTGACATATCAGCCTTTACGGTAGTTCCGGTCAGATTTACCGATGAAACTACCATTGCACAACTAAGTCCCATTGCCAGGACTTTTTTGTAACTTCTCCTCATTTCTTCTTCCTCCTTTTTTTCGTTTCGCTAACGCAAAAAAGACCCACAAAATTTCTATTTTATGTGTCTTGATTTTTAAATATATAATTCTCCGAACCCTCTTCCTAAGACTCATTATAACACAAGAATTGAAAATAAAAAGAAAAATATTCGAAAAAACTGAAACGTTTTTTCGAATATTTTCTATTTCGTCACGGTAATGGTTTTTTTGCCACTCCATGCCCCATATACTTTTGTTCCGTTAATGGTTTTATACCCTCTGATTCGGACATAATACTTCTGCCAACGAACAAGCTTTTTCACTGTTTTTGATTTTTTTTGAAGACTTTACCGTCAAAGTCTTAAGTCCTGAAGTCATTGCCTTATTTTTTGCCACATTAATTTCGTAACCGCCAATGCTTGGACATTTTTTCCAGGTAAGCTTTATTTTCCTCTTTCCTGAATTAACAAGTTTCAAAATCTGACCTTTTGATGGCTTAATTGTAAAGTGCTTTTCCACTGTTCCTGCATAGAGGTTTTTAAATGTAATCACCACGGTTGCCTGCCCCGGTTTAATATTATTCTTATAGGACAAACTGTAATTAGATGTGGAAATCACATTTCCTTTAGAGTCTTTAATAGTTACTGATGGTTTATTATCTTTACCGGTATAAGGATAGGTCTTTTTACTCAGGGAATAATACTTTGCCCTGTAAACCACTCTGGTTCTTTTTCGTCCACACAGATTACACTTGTAGGTTAAGGTCGCCGAAGCCTTTGTTGTCGCCTTTCCTGTAGACGAAATCAATACGTCCTTATGACCGCTGACACTACAGCCCTTTGTCAACAGAATATTCATATCCGTATTTCCGGAAACACCGTCAACTTTTCCCGTGGAAGAGTATTGCCACATGTCATACTCTCCTTCGTAACCACATTTGGAATTGTACTGCGCTACCCACTTGGACCAGTTATTAAAACGGGAATCCGTCAATTTATTGTTCCACCAGTTTAGATTTGCATAAACCCCAACGGTATATCCCTTACTCATAATCAGGTTACAGAAGGTCTCCGCAATATCTCCCAGGGCTTTTGCCGAAAGTTTCCCCTGGCTGTCGTCTTCTTCCATATCCAAATAGATTGGCATGGTAGGTTTCGCACCGGTTGTATTAATCAGGCGAAGTACATGGTTTGCCTCACTCTTGGCCATCTTGGTATTCGTTGCATAAGAGTAAATATAAATCCCGTAAGGAATATGATTCTTCTCGCACCCCTTCACGTTTGTTGCAAAATACTCATCATCCTGATAATTCAAATCATCCCCATAGCCGCAACGAATAATGGCAAAATTAATATCTGTCTGCTTAACTTTTGCCCAATCAATCGTTCCCTGGTGCTTACTGACATCAATTCCTTTAGAGACTGCTCCTTCGATGACCTGTCCTTTATCGTTATAGTAGATTCCATCCACCTCTGTCCATGCAGGTACTGCTGCAGCTACCGGCTGTATCCACAAAGCAAATACCATCAAACAAAGGAGAACTCCTTTCATTCTTCTCATTTTGTTTTTCCTTTTTCACTCATTCCGAATCTTTTTTATATGGGTGTGCCAAAAACAATCCCATAAAGAAAGTCCCTGCAATAAACAGGTAAAAAATTCCGTCATATATAAATATCGCTCTCAGAAAATGTTCTGCACCAACTATGCCACAGAAGTTTATTGCATCCAAAAATTTCACAATCAAATATATTATCGGGACACACCACCATGTCAGTTTCATTAGAATTTCCAGCGACTCTATTTTTCCTATGATAATAACAGCAACTAACAAAAAGTGCCCTGTCAGCATAAACACTATGCTCAGCAGAAGTACTGCATCCCTCCATCCAAAATACCCCGCTCCATCCATAAAAATAAAGCGATAAGATATAATAACCTTCGTAATACGAACCAATTGCATTACACTCATCCCTATCGTCGGAACCAATAACGCATAGGAATTTTTAAAGACAATCAACAAAACTCCCAAAAGAATTACCATTCCTGCAAAAAACACATTGAAATAAAATCCTTCCTTTACCTCTTTTGGTGGCAAAGAGAGTTTACGAAACCAACTATACTGACCATAGATAAACAGCATACCGTATACTAAAAAAAACAATGATGCAATAGGAAATTTGTACTGTGTTTTCATTTTTCACCTCTGATTTTCTCGAACATTTTGAATATAGTTTAACATATTTCTTTTTACAACAAAAGGGACAGTCCTTAAGAACTGCCCCTTCTTTATTTTATTTTACGGTTACTTTTATTTTTGCAAAAACACCATTTTGTGCATATGCATACACCTCACAGGTACCCTTTCCTTTTCCGGTAATCACACCCTTATCATTTACGGATGCCACCTTGACATTGGTTGATTCAAACTTAATCTTACGATGTCTCTTTACCTTCAGCTTCTTGGAAGCAGGTACTGCTTTTGCTTTCAATTTGTATGTTTTCTTTACTCCAAGAGCTACGCTCTTCTTTTTCGGTTTCAGTGTAACTTTCTTGTCGTTTCCGACTTTGCCACCTTTTGTTGCTACGTGAACAGTTTTAGAGGTTGAAACAACAATGTTGTTCTTACCTACTGCAACAACAATAAATTTGTAATATGCACCTTTCTTCACTTTATCTTTACCGATTTTCTTGAAAGATGTAGATGTTTTTGTTGTGGAAAGCAGCTTCACATATTTGTTTTTCTTGCCACACTTGTTTCCGAATACGACATACTGTGTTGCACCACTGACTTTCTTCCAGCTTAACTTCACAGAAGATTTTGTAACCTTGGATGCTTTCAGCTGTACTGCACTGAAAACGGAACCGGCAGGATCTCCTTCACTGCTCCATGCTGTCACTGCCTTTTCGGTATTTGCCAGGGAAGAACCCGGAACAATACTTCCATTGTTCTTGTTTCCACTATTTCCTGATGTATTTCCACCGGTAGAACCTCCCGGAAGTTCAACCTTAATTTTGGCCTCTGCTGCCGGATTCGTCTCATATACCAATTTGATTTTGTTTCCTGTGGATTTATCATTAAACTTCTTCAGATAATCATCCATTCCGCTTCCCTGAAGTACGTAAGCCGTTACGCCCGACATAATATTTCCGGAAGAATCCATTCCGAATCCGAAGTTTACACTTGTGTCTCCTTCAATATTTTTTAACCCAATTTTATAAGTTTTTAAGTTTGGACAATTTGCGAATACATCATTTTGGAAGTACGCGCCAAAGCCTGCTCCGGTATCACCTAAAACCACTTCTTCTAAATTGGTACATCCATAGAACGCTTTCATTCCAATCGCCTCATATCCTTCCGGAATGATTACTTTCTTTAATGTTGTATTTCCTGCAAACGCTTCATCGCCAATGCACCCGGCACCCTGATAAGTCTTTCCGTTGTAATGAATCACTGTTGGCAACTTAATTTCCGTTGCATTTCCGGTATATTTTTCAACCCATAAGGAACCTAATCCGGCTCCATCATCATAAAATGTAATTTGAAAATCATCCATGGTAATATGAATTTCCTGCGTCACCGCCTGAACATCATTTACCTGAAATCCAGCCATTGTCAAAACCATTGCTACTGCCATAAACAGTGCCAATATTCTTTTTGTTCTCTTCATGCCCTTAACCCCCTTATCTTCTAATCTTTACTTTCTTCTTACTAATCGGCGAATAGCAACCATAAGTTTTATTCCCTTTTGTATAGACCTGAACCGTCGATTTTTTACCAATTGCTTTTCCGCCTAACGTAAAGGTGCATTTGTAAACTTTTTTGTTCCCTTTAATATATTTGTACAATGGGGAGTTACTGCTGGCATGTACATAAATTCCTGCAACTCCCGGTTTTTTCTTCATTTTAATAGTTACCGTATAGGTTGTATCTGTCACCCAAAATCCATCGGCAACTAGTTTGAAACCTTCATATTTTGGTTTTACCCAGTGCTTTTTGGTTACCGCTTTTGAAATGGTAATGGATTTAATCGGTGGCTTTGCCTTTGGTCCTGTCTTCACAGAAGTTTCATTGGAAAATGCTCCGGTAATCCAGTAATCCTTACCGCCGTACTTCACCTTCTTTGCAAGGAAACTTCTGAAGGTATACTTGGTTCCCGGTTTCAGTTTGCTGATGGATTGTGGCACTCCTGCAGAAAACGGTCCGTAGGTTTTTGCTTTGGACCACTTTTCTCCTGCCTTCTTGATCTGCAGATAACAATCCAGATTGTACCCTTTGAAACTTGGGCAAGTGAAAATCACTTTCTTTGCATAGGTTTCAAAATTAGAAGCCTTAATGGTTGGTTTGGTATAAATACCTGTTGGGAAAACTTTTGGATAATAGAATTCGCTTCCATCCGAAAGTTCTACACTGAGTTCATGATATCCAACATCATAGTTGGTTGTATCAAATTTCTTTGTAAATGTAGTTCCACTGATTTCATAACGTCCGCTGTTATCTACCCAGAGATATTTAAAGGTGGCTGAACCGGAAGTAATCTTACCTGTTACGGTAGCCATTCCTTTTTTGTCAATGGAGATGTCCAACGATGCCTGTGCGGCACCCGGAGAAGATGCCTTTTTCACAAGATAGTCTTTGGTATTATTGTTATAATTCACATCATTATAAGATCCCGACACGAAGAAACAATAATTTTTTCCTCCGTCCTCGTCACGAACTTTAATCTTAAATACTCCGGAATCAAATTCCGGCACACGTTTTTCCCCATCAACATCCCAGTAAACCTCTACATAGCCCTTTATATAAGCTGTTAAAAATCCACTGCAGCTGTTTTCCAGTTTCTGTGCATCAATCGATAATGTCTTTCCCGGTGTTACCGTTCCGTCACTGTTTACACCATCTACCAGATTTTCTACAAAATCATAGCCGCCTCCGGCCTTAACCTGATAGCTAAACATCAACGAGCACACTAATGCCATAACCAACGTTATGGCAATCACACTTTTCTTTGTTCCTTTTACCATACACGTCCTCCTTTCAGTATTCAATTGTTCCGACCTATACAATAAATCCATTATACCATAGAATATCTATTATTTTTCTATCCTTGACAAATAAAAACCTTACAAACTTTTTATGGTTTATAAGGTTTTGTACAAATCTATTCAGTTGTCTGAAAACCAGTCCGATTGGCTTTTAAAGCAAGAGATTTCGTTCCATACTTCCTACAACATCGCAATCGGCCTCCGGAATATCACTCAAAAACGTAACCATCATTTTTTCCTTTGGAAGAACGAAACATTTCTGTTTCCACTTGCCACTAATACTGAAGCCGTCTCCGTAATTCCAAATGAAATATCCATAACCGCCTTCACGGTTCATCTGAAGAACAGATGTTGCTCTCCTCACATAATCCTCTGATACAATTCTCTTTCCCTGAAATTCTCCCCCATGATAAAGCAATAGGCCAATCTTACTTAAATCATGAACAGATACTTTCATTCCCGATGCACCATAAAAGTATCCATCCGGACAGCGGGTATATTCCGCCCCTTCAATTCCAAGAGGCAGCAGGATATTTTCTTCAATGAAAGCCCATGCATCACCATCTATGGCATTGCTTAATGCAACTCCTGCCAAATAGGCAGGGATATTACTATACTGAAAAGCTGCCTTTTCCGGCTCCGGAATCGTATAACGGAAAGAATCCTTTAAAAAGCTTTCTCCCTCCGGTCTGAAAGGATAACCTTCCACAGACATAGTCATCAATCGATGTAATGTAATGTGCGCATACGCATCTTTTTGCTCTTTCGATAAACCTTCCAACACCGGTTTCGGCATATAGCAAAGGAGACTGTTTGACAAGTCAATCAGTCCCCGATTCTCTGCAATCCCTATAGCGATGGACAGGATACTTTTTGTGGCAGAATAAATTGGATATTTCCCCGCCGTATCGCCATACTGTTCCACCAACGCGTCAGCCTTATAGACCTCCACGCCATGCACCTTCCAGTTATTCTCTTTTATCTCATTTACAAATGCTTTGAAATTCATTTCTTTACCTTCTTGCATTTTATTTTTGACCATTTGCTCCAGACTTTTTCTCCATCACTTATGGTGTAGGCTCTAACCTTTACATAATATTTTTTGTTCTTCTTTAATTTCTTTAAGGTAATCCGATTCTTTTTCACCTTCTTTGTGACGAGTTTTTTAGTAAACTTCTTATTAAGAGCATATTTAACCTCATAACCTTTTGCATTAGATACTTTATTCCACTTTACTGTTATTTTTTTCTTCTCATTCTTTAAAGATTTTATTTTAGGTTTACTTACTTTTAATCCAGTATTTCTGAGCTTCCGAAGTTCTCTGTTATCTGAATAATTAGGAGCTGGTCTACCATTACTAACCCTAACTGTATATCCTAAACGAACAGTTTCCACATTACTGATTTTAAAAGAAACATAGATATTACTTATACCATTTCCAACACATTCTAATTCATTGTTTTCTAAAACCTTAACAACATTTTCATTAGAACTTTCGTAGGATAATGTACCATTTTTTTCACCAACATTGTAGGCATAATAGTCCATAATCATTTTGCCTTTATAGCCTTTTTTAAAATATAAATTTCCTTCCTGATAATAATAATCATCCGGCTTTGCAAATACTTTATAACAATACCAATCATTGACCAGATAATTCTCTCCTTCAATTTGCATTTCCACATTATTAGCCATCAGTCCGTTTCTGTAAGAATACAGATATTGTCCAAAGCCTTGGCGCCAACCTTCCTGATTAAAAATGGCATCTTTCCCTTCATCTCCATAAGTTGGAGCTTTCCCATTCCATAAACTGTAAACGTAGCCATTTGTAACAGCACAAATTGGAACATTGTTGTAAAAATTTCCTACGTTATCCGGAGTCTCCTCCTTGTCTGTCATCACTTTAAATCCATTATCATATACAATCTGTGTTCCGAAAAACTTATTCTCCTTCAAACTTTTCGCATATACATAATCTACAGCACAGAAATAGTATTTCTTCGCCATCTCCTTGATATCCGTGCATGCTTTTATTTTCTTTGTTGTATCATATAAGGTCCACTTTGAATCTACATATGCCATTACCCAGCCATGTGCAGTTATTTTTTCTATGGTTTTCAGTTTTGTCATATCTTCACCATATCCAAATATTACCGCACATTTTACTCCGGATAATTTCAGTAAATCCGCCATCAAATTGGAGTTACTTACGCAATTTCCCTTTCTAGAGTAAAATGTGTCCATAGAATAGGCTGAAGCCTCTGCGTAAAACTTAATGTTTGCTACAATCCAATCATATATGGCATCTGCTTTTTGCTTGTCTGTTTTCGCATTCTTTGTGATGATATCCGCTAATTTTTTAAGAATAGCTTTCTCATTCATTGTCCCGTGATAAATTGTTAATCCCAATTCAGGATATTTTTTTAGATATACCTCGTTTAAATAATTGATTGAGTCACTAACTAATGCCTTTGTTGTAGTTTCATATAATGAACCGGTATCGGCAGAAACAATACATCCATATGTCGGGCATAACATTGAAATAACTAATATTAATGCCACAAAGCTTTTTTTAACTCTTTCAATTTTTTTCATTTTCACACTCTCCTTTTTGTAAGTATTTTTACAACCTCTCGCTCAAAAGTTGCTATTTTACTTTAACCTTTTTTATACCAGACCATTTACCAAATATTAAACCCTTAGCATTCTTGCGATAACCTCTGACTTTGACAAATAGTTTTTTCTTATTCCGAAGTATTTTACTCTTTATCACAAGCTTTACTTTATTCTTTTTAATATTTTTTTTGAATAATCTTTTTTTATTTTTTGTAGCAGCTTTCTTAGACTTATAGATTGCAACCTGATATCCACTAACATTCTTCAACTTTTTAATTTTAAGCTTCAGTTTCTTAGCAGTTTTCTTCTTTTTATATATCTTTTTAATTTTCGCTTTGGCTATTTTCTTTTGTTCTGTTGTAACTTTATTATGTGTGATTACCTCACTACTTATTAATTCCTTTGTTTTTTCTTCACTTGTTGCCTCTGCAGTTGTTGGTTGCATCGTTATTGGCTCTATCGTTTTTGGCTCCGCAGTTGTAGTTTCTTGGTTCTCAATCAGTTTATACGCTTCTCCCTCTGGTGTCAATGACCCATCAGTGATATCGAATAATCTTGTATAAGCCGTTCCGGATATATTGTCTGAATAATCTACAAACCATGCATATCTCTCAACATAATCCAGTGATTCCAGCATTTCCCCCACTTCTTTAATGTATTTTTTTGCTACCTCATGACTCATTTCCTGATAGAGGTTATAGCCCCACCACTGAGTTGAAACATCCACATTTCCAATTTCTGTAATCCAAATAGGAAGATTGTATTTGTTATGTAGTCTCTCTAGCGCTGCTTTGAGTGATGCCACTGAACCCGGATGAGTAAAATCCTGATATACATGAAGGGTCAGGAAATCTACCCTATAACCTTTTTCCTTAGCAATAGCCATAAATTCTTCTACCCAATCATCCTCAACAGCTGCCCCAGCAGGACTTCCAAGTCTTAATCCTGTGGATTCCAGTTGTGGCCATAATTCTATTGCCTTGCTCACGCTCATATTGGATTGATCTGTAAGATCAGGCTCATTAAACGCCAGAAGTGAATCATACAACCCTTCTTCTTTGCCCGCTTTAAGCCTTGCCATCTCGTTATCATTAACGGACCATGGCCCCCAAACCATAGGTACATATTCCAGACCTGCTGCTTTTGCTTCTCTTGCCACATCATCTGTTGCTCCCCAGTTGTATAGCCAGGTTGCTCCTATCTTATTAAATATATTTACATTTCTCTGCGAAGCGTTACTTCCACTGGAATAGTACCAGCTGGAAATGCCCTTCTTAGAAGTTTTTTCACGTCCGCATCAGGGTCAGGCGGGTAAAGATTCAATCCCACTTTTAATCCTTGCTGACTAATTCCAGAACCTACAGTTCCACCTTTGTCATTCACTATATGAGTGATTTCTCCATTGACATTTCCTAAAGACACCGTACAGGCATTTGTTATCTTTGCTGTCTTAGGAACTTCTATTGCATTTTCAAGCTTAATGTATTCATTTGTGTGAACAAATACTTCATACACGCCCAGCGCTGTCGCCTCATGATTTGTGACATTGTCATTGACCTTGTACGCTGCATAGCCATTTTTATCACTCATCCAATCTGCTTGTGTAGGAACATCATACGGAAGTTCGCACTGATAAAAATATACTTTTCCGTTATCTCCATTCCATAGCGTCTGATATTTTTGAAAATGCTCTACAAACAAACCATAAACAGACACTCCATCTCCATTGACAACCAGTCCGTGGTCTGCTGTTGCTTCCGTCCAACCTGCACCAGTTCCATGATCTGCTCTCCACAGCCAAAAGTGATCTCCAATAACATTATTCGAATTAATAATTACTGTACTCTTAACCTTTCCTACTCTTGCTCCACCAACTCTTGTGAAGATATCACTTAAAAGAATAGGATTGTCACTGTGGTCTGTCATATTTTTACTTTCACCTATCTGAAGCAGACTCTCTGATTCATTGGCTCCAGCCTCTATGACCAATCCTGAAATGGTCACACCATCATTATCGCTTACCTTAATCGCCGTATCTGAATTATCACAAATAATCGTTGCAAGCCCAAGTCCCAAAACGACTGTATTAGGTTTTGTCACATTAATTGTCTGGTCTACTCTATAGATTCCCGGTGTAAAAATAACATTTTTTCCTGCTTCTAAAGCCAGATTAATATCTTCTGCTGTACTTTCATCTGCCTTGGCAACATAAAAATCTTCTATATCTATGGTGCGTCCCTGCCCCATATTCTCTCTGGACCAGGAAATGTCTGTTGCATTATTTCTAAGTCCCGGAACAAATACTTTGTATTCTCCATCATCCATATATACGAATGGTTTTTCTTTGATTCGCTCTGTATTATCTATGGTTGTATATCCATGATAATTGGTACTTGCCCAATCTTCCGAAGACTCCGGTGCATTCGTACAACCTTGGAACATGATATTCCATACTCCATCATACCACCCGTTACTCATGTGATTGTTTCTCAGATAGAACTGTTGCTGAGACCAAGATCCAGCCTGTCCCTCCACATATGTGTCAGCAACAAATCCTCCACTGGCAGGCATACCTATATCATCCAGATGAAGCTTGCCATTAACATATAGTCTTCTAATCGGAGCAGCCTGTGACGCTCCCCACTTAACTTCGGTTGTTTTCGAACCTGTGTCTACTGCAATGTTTTCTATACCACGCCAAAAATTAATAAGAACATTTCCATTGGCTGCAGAATCCACATTAACATTAGGAATTGTTGTTTCATAAGGCGTTTTCCCCAATCCTAAAACCTGGGTGTAGAATCCCACGTTGATTTTATCGATATCATAAGTCCCCGGCTTAAACAATAGTGCATATCTTTCATCACTCCACTCGGCATCCGAAGCTTTCATCATTTTCTCAGAAATACTTTTTATTCTGGAATTTATCCTATCCTTGTCATCATCCGGGCTAAAAATATCTACAGCATCTCCCCATAATTTCCGATCCAAAGAAACCACATCTGACGTTTCTATTTCCTGATTATTTTTCTTAGCTACTATCCTAAAATAATATTTATATACAGAATCTGACTCTTCTTCAGCATACTCCGTTGTCGTAACTGTGCTCACCTTTTCAAAGGTGCTATAAGCGCCACAACTTCTCCACACTTCATATGCATCTGCGCTTTCTTTTTCATTCCACTGAAGAATTACTTTATTCCCGTCTCTGGTTATCTCTACGCTATACTTAAACTCCGTCTCCACTGCTTTGGCCTCCCTATCTGTTATTCCGACTAAGGAGCTAATAACCATAGCCCATGCCATTATTATTGCTGTAATTCGTTTCATCTTCTACTCCTTTTTCCCATATTTCAATCCTACTCTGCTACCTTATTTTTATTTTACTCATAAATTTGTAATTCTCATATTGATATATATAATCATTTTTATTGATATTTTATGACCTGCGATGCTATACTTATCTTGATAAAAACATTTATTTTTAGGAGTAAATTATGAAAGATATTTTGCAATCTTTTCTCTATGACTACAATGAGGATGAACTATTATATAAACAGTACTATGAATATCAAAAGAGGGGGAAAACTTTTCACGATTTAATTAAGGATATACACGGAGATTATGAATATTACCTAAAAAAGATTACGCCTGAAGATCAGGGGGGATTTCTTCCAACGGTTATTTCTGATGCCAATTTTTTTCAGGGCGAAAACTCCAACAATATTGTTATAACTAAACATAACAGATACACCCCCGTTTTTGCTCACAAACATTTGCTCTTTGAGATGATTTATGTCTTAAAAGGTAAATGTATGCAGCATATTAGCCATACGGATATCAATCTCGGGGAAGGACAATTCTGCCTTGTTGCTCCGAACTCCGTTCACTCTATTTCAGTATTTGATGATAGCATAGTCCTCAATATTCTTATTCGACAAAGCACTTTTGAGGATATTTTTTTTAATGTTCTTCGAAAAACCAATGCAATTTCAACTTTTTTTAACAACAGCCTATATACCAATAACAAAAACACTTATTTAGTAATCGACACCAATAAAGATGTGCAAATAATGAATCTGGTTCTATCCATACTACAAGAATATTTGGAAAAAAAGAAATACTATGAAGATGTTCTCGACGGATCCATACTTGTTCTTTTTTCCAAACTTCTTCAGCTGTACGAAAATAATATTCAGCTTTCCAAGGCGATTTCTACCAGTTCCAATGAATTTTCAAATATTTTATCGTATATAAGTGACAACTATGAGTCTATAACTCTTAGAAATCTAGCTGGACATTTTCATTTTTCAGAAGGGTATTGTTCCAGACTCATCAAAAAAAATACCGGAAAATCCTTTACGGAACTCCTTCAAAATATTCGTTTCAAAATGGCTATGTTTTTCTTAAGTAACACAAACAAAACAATAGCCGAAATCAGCGAAGACATCGGCTATACTAACGTTGAACATTTCAACAGATTATTTAAGAAAAAATTCAGTATGACACCCGGTGAATATCGTAAGAACAGCAAGATTCATACGGACCATTTTTAGTCAAAAGTGCGACTGTTTCCACATGCACAGTTTGCCCAAATTGATCACATGGCGTTACCTTTTCTACTTGATATCCTTTTGCGGAGAGCCATTTCAAATCCCTTGCGAGACTGGCACTGTCACAGCTAACATAGACAATTCTTGCCGGCTTCATCAATACCATCGTTTCCAGAAGTTTTTCGTCGCATCCTTTTCGTGGAGGATCCACTACAATGACATCCGGCTGACACTCCGGTGCATCCGGATGTTCCTTAAAATATTTCGGAACAACTTCTTCTGCCGCTCCTACAAAGAATTCTGCATTCTCAATGCCATTAATCTTCGCATTCACTTTTGCATCTTCAATTGCTTCCGGAACAATTTCCACGCCTAAAACCTTCTTTGCCTTTTGCGCCAGGAACAGAGAAATACTTCCTATGCCGCAGTACAAATCCCAAACAGTTTCATTGCCGGTAAGTTCAGCATATTCCAAAGCTTTGTTGTAGAGTTTCTCTGTCTGTTCCGGATTCACCTGGAAGAAAGACAGCGGAGAAATACGGAACTTTACAGAACCGATATAGTCTTCAATATATCCCGGTCCGAAAAGGGAAATAATTTCCGTCCCCATAATGACATTGTTCCTCTGCGTATTAACACTAAGGGAAATATCTGTCATTCCCGGAATGTCCTTCAAAGCATCTACAAGAATATTTGCCTGTGGAAGTTTTCTGCCGTTAATTACAATGCATACCATCAGCTGCCCTGTGGTTTTTCCGATTCGAATCAGCACATGACGCACCAATCCCTTACCGGTTTTCTCATCATAAGGTTTAATCCCCATTTGTTTCATAAAGACCTTGATGAGTTTCATAATCTCTCCGTTAACATCCTGACCTTCCGGACAGATTCCCAACATACAATGTTCCATATCAATAATGGAATGGGTTCTTCCGGCATAGAATCCGCTGACAATGTTTCCGTCCTTATCCAGTCCCACCGGGAACTGTGCTTTATTTCGGTAATGGAACGGTTCTTCCATTCCGATGATTGGCTCCATTTCAAAGGAATCAATCCCGCCAATACGCTTAATGTTATTGAACACTTTAGCTTCTTTAAAACGAAGCTGTTCCTGATAATTCATAAACTGAATCTGACAACCGCCACAACTGCGTGCCACCGGACAAGGTGCCTCAACACGATTTGGTGACGGCTCCAGAAGTTCTATCAGGCGGGCATAGCCGTAGTTCTTCTTTGCCTTCATCACTTTCACTCGAACCCGGTCTCCAATAACCGTATCTTTGACAAAAAGGACATAGCCGTCTACACGCCCTATGCCCTCTCCTGTAGTTCCCAAGTCTGAAATTAATAACTCTAATTCATCATTCTTTTTGAACACGTTAATCTCCTAACTTTTCAATCTATTTGCTGGTCTTTCGTACATTGGATTCCAACAATCTGTTATAGCCTAACCACTGTTCATCTGTGGCTGTTATATTGCTGTTAAAGATTTCTGTCATAGTCTCCAGTTTTGCATCGGTATTGTCTGCAAAGTTCAACGCCAATGCCTCAATCAGTGCCGGTTTCTTTGGAGAACCATATTCCAATTCACCATGATGAGCCAAAATACAATGTTTCAACTCATTTGCCATTTTTCTTGGGAAATTCGGAATGGTCTTAATTACGTCACTAACCATTTCAGACCCCATAACAATATGTCCTAAAAGCTGTCCTGCATCGGTATAATCGTTCATTGGGAAGTCCGACAATTCGTAAACTTTTCCAATATCATGACACATTGCCGCCGTAATCAGCAAATCATGGTTTAATACCGGATACTGCTTGGTGTAAAACTCGCAAAGATTTGTCACGGACAATGTATGTTCCAAAAGTCCCCCAATAAATCCATGGTGAACACTCTTTGCAGCTGAATGCTTTTTAAATGCTTCTGCAAATTCTTTGTTTTCCACAAAAAGTTTTGTAAGCAACTGCTTAAAATATGGGTTTTCCATGGAGACAATAAACTTTAACAGCTCTGCCATCATTTCATCCATATCTTTATCTGTACATGGCAGATAGTCTGCCGGATTAATATCAGATTCTGCAATTTTTCTGACACGTTTTATGCTAAGCTGAAGCTGTCCATTGAATAATGTAACATCACCTCCGACTTCCACATAATCCAATGCATCAAAATCATCAATGCCCATAGAACCCGGATCCCAGATTTTAGCATCCAAAGAACCGGTCTTATCCTGCAAGATTACATTTTCATATTCTTTTCCGGTCTTTGTCATTGCCGTTGTCTTCTGTTTACATAAATATACTTCCTGAATTCTTTCCCCTTCACGTAATGCTTCAATAAACTTCATAGCTTCCTCTTTCTATCTTTTAATTTAAAAAACAGTGATTCCGCGAACCACTGCTCCTATTATAATGGATAATATATTCAAAAACAAGAATGAAGACCAAGCACTTTTTATCGGGAAAAGCACAGAAACTGTCGCTTTCTTTTCCTTTACCTTAATAATAAACTTTATTATAATGAACTATAGGCTGAAATAAAAAACAGAATGGAGAATAATTATGAACGAAAAAGTGTTACAAACACTGGAATTTAATAAAATTATAGATTTACTGGTGGAGAAAGCTTACTCTGCACCCGGAAAAAAACTCTGCCGGGAGTTGGTTCCCGATACGGATTTGCATCGCATCAAGAAAATGCAGCAGGAAACCGGTGATGCATTAAAGCGAATCTGGCAAAAGGGAAGTCTTTCTTTTGATGGTGTCAATGACATTACCGAATCCATTGTTCGTTTGGAAATCGGCAGTTACTTAGGTGCCGGAGAATTGCTGCGCATCAATTCTTTGCTGAAAGCGACTTTACGGGTAAAGACTTTTTCCAGAAAAGAAGATGACAGCACGGATTGTTTAGATGAAATGTTTGAGGCTTTGGAGCCTTTGACCAATCTGAAAAACGACATTGACCGCTGCATTATTTCGGAAGATGAAATTTCCGATGAAGCATCTACAAATCTAAAGAATATTCGTCGACAGATGAAAATTGCTAACGACAGAATTCACACTCAGTTATCCTCATTAGTAAATTCTCAAGCGGGAAAAACCTATTTGCAGGATTCTCTGATTACCATGCGTGATGGCAGATACTGTGTTCCGGTCAAGGCTGAGCATCGAGGACAGGTGTCAGGAATTGTGCACGATCAGTCCTCTTCCGGTTCCACACTTTTTGTAGAACCGACTGCAGTTGTGGAATTAAACAATAAATTGAAACAGCTCTATGCAAAGGAAGCGGATGAAATTCAGGTCATTTTGGCAAACTTAAGTGTTGCCTGCGGGGAACATCTTTATGAACTTCGCAGTACCTTGGACCTTTTGACAAAGTTGGACTTTATTTTTGCAAGAGCCTCTCTGGCAAAGGAGATGAAAGCCACGGCTCCAGAGTTTAATGATCAGAGACAAATTAAGATTAAGCAGGGACGTCATCCGTTATTGGATCCGAAAAAAGTCGTACCGATTGACGTAGAACTGGGCAAGGATTATGTTTTGTTAATCGTAACCGGACCGAACACCGGCGGTAAAACCGTCTCTTTAAAAACCGTAGGGCTTCTTACTTTGATGGGACAGGCGGGACTTCATATTCCCGCTTTTGACGGCAGCAAACTGGCGGTCTTTAAAGAAGTCTTTGCAGATATTGGTGACGAGCAGAGTATTGAACAGAGTCTTAGTACCTTCTCGGCTCATATGGTAAATACAGTAAACATTTTGGAAAATGCAGACCCGGACAGTCTGGTTCTTTTTGACGAACTGGGTGCCGGAACAGATCCGGTTGAAGGTGCTGCTCTGGGAATTTCCATTCTGTCCTTCCTGAAAAATATGGGAGTCCGCACAATGGCTACCACCCATTACAGCGAGTTGAAACTGTTTGCCCTTTCTACAGAAGGGGTTCAAAATGCCAGCTGTGAATTTAATGTAGAAACACTTCAGCCGACTTATCGTTTGCTGATTGGAATTCCGGGAAAGAGTAATGCGTTTGCAATTTCCCAGAAGCTGGGACTTCCGGAATATATTATTGAAGACGCCCAAGGTCGAATCGATCGGGATGACAAACAATTTGAAGACGTCTTATCAGAGATCGAACGTCAGCGAATTCAGATTGAGAAAGATCAGGAAACTATTTCCGTTTATAAATCTCAGATTCAGTCTTTGAAGAAGGATTATGAACTGAAGACCAAACGAATTGAAGAACAGAAGGAAAAAATTATTGCCAAGGCGAAAGAAGAAGCTTCCGATATTTTAAAAGAAGCAAAGGAAACTGCCGACGAAGCAATTAAAACAATTAATAAGTACGGAAAATCCGGCAATACCCGTGAGATGGAAAAAGCACGTACCAAGGTCGGCTCTACCCTGAAGAAGAATCAGAGCATTTCTACCTTGAAGACCGCTACGCCAAACAAGGAATACAAACCATCAGACTTCAAACTGGGTACCGGCGTTAAGGTTCTGAGTATGAATCTGAACGGTACGGTTGCATCTCTTCCTAACAAAGACGGTATTGTTACGGTAAAAATGGGTATTTTAAATTCCAAGGTAAATATTAAAGATTTGGAAATTATTGACGAACCTGACATTAAGGCTCCGGGCTATGTCAAAGGCGGTACCGGAAAAATGAAGATGCAGAAATCTTTGAGTGTCAAAATGGAAGTAAACCTGATTGGTAAAACTGTGGACGAGGCATTGGCAGAACTGGAGAAATATCTGGATGACGCTTACATTGCAAAGCTTCCTCAAGTTTATGTCATTCACGGAAAAGGAACCGGTGCGTTGCGTAGTGCCGTACAGAATTATTTGAAAAAATGCAGTTACGTGAAGTCTTTCCGTAACGGAGAACACGGCGAAGGCGGTGCCGGCGCTACTGTGGTAGAGTTTAAATAAATTTGTGGGTGCTTTTTGCCCCCGCATTGATTATAATAGATTTATGATTGACTAACAGGAGGTATTTGCAATGAGTGGAAAACAGAAAATTCTTATTGTTGATGACGATGAAAATATTGCAAATCTGATATCTTTGTATCTTTCCAAAGAATGCTTCGAAACCAGAATCGAACATGACGGTCAGGCTGCATTGGTTGCATATTCGGAATTTGCACCAAACCTGATTTTGTTGGATTTGATGTTGCCGGGCATGGACGGATATGAAGTTTGCAGAGAAATCAGAAAGAGTTCCAACGTTCCGATTATTATGCTTTCAGCAAAAGCGGAAGTTTTTGATAAGGTTCTCGGTTTGGAACTGGGCGCTGATGATTATATGATCAAGCCTTTCGATTCCAAGGAACTTGTGGCAAGAGTCAAAGCCGTTCTTCGCCGTTATCCGGAAGCAGAAAAGCCAAAGATTATTACTGCACCGGCAGAAAAATGCGTGGAATATAAGGATTTGAAAATTAATCTTTCAAATTACGAAGTAATCTACAAAGGAAAACAGGTGGATATGACACCAAGAGAAATTGAACTCCTTTATTTCCTTGCTTCATCACCAAATCAGGTATTTACCAGAGAACAGCTTCTGGATCAGATTTGGGGATATGAATATGTGGGAGATACCAGAACCGTGGATGTTCATATCAAACGTATCCGAGAAAAAATTTCAGATACGGACCAGTGGTCTATCGGAACTGTTTGGAGTGTAGGATACAGATTCGAGGTGCATGACAAATAATGCGTGATTCAATTTTAACCAAGTTTTTCATTGGATATATTCTTTTTGCCATATTCGGATTTTTATTCATTTCCATTTGGTTTCAGGATTTGTTTTTGGAAGATCTGTCCAAGGAAAGTATTATCGATAATCTCTATTTCACCTATAGTATTATCCTGATTCTTTCTCTTGTCATTTTCCTGAACTTTGCCTGGTTCATCTATTTACCATTAAAGGAAATTCGTATTGCCGCTATGGAATACGCAAAAGGGAATTTCGATTATGCGGATTTGAAAGTTGAAAACAATGACGAATTGGGGGACGTGGCAAATTCCCTGACATATATGGCAATTCAATTGGGAAATTCCAGAGATTACCAGAAAAAGTTTATCTCCAATATTTCCCATGACTTCCGTTCTCCCTTAACTTCCATTAAAGGGTATCTGGAAGCGATTATTGACGGAACCATTCCGCCGGAAGATCAGAACAAATATCTTTCCATTGTCTTATCGGAAGCTGAACGATTAGAAAAGCTGACCGAAGGGCTTCGTGATTTAAGCAACTGGGATAAGTCCGGACCGGAATTAATATACGAAGAGTTTGATATGGAAAACATTATCACTTCTTCTGTCAGTACCTTTGAAGGGGTCTGCGAAAAGAAACAGATTGAGCTGGTTTTACAGCTTCCTTCCAAGCATTACAATGTATATGCTGATAAAGGAAAAATTCAGCAGGTTCTGTACAACCTGTTGGATAATGCAATTAAATTCAGTCCTCAGAATTCCAAGATTATTATTAAACTCAATAGTCGTGGAGAAAAAATGTATTGTTCCGTAAAGGATTTCGGATTGGGAATTCCAAAGGACTCCCTGGAAAAGATTTGGCAGCGTTTTTACAAGACAGATTCTTCCCGCGGTCGGGACAAAACCGGTTCCGGTATCGGTCTTTCCATTGTGAAGGAAATCATTATGGCTCATAACGAAACCATTGACGTAATCAGTACCGAAGGTGCCGGAACAGAGTTTGTTTTTTCCATTCGAAAAGCAAAAACGAAATAGTAACTTTTAATTGCATATTTTGTGCAATTGTATTATGATAAGTATACTAACGTGTCGGTATTCTTTGCCCAAAGGAATTTGACACATACTCTATAAAAAAGGAGGCATACATAATGGCTTACAAAATTACTGACGGATGTATCGGTTGTGGTGCTTGCGCAGGAACTTGCCCAGTAGGAGCTATTAGCGAAGGTGATGGAGTATTCGTAATCGACGCTGACGCTTGTATCGAATGTGGTGCTTGTGCAGGATCTTGCCCAACAGATTCTATCAAACTTGATGATTAATTTATGAAAATAAAGCAGCAGTCCTATTCTTTGGGATTGCTGCTTTATTTTTATGCCGTCGCCTCAATCTTTCCACTCTTCTTCAAAATATTTCCGCTACGTTTAGACTTTTGAATATCTTTCGCCAACTGCTTCTCTGCTTTTAATCTGTTTTTCCGTTCTTTGCGACTCTCTTTCTGTCTGCTTCTTAACAGCTGATCCAGTTTCTTATATCGTTCCTCTTCTTTTTCATCCTGCACCCGCATCATGTAATTCATTCCCTTAATCACATTCTGACTCACATGGTCGCTCAGTTCTTTCCCCAGATTTTTTGTGGATTCCCGCATTGCCTTCTCAACAATATTGTCCATAATCTTCTGAAACTGTTCCAACTTCGCATTCATGGAAACATCAATAACTTCTAACCGTTCTTTTCCCGGAACCATCCCCACATCCGGCAATTCTCTGATGCGTTCTCCTTCTACCGGCACATCCCTATTCGGATCTGAAATCATCATTTTAATGGCACGCAAGCCATAGCCCTGCTTCTTTAGTCTTTTCACATTCCTCAAAAGATTAATATGAAACTCCGTATAATAACGATGTCCCATTTCATTTCTCGGAATCACAATGTCCAATTCCTCTTCCCAATACCGTAGTACATGCGATTCGATTCCCAACATTTTTGACGTATCAGAAATCATATATCTTTTCTCCTCCATAATCCCCTCCTAAAAAAATTGAGTTGCCCCAACGGACACCTCAATTATAAACTTAAACGAATCAATGCTTCAATTATTCCACCCCTGCAAAAATTGTAACCTTTTGCCCCTTTGCCGAATGCTGCCGGGATTTGTAAATGAAAAACCCCCAAAGGATACCATCCTCGGGGGTTGACTTTATTGTTGTTCTTGATTTACTTCTGCGTTTTCGAACTTTGTATATTCCGGTAACCAGACAAGTTCTACCTCACCTACCGGGCCGTTACGCTGTTTTGCCACATTGACAATAATACGGTTACGGTCTTCGGTTTTTGTTTCTCGATCGTAGAAACGAGATAAAAGCATTACAACGTCGGCATCCTGCTCGATCGAACCGGATTCACGCAAATCCGCCATAATCGGCTTCTTGTCTTCACGCGTTTCTGATGCACGGTTCAACTGAGATAAGGCAATTACCGGAACGTTCAGTTCTCTGGCAATTCCTTTCAAGGTACGGGAAATTTCCGCGATTTCCTGTTCGCGGCTGCTGGAACGACCATTAGTGGTCATCAACTGTAAGTAATCCACGATTACCAACTTAATATCTTTTTCCAGTTTAAACTTTCTACACTTGGAACGCATTTCACCGATACTGATACCCGGAGTATCATCAATGATAATATTGGAATTACCGATAATGTTTGCGGACTCAACAATGTTTGCCCACTCATTATCCGATAAATCACCTACTCGGATTTTCTGAGAGCTAACCATGGAATTCTGTGCGAGAATACGGTTGATTAACTGCTCGCTGGACATTTCCAAACTGAAAATAGCCACGGCATGATTGTGCTTGATTGCAACATTTTCTGTGATATTCAATACGAAGGCTGTTTTACCTACAGAAGGACGCGCCGCAATCAGAATCATATCTGACGGCTGAAGTCCGGATAACTGATGATCCAGTCGTGTAAATCCGGTTGGCAATCCGGTGATACTTCCACGGGTATGAGAAGCCTGTTCAATCTTCTCAAACACGTTTAATACAACCTGACGCACCGGAACATAGTCTCCTGTATTTCCTGTCTGTATTAAATCAAATATTTTCTTTTCTGTATTTTCTAAAATCGCTTCCAGTTTATCATTTCCTGCATAGCATTCATTGGCAATTTCTTCATTCGCACGAATGAGGTTCCTAAGAACTGCTTTTTCATAAACAATATCTGCATATTGCTTAATATTTGCAGACGTTGGAACCATCTCTAAAATGTTCTTTATAAAATCAATACTAATGACTTCTGACGGAACTTCCATTTCCACCAATTTATCTTTAACCGTTATCAAATCACAAGTTTTACCTTCGTTGTACAGTTCAACCATTGCTTTGAACAGAGAACCATACTGACGATTGTAAAAATCTTCATCTGACAACTTTTCCATTGCAACCGGAATGGCATCCACATCCATAAGCATGGAACCAATTACCGCCTGCTCGGCTTCATTGCTATGAGGCATAATACGTTTTACTACAGCCTCTTCCATTCAAATCCTCCAATTCCGTTTCGATTATTTTGCTTCTACTTTAACTGCTAATGTTCCCATTACATCTTTGTGTAATTTAATATTCACATTATATGTTCCCAAAGACTTGATTGCATCAGGGATCACAATTTTCTTCTTATCCAATTCCAAACCTAACTGCTTCTTTGCTTCCAAAGCAATTTCTTTGCTGGAAATCGAACCAAAGACTCTTCCTTCCACGCCGGACTGAATTTTTACCGTAATGGATTTTTCCTTTAAATCTTCTGCTAACTTCTGAGCAGCTTCCAGTTTTTCCTGAGCAATTTTATCCTGATTCTTCTTCTGAAGTTTCAAGTCATTTAAGTTCTTACCGTTTGCTTCAATTCCAAGCTTCTGTGGCAAAACATAATTTCTTGCATAACCATTGTTAATTTCAACAATATCTCCCTTTTTTCCGAGAGTCTTTACATCCTGTAATAATATAACCTTCATTATAGGTCTCCTTCCTCAATTCTTCTGCTAATATTTTCTTTGATCTGATCTATAACTTCCAGCAATTCTGCGTCTTTAACCTGTGCTCCCGCAAGATTCATATGACCACCGCCACCGAAATCTTCCATAATGGTCTGCACATTAATCTTTCCAATGGAACGGGCACTGATGTACACCTGATCATTATAAGGCGTCAATACAAAAGATGCCTTAATGTTTCTTACATTCAGCAATTCATTTGCTGCCTGGGCACCAACAACCGTCGGTGATTCTTCCTGTCCATTCGGAATATACGTGGAAAATGCAAATTCTCCCAAATAGATTTCTGCATTTTCAATGGCTTTTGCTTTTGCTTTATAATCAGCCATGTCTTCTCTGAACATTCTGCGAACCTTTGTAATATCCGCACCTTTCTTTCTCAGGTAAGCTGCTGCTTCAAAAGTTCTGACACCGGTTCTGTCGGTAAAGTTATTTGTATCAATCATGATACCACTGTAAAGAGCCTCCGCTTCCATCTTGGAAAGTTTTACAGTCTCCTTAATGTACTGCATAATTTCCACTACCATTTCTGATGCAGACGATGCAGACAATTCAATATAAGAAAGCTGGGCATTCTCAATTACATCTGAGGTCTGTCGATGATGATCAAACACAACAATACACTGTGCCTTCTCCACCAACTTCGGATGTTCCGTATAGCCTGCACGGCTTACGTCCACAACCACCAGTGCATCATTTTTGTCCATCTTTGCTTCTGCTTCCGGACCGGTTAAGAACAGGTCATCTTCATATACCTCTTCTTCACGGAATGTGTCAACCAATTCCTTCACGCTGCTTCCCATTTCGCCGATAACAATATGCGCATTTTTACCAATGGTTTTACAAATACGATACATACCGATGGAAGCACCAAAGGAATCGTTGTCGCCAATATGATGTCCCATAATATATATATCCGACTTTGTTTCCAGCAAATCCCTAAAAATTTGTGCTTTAACACGGGACTTAACACGGGTGTTCTTTTCAACAGATTTTGTCTTACCACCATAGTAGTAAACTCTGTTTCCATCCTTCAACACCGCCTGATCGCCACCTCTGGCAAGAGCCATATCGATGGCAGTCGTAGACAGTTCATAGCTTTCCTGCAAGGTTTCACCCCCCATTCCGATACCGATACTAATGGTAACCGGAATGCCATTTCCCATGTTTACATTCTTTACATCATCCAAAACCGCAAACTTGTTGGTCTGCATTTTGCTGATGTATTTTGTTTTAAACATAACAAAATATTTATCGTTTTCAAGTTTTCGCACGATGCCGTCATACTGTGAAAAATAGATATTGATTCTTCGGTCAATCAACGCAACCAGCAATGTTCTTCTGGTAGCCTCCACATCCTGTAAAACTTCATCATAGTTATCAATATAGATATTTGCAATAACAGTTCTTTCGTCCTGGGTTTCCTTTTCCAACTGCTGGATTTGTGTTTCATCCACAATGTAGAAAGAAATAATCATTCCTTCCCCTTCATCCACCATAGGAAACTCATTACTTTCCAAGGTTTCCTTAAAGGAAATCTCTTTTAAAACAATCTTATAAATCTTTTCTTCGTGCTCAATATGGAATTCATTCTGATCCTTTTCCAATTGCAGAAATTCCGGCTTGATGTCCGGGAAAATGTCCATAATGTTCAGATGTTTTAAAGACTCTCCCTCAAAAAGATTATTTACCTGTTGATTGCTCCAAAGGATTTTTCCGCTTTCATCCATCAATCCGTATGGAATGTCCAGTTCATTCAACATCCGTCTTTGAACAAGACCGTATTGCGTTCCGAAATTAACCAAATGCTTCAGAATTGTTGGTTTAAAACGAGCATACAATACTGCGGAAACAACCATGTAAAGAAGGGAACAACCCAATAATACTAAGCCAACTTTATAATCATACACCAGAATAATTCCGGAGATTATGAACCAAAAGACATCCCAATAAATAGGAGTCCGCAAATATTGACTTATCCGACCTCTAACTTTTTTCTTATTTTTCATATCTGCTTCCTTTAAATCCTGTCAACAGTCCCGGGGCATGTCTGCCTTCAAATATCAGATTACAGACTACGCCACCATAACTAGTATATCATTATTCCCCCCCTTTAGACAACTAAAAAAGAGCTGCCCCTTTGGACAGCTCTCTAAAAGATCCTTATTTCACTTTAACTTTCTTCACTGCAGACCACTTCGGACTGAAGACTTTTCCTTTTCCAGCCTTCTTAAATCCACGTACGCGAACAAATAAAGTCTTTTTCTTTTTCAACTTCTTGTTTGATACAGAAAGAACCTTCTTATTCTTTTCTACGAATACTTTAAGGATTGCATTCTTGTTCTTCTTTGCAAGTTTCTTCTTTCCGTAGAAACGAACTTCGTATCCATCAACTCCCTTTAAAGTCTTGCTAAGAGTAATCTTAACTTTCTTTGCAGATTTCTTCTTAACCGCTTTCTTCACTTTAACGTTTGCTAAGTTTACAACAGCCTTTGTTGTTGTTTCTTCTGTAGCTGATGTTTCTTCTGTAGACACTTCACCACTTGTTGTTTCATCTGCGGAAGTTGTTTCGGTATTTGTGTTTGTTTCCTGAGATGATGCTTCCGTTGAAACTTCTTCCGTTGAAACTTCTTCTGTTGAAACTTCCTCTGTTGAAGTTTCTTCCTCGGAATCACTCTGTACCTTTGTTACTGTAAAGGAAATTGTTCCATCCTGTCTAGCCTGATAAAATCTTGGCCAGAACACATAGGATACTCCAGCTTCCATTTCGTAATCAAACGAAAAGTTTACATTTGCACCATTATCATCGCAAGATTCCAAAAGTTCAAAGTCTGAATTCAACAATTCAGCGTATGTATCATCGTCTCCTGTTGCTTCAAAATGGTATGCTCCATCTTCACGCGGAGTAAAAATGTAATATCTGTTGTTGCTGTTTACTGTTGCTTCCACGGTCTCATTCAGTGTCAATGTTCCTGCAAATTCTCTCTGCATTTCAACAATTGAAACAGGCAGTGTCACAGAAGCACCACAATAAGATACTGTCAACTCGTTTTCACTGTCCATCACCCACGGAGTATCACTCTGAGAAGATTTTACTTCAACCTCTGAAACTGTAAGTAAGTTATGATCTTCATCATAGAAAAATACATCGTTTTTTCCAGTCTTTTCCGCTGTATATACTTTTTTCGTTCCATCCTTATAGTTAATTGTTAACTTGTTTCCGACTTCGTATGCTGATGGCTCATTATATCTGAAAAATTCATTTCCGTAGTTATCTTCATCCCATTCACCATCATACTCTACATTGTACACGAGCGGTCTTGCAAATTCGAAATTAATGCTTGATACCGGATTTTTAACAATATTAATCTGAACTTCCGTTGTTTTACCCATATAAGTTAACTTTAAGTAATTATCATCTCCCACTGTCCAATGATATTTGTACTGATTTGATGATTTTGAAATTTCATATGGCATGATGCTTCCATCCTCATCAAGGAAATCACACTTTTCATTAGAATATGTGTAAATTTTTTCTGAGCCATTTTTAAATTTTACTGTTAACTGATATCCATCTTTGAAGAATTCATCCGTATCGTACTCGTAATACTCTTCCCCATAGTCATCCTCTTCGTAATAACCATCTATTCCTTCATAAATCGTAACCACTTCCGGATTGAAAGAAATTTCTTTTACCGGATTTTCAGAAACCGTCACCTTAAACTGATCACTTTTGTTCATATAGCTAACAGAACAATAGTTATCACTTCCTAAAGTCCAATGATTCTTGTACTGGGATGCTTTTACTTCAATATCTCCCGGTAAAGCTTCTCCGTTTTCATTATAGAATCCAAAATGGTCATCTTCTTCACTGAAACCATAAGTAAATACTTCCGGGTCTCTGCCATCTTTATAGTAAACAGTCAATGTACTACCTTCTGCATAAATTATCGAAGAAGTATTGTAATCAAAATACTTCTCGTCATCATCATCATAGCACCAATCGCCGTCTACATTTTCATATAACGTTACCCCTTCTGCCGGTTTAAATGAAATACTGTATACCGGATTTGAAGCAATTGTTACCGGAATCTTTGTACTATGACCATGAAAAGATAAAGTCATATAGTTATCACTTCCCAGTGTCCAATGCTCAGTGTCCTGATTTGTCAAGATCTTATATGCTTCGTTTAAATGTTTTCCATCAGATGTGTAGAAATCATAATCATCAGCATCTTCGTTATACTGATAAATGTAAACATCCTTTGTTCCATCCGTATAATTAACTGTAAACTGATTGCCTTCTTGTTGGATTGACGGTGTATCATACTCAAAATATTCGTTATCATCGTCATCATCATCATAGCACCAATCGCCGTCTACATTTTCAATCAATTCAATTGGTTTCGCTAATTCGAAAGAAATAGAATCAATTTTGTTTTCTTCAATGCATACATCAATGCTTCCATTATCATTTTCATCATATAATCTTCCAAACAGAATATAGGTATAACCTTTTTTCAATTTTGCATCAATGCTAAAGTTGCTGTCTTCACCACTATCATCGTCTTCAGCAATTTCATTCAGATATTTATCATATAAAATACCATATGTGTCCTTATTTGAGAGCGAATAGAATGTGTAATTTGCTGTTTTCTCCGGTGTAAATGTGTAATAATGGAATGTTCCATCTACCGGAAGTGCCTTTACTTCATCCACTTGAATTTCACCTTCACAAGTTCCGTTTATTTCTGGTTCTTTATATGCCGGATCTAAACCTAAATCTTCAATCTTGAAGTTACTAACAGATACTGTACCACTCCAAGTGGTTTCAGTTTCAGCAATAATATCTGAAATATCATTTCCATCAAAATCATACTGACTGGTGAATGCACCAAACATTAAACGTGTTGAAAAATCTTCTACGCCACTCCAGTTTGTAAACTCGTATGTAAATGTTTTATCTTCTGTTCCCAGAGTAATAATCTGGTTATCTCCATACAAAAATTCTTCCTCACCATATGGTGGTTCATCGATTGCGCTGGATTCAAATTTTACATATCCATATTTTCTTTTTTCTGCACTGGCTTTAAAACTTACTCTATAAGTATGTCCAGCCTTGATTGCAACATCTTCCATGTTTGCCTGAATAGACCATGGATTAATACGAGTCGGGTCATAATTCCACATTGCATCCCATCCGTTGGTTTTTATATCAAGCGTAAATCCATCAGACGATTCTGTTGCTACTTTTGTCTGTCCCCTAGACTCTTCCCCTTCATCGAGCCATCCGGTTATTTCTTCACCTGTTCCATTCATCACTACAGAGTTAAGGAAACCCCAATTTCCGTTTTCAGCTTCTACATCAACTACTGAAGCACCCCCCTGAAGAAACGTCCAATTGGAAAGTTCAACTGTTGGAGCCGACTCTGCATTTACATTGTTTGCAAATTGCATATTCGTGCACAAGCCAAAAACCATAGATGTTACCATTAAATGTGATATTAATTTTTTCATCCTCATTTTTATACCTCCTTCAATTTCCTGAAAAAAAATATCATACTGCAAAGATGCAGCACCGACTATTTTACCACTTTTTGTTTACAAAATAAACAGTTGTCTGTTTTTTGTCTGAATTGTACTTTACACAGACAACAATCTATCATAAACTTATGTGGTGGTAAACTTTCAATTAGTCACAATTTGCCATTATATCTGATAAATGTGAGGAGAATAGTATGTTTCGCGTTTGGGGAAGAACTTTTAAAAATAATAATATGCTGCAAAGCACTACCATTGAGTTGGATCTGGATGATACGAGAACACACAAAGTATTCAAAGCTTTGGAAATGATTTGCGAAGAGTTTGATTTGAGCAATCCAATCTGGTTGGATACGAATATTAAAGAATTTAAACGCATTGCAAGAACGCGATTTACCGCAGACTGTTTTGTGGAATCCATTGATTTCGATTATTTGGACTTCTACGTCATTGAAGAAGATTAAAAAAGTCGATCCCGGCACACGTCGGAATCGACTTTTCTTTTATTTCATAATTACAGTCTCTTTAATAATTCTGCTGCCATATCTTCAAATCCCGGTTTTCCGAGAAGTGCAAACATGTTTTTCTTGTAGCTTTCTACACCCGGCTGGTTAAATGGATTCACACCAAGGATGTATCCGCTGACACCACATGCAAATTCAAACATATAGAATAATTCTCCAAGGAAGAATTCGTTTCTTTCAGGAACCTTAACCATAAGGTTTGGAACATCACCGTCTGTATGCGCAAGAATTGTACCGTTCATAGCACTCTTGTTTACAAAGTCCATGTTCTTTCCTGCTAAGTAATTCAATCCGTCTAAGTCTTCTGCTGCTTCTTCAATTAATACTTCTGCTGCAGGATTTTCAATGTTCAATACAGTCTCGAACATTAATCTTGTTCCTTCCTGAATGAACTGTCCCATAGAATGAAGGTCTGCTGTTAAATCAACAGCTGCTGGGAAGATACCCTTTAAGTCTTTTCCTTCACTTTCGCCGTAAAGCTGTTTCCACCATTCACTTACATAATGAAGACTTGGCTCATAGTTTGCTACGATTTCCACAGATTTGCCCTGTTCGTGAAGAATGTTTCTGATTACTGCATACTGCATTGCATCATTTTCTTCAAATGCTGCGTTTAATGCTCTTTCACGTCCGCTTGCTGCACCGGCCATTAACTGGTCAAGATCAGCACCGCTGACTGCAATTGGAAGTAAACCAACTGCTGTAAGAACGGAGAAACGTCCACCTACATCATCAGGAACTACAAATGTTTCATATCCTTCTGCTGTAGCAAGAACTTTTAAAGCTCCCTTTTCTTTATCTGTTGTTGCGTAAATTCTCTTTGCTGCTTCTTCCTTACCATACTTCTTTTCAAGTAAGTTCTTGAATACTCTAAACGCAATCGCAGGTTCTGTAGTAGTACCTGACTTTGAAATAACGTTTACAGAGAAATCTCTATCACCAATAACTTCTAACAATCCTGCAAGATATGTAGAGCTGATGTTGTTACCTGCATAATAAATTTCAGGTGTTTTACGAACTTCCTTGGAAACATTGTTATAAAAATCATGTCTCAAAAATTCGATTGCAGCTCTGGCTCCCAAATAAGAACCACCGATACCGATTACAACCAATACTTCGGAATCGCTCTGGATTTTTGCTGCTGCCTTCTTAATACGTTCAAATTCATCCTTATCATAATCAACCGGTAAATCAATCCATCCTAAGAAATCATTACCTTCCCCTGTTTTGTTTACTAATACGCTTTTTGCACTTTCAGCTTTTTCTTTCATGCTGTTTACTTCAGCATCTGTGAAAAACTTTGTTGCTTTTGAATAGTCAAATGATACCTTTGCCATTTTAATTTCTCCTCCGTTAATTTGTGAATAACCCATATTCGGTCAGGGAGATTTCTCTCTCTGGCTCACAAATACTCATTATATTATATGGTGTTGGAACACTTTTATCAAGAGTATTTTCCTGTGAACATCACGCTCCCTGAAATCAGTAATCTTTCATCCGGTCTAAATCTTTTGTCACTTCCTTGCATCGAACAATAATAATTCTGCGAACGATGCTTAAAATCACAGCAATTGCCACGCTGGCGCACAATCCTAAAGCGCACAATCTCATTTTGGCTTCGTCGGCACTTCCGTAATAAAAGTACAATACAATGAGCAGTGCCAGAGCAATGACCAAAAAGATTGCGCTGAAAGCAGAAATCGCTGCCAACTGCTGCTTATGCTGCTCCAGTTTCTGTTCCTGTTTCTTTTTAAACTCTTCCATTCCATTCTCCTTCTTCTAAAGGGCATTGTAATTTCTAGTATAATAACTCGAATTTCTTTTTTCAACCGTCTTTTTAGGGAAGATATTCTCCCAAAACCTGATTTAAAATCATTTCCTGCATTTCCCTGTCCTTTTCTTCTTTTGTCCCGGAGTCCTCGACCTGAAGAGACGCTCTCTTTTTTTCACTTCCGCTGTTTACAATATAATCCGTTAGTACCACTCGCAATTCATCCCGGAGTCTGTCCGTTCCGAAACTGTAATCCGCTGCTTCCAGTACCAGAGCAAAGCCGATTCCGATAAACATATTGATGGCACTGCGGTTATAAATCAGGCCAAACACCGACCAAAGCAGAATCGCCGTTGCGCACCAATGGATTATCTGATCCATTGTATTAACTGAAACCGGCCCAATGGTTTCCCGATTCAACTGCCGTTCAATAAAAGGTTCCGGTCCCACAATTTCACCACAGACTTCTTTCACACTTTCAATCCGCATCTTAATCTGCCGAATCATGGCATTCTCGACCTTACTGATTTTCTCCGCACTATGAATCATTCTCCGAAAATGTGCCATAACCATTCCTTTTGCGACAAATCCCAAGAAAAAAATACTTCCTAAAATAATTAGGAAGTACTTTTCATTAAATAATACATTCATCATTTCATAGTTTGTTTCTTCATTAAACATTGTTTATGACCCCCTTTGTTTTTCTGCACCTATTTTACCACAGGAGTCATTCCACTACATTAAAAATCGTTCTTCAAATATCGACGAAATATTAGTATGCACGAATCATTTCCACTAACAGCTTCACAGAATTTTCTGCTGCTTTCTTTTCAAACGTCGGATAATCCATTTCCGCTTTTCCGTCTGCCTGATCGGAAATCGCACGAATAATCAAATATGGTACTTCGTTCAAATATGCCGTATGGGCAACGGAAGCACCTTCCATTTCCGCACAGTCCCCTTTGAAGAATCCACGCAATTCATCTTTCTTTTCCGGTGTTGCAATAAACTGGTCTCCGGATACCACGCGTCCGTCAAACACACCGATTTCCAGTCCTGCAGCTTTCACGCTGTTCTTTGCCAATTCACGCAATGCTTCATCTGCCGGATAGCAGGAAACAGGCATATCCGGAATCACACCTTTTTCGTACCCCAACGGAGATACATCCATATCATGTTCCAGTGCTTCCGTGGAAACTACAATATCACAAATCTTAATCTCTGTATTCAACGAGCCTGCCACACCGGTATTGATGATAGCCCGAACCTGAAATACATCCACTAAAATCTGACTGCAAATTGCAGCATTGACTTTTCCGATTCCGGACTTCACTACAACAACCTCTTTTCCGGAAATTGTTCCGCGGTAAAAATCCATTCCCGCCTTTTGAATCACCTGAGCATCATCCATCATTGCCTTCAGGCTTTCCACTTCCACTTCCATTGCTCCAATAATTCCTAACATCACTACCTCCTTTACTGAAAAAGAGAAGAAATATAACATTTCTTCTCTTTTCAAAATTAATCATTGAGCATTGATTCATATACCTCGGCCACATCCTCAATGTCACCCTTGGCAATCAACTGACCATGCTCTAATAAAATCGCTTTATTACAAAGACGCTTTACCTGATCAAGACTGTGGGATACAAATAATACCGTAACCCCGTGATCAAACATTCCCTGCATCTTCTTTTCACATTTTTTTCTGAACTTGGCATCACCTACGGACAATACTTCATCCAAAATCAAAATCTCAGGTTCTACCACTGTTGCAATCGAGAAACCAAGTCTGGCTCTCATACCGGAAGAGTAATTCTTAATCGGGACATCAATAAAATCTCCCAACTCGGAAAACTCTAAAATTTCATCGTACTTGGACTCCAGAAACTCTCTGGAAAATCCCAATACGGAACCGTACAGAAAAACATTTTCTTTTCCCGTATAGTTTGGGTCAAATCCTGCTCCCAATTCAATCATCGGAGCAATATGTCCGTTTCTCACAACCTTTCCTGAAGTTGGCTTATAAACGCCGGCGATTACCTTCAGCAAAGTACTCTTTCCCGCACCATTCAGTCCGAGAATTCCCAAACGGTCCCCTTTCTTTATTTCAAAGCTGACATTTTTCAATGCCCAAAACTCGTTAAAACGAATTTTCTCGCCTTTGACTTTCTTAATCAATAATTCTTTTAAGTTATCAACTTTTTCTTTACTTAAATTAAATCGAATGCTGATATCTTCAACCTTCAGTGCTACTTTACCCATACTTCCTCCTAGATGTGCAAAATAAACTTATCCTGATGTTTCTTAAATAAGAGAACACCTGCAATCAGTACTACAACGCTAAATCCAAAAGAATAACCCATCATCTGTAACTGTGAAGCACCGTGGTCAACATAGGTAAACAAATTCTCACCGGCCACAAGGCATCTGACATTATTGATGACACAATAAAGCGGATTCAATCGGATCATCTTCAAAATAATACCACCCATATCATGCACGTAGTAGAAAATACCGGAGCAGTACATAATAAGCATTAACACAACATCCCAAAGATATTCCAAATCTCTGAAGAACACGCAAACGGTTCCCAGTAAAAGTCCTACCCCAATACACATAATGAACAGGGTTGTCAATGGAATAATCAATTCGATAATGGTCCAGCTTGGATATACCCCTTTAACCAGCATCAGCAACGCCAATACAATCAGGGATAACAGGAACAAAATGTAATTGTAAATTACACTGGACAATGGGTATAAGTACTTCGGCACATATACCTTTTTAATCATTGCCTGATTTGCCCGAATAGAACGCATAGCTATCTTCGTCGCACTGGAGAAGCAGCTGTAAACCAAACGTCCTACAAGGATATAAATAATAAACGGCATCACGTATTCCTTCTTATGAAAGAATGTTCCGAATACCAGGTTTAATACTAATGAAGTAAGCAATGGTTCCAACAGCGTCCATACAAGTCCTAAGTATGAACGACGGTATTTTAACTTAATTCCTTTTACCACCAGTTCCTTCAAAAGATATCTGTATCTTAAAAAACTATCAATATACTTTTTCATAAAACCTCCGCATATGCCTTCCGGCAATGCACACATTCATTTTACCATTTGAAACTTTCAGCGATACTCACCTATTATATAATATTTCCCATGATTGTCAAACTTCGAGGCTGTAACCCGCTTTCCCTATTTTGAAAAACCTCTTTTCTATGATATTATAATAGAAGCAAAAATCATAGGAGTTTTTTATGAGCGTTGTAACAAAATTACGAAAAAAAGCCGGTAGCGTCAAGGTAACGCTTCGTCGTTCCAAGTACGCCGGATACTATAAACATTTAAAGGTTAATTCCAAAGTTGTTTTATACGATTCTTATTTTGGCAGAGGCTTGATTTGTAATCCTTATGCCTTATTTTCGGAATTGAAAGAAGACCCTGATTTTCAGCAGTTCAAACATGTTTGGGTTCTCGACGACAATGCAGACACAGCGCATTTCCCAAAAGCCGAAAATGTAATGTTTGTTCGCAGACACAGCAAAGGACATTTGAAATACCTTGCCAGCGCAGGTTACATTATCACCAATGTTTCCATGCCGTATTATTACTGCAAAAAACCGGGACAGATTTATATCAACACCTGGCACGGAACACCGTTGAAGAGTTTGGGATATGATATTCCGGGTTCGGCGGCAACCATTTCCAATGTGCTTCGTAATTTCCTGTCTGCTGATTATATTATTTCCCAAAATCCTTTCCTTACTTCTGTCTACAAAGAGAAGTACAAACTGGAAGGGCTTTTTGAAGGAACGATCATTGAAGAGGGATACCCGAGAAATGACCGTCTGCTTCAGGCAGACCGAAAGGAAGTTTTGGAAAAACTCGCTTCTTTCGGCATATCCATTGATGAAAAGAAAGACGTTCTTCTTTATGCACCGACCTGGAAAGGGAACGATTACTACAAACCGGAAATCGACGTGGAAGAATTTGACCGTTTCCAAAATACATTGGAACAGATTATCGATACCGACAAGTATCAGATTTTAATCAAACCCCATCAGGTGGTTTACCAGACATTAAAGAAGCAGGGAAAGCTTTCCCCTGCATTTATTCCGGCAGAAATGGATACCAACGAGTTATTATCCGTTACGGATCTTTTGGTTTCGGATTACTCCAGTATCTTTTATGATTTCTTAGCCGGCAGTAAACCGGTTCTGTTCTATATTCCGGATTTGGAAAAATATGAAGAAGACCGCGGTCTTTATTTGAAGCCTTCGGAACTTCCGGCTCCTGCATTCACATCCTTGGAGGATTTGGGTGAAGCTATTAACAATTTGCCGGAGGTTATGAACCGCTACCGTGATAACTATCAACAGGCAAAAGAATTCGCCTGCCCTTATGATGATGGTCAGGTTTCCAAACGTATTGTAGACATTGTCTTCAAAGGAAAAACCGCCGATGAACAAGGGCGACCATATCGAATGATAAGATGCGAAAAATCATCCAAGAAAAAGGTTCTGTTCTTTGGGGGCGGACTTCGTCTCAACGGAATTTCCACTGCCCTGCGGAATATGATTCAATATCTGGATTATGATAAATATGATGTGACACTTTTTGCGGCCAACCTGAAATTGCCGGAATGCGAAGCGATGATTAATTCTTTCCCGGAAACGGTTCGTGCCTTTGCAAGAATTGATTACACACCGGCCACCTTTACGGAACAGATTCGCAATGATTTCCTTCGGGTTTTCGGATTCCATTTTCCATTCATGAAGAAAATCTATCCAAAGGCAATGTATGACAGAGAATACACCCGCTGTTTCGGAGACAGCCGTTTTGATGCAGTCATTGACTACTCCGGTTACGGCTCCTTCTACTCAATTTTGTTATTGAGTGCGCAGAAGGCAAAAAAACTGATTTGGCAGCATAACGACCTGCAAGTGGATAAAGTAAAAGTCATCCACGGAAAGCGTCCTCATAACCGAGAGCTTCGCGTGGTTTTCTCTGCTTACGACTTCTACGATAAAATCGTCGGTTGCTCAGAAGACGTTATGAAAGTGAATCTGGAGAAGATTGGCTATCATCACTTGAAAGACCGATGTTCCTTTGTAAGAAACACCGCAAACTTTGAGCGTGTTCTGGATTCCGTAAAAGAACCATTATCCAAAGAAACCGCACAGGATTTGGGAATTATGGAAATTTTTGAAAGCAATCGAATTTCCTTTGTAAATATGGGAAGACTTTCCCCGGAAAAAAATCAGGCAGAACTGATTCTTGCTTTTGCCAAATTGCAAAAGGAGTATGACAATGCCAGACTTTACATTTTGGGGGATGGCCCTTTAAAAGAAACACTGCAAAACCTGATTACGGAAAATCAGTTAACCGGAAAAGTGTTTATGACCGGAAACGTGGACAATCCATTCCGCATTATGAAGGAATGTGACTGCTTCGTCCTTCCTTCTCTTTATGAAGGACAACCGGTTTCTATTTTAGAAGCACGACTTCTTTCCATGCCGATTTTAATGTCCAAGTTCAGTTCTTACCGTTCTGCTGTTATTCCAAACGGGCAGCTACTGGTGGGTACGGATGCGGATTCCATTTATGAAGGAATGAAGGAGTTTATTGAACAGGGAGCTCCTGTTTATCAGTTCAGCGATAAGGAATACAATGCTGAAACCATGAAACAGTTTGATAATTTGTTAGTATAAAAGGATGTGGGAATTACAATGAAAAAATTTAAAGCCACGCGTAAACCGAATATGATTTCCCGCGGAAAGCGCATGATAAAAAAGATCATTCAGCCTTCCAGACTATCCAGAAAGGACAAGGGAAAGCTCGTCTATTACGAAGCGGTGAAGGAACCGATTTTAGAAAACTATGTTTTCTATGAAGCTTTTGCCGGATTGGGAATTTTAGACCATCCCCGTGCGATCTTCAAAGCGTTGCTGGACGACCCGACCTTTGAGGACTTCACACACGTTTGGTCCATTGATGATTTGGAGCTGGCAGACTTTAATGTGGAAGAATTTTCTTCTCTGGAAAATGTTATTATTGTTCTTCGGGGTTCCGATGACTATTACAGATATCTTGCCACCTGCAAGTATCTGATTGCAAACACAACCTTCGGGTACTTTTTTGAGAAACGAAAAGGGCAGGTTTACGTCAATACCTGGCACGGAGTTCCAACAAAGGTAATGGGGTATGAGCATAGCGTAGAACGTGTGGAAAATGCCCGTGGTCCTGCGAGACATTTTCTCTCTGCAGACTACCTGCTTTCTGCCAACCGCTTTATGACTAACGTTATGTATCGCCGTGCCTATAAAATGGACGGTCTCTTTGAAGGAAAACTTCTGGAAATCGGTTCGCCACGATGTGATACTTTGGTTTATCCGGACCGGGAAGCGGTTTTGGAAAAGTTGGAACAATTAGGAATTGAAACAGACAAGAAAATCATTCTATACGCACCGACTTGGAAAGGAAATCTTTACGACCAGCTCAGTTATGATGTAGATGAGTTTAAAGCGTTAGTGCAGAAGTTTACTGCTTCCATTAACCGTAAGGAATACCGGATTTATCTCCGCGTTCATTATTTCCTCTACCGAATTTTGGCACAGGATCCGGAGCTGAGAGAAATCTTAATTCCTTTTACTGTAGATACCAATGAATTGCTGTCCGTTGTGGATGTATTAATTTCCGATTACTCCAGCATTTTCTTTGATTATCTGCTGATGGACAAACCAATCATCTTCTATGTACCGGACTTAGACCAGTACGAATCCGGCAGAGGACTTTACGTTCCAACGGATGTATTGCCGGGATTGGTTACATCCAATAAAAGGGAAGCCTGTGCTGCCCTTACCAAGATCACCATTTCAGAAAGTCCTGCTGCATATATGAAGCCTTATGCTTCGAAGCAGGAAACAATGAAATCCTGGTGTACCTACAATGAAGACGGTCACGCATGTATGCGATTTATTCATATTGTATTTGGGGATGCTTTGGATCCGGGGAGCGATGTAAATCTCCGTGAAGATTTATCGGAAATTCATTTAGAACAGTACACCCGACCGGAAAAATCTTTCTATGGTTTTGACGGCTTTAATACCGGAAAGGAACGGTTGCTGCTTTGCTTTAACACCCGAACCAACTCTCAGGAACATTATGATGAGTTAACAGATTATCTGGAGGAAATTGATTACTCTGAGACGGATGTAACCTTGTTGGTTACTTCCTTTAAAGATGAGTTCAACAAAGAGTTCTTTAATCATCTTCCACCGGAAGTTCGAATTCTTGTATGGTATGCATTACCTTTTGTCACTCAGGAAAATCAAACATTCTTCCGCAGGGAAGTCCGTCGAACCCTGGGGAATGTTCATTTTGACCAAATCGAATTCATTGGTGAAATCACCAAATACTGGGCATCCTTTGCCAATGCCCTGCTATAAACAAAAAAGAATTGTACAACATCACTGCTGTACAATTCTTTTTTTATTTCTGAAATACTTCTTTCACAACGCGTTCTGCTGCATGACCATCGTCCCAACAACAGAATTCTTCGTAAAATGCATCATATTTCTCTTTGTATTCTTCTTCTACCCGATCAATGTTTGCAATCGCATCAAACACTTCTTCATTGGTTCGAAGAATCGGTCCCGGAAGGATTTCCTGAATATTCAAATAAAATCCGTGAAGATTGTCTCTGTAATTTTCCAAGTCATACATATAGAACAACATTGGTCGTTTCAGATTTGCAAAATCGAAAAATACTGATGAATAATCCGTGATAATTAAATCTGTTAAAAGATATAAGTCCGTAATATCATCATAACTGCTAACATTCATCACGAAGTCGTCAAACATTTTCTTATCCAGTCGTTCTACCACCAGATAATGCAGTCTCATCAAAAGTACATACTCATCAGAAAACTGTTCCCGCATTTTATCTACATCCAATGCAAGATTAAATCCATATTCTCCGGTATCGATAAATTCATCATCTCTCCATGTCGGTGCATAAAGAATGACCTTTTTATCTTTTGGAATTCCCAATTGTTCTTTCAACTGTTCCGCACGCTGTTCTTTGTCCGGTGCATACATCGGATCGTTGGCAGGATATCCTGCTTCCAATAACTGATGCTGTTCCAACATATATGCACTGGTAAAGCACTTGGAAGAATGTGGATTATCTGAAAGCATATAGTTCCAATCTCTGGATTGCTTGAATACATTTTCTTTGTACTTCGGTGTATAAGAATGAATGTTTTCCAGGTCAAATGCAAGTTTCTTTAACGGAGTACCGTGCCAGGTCTGCAAGAGAATTGTTTCTTCTCTTCTCGGAACACTTAACGGCTGACGCATGTTCAGTACCCAATACTTACTACGATTCATATAGAAAAAGTACTTAAGACTCCAGCGCTTCACCTTTTTGCACTTTCCGTCAATTTTAATTCCATGCTTATCTACAATCCAGATATAACGATATTTATCTCCATATGTTTTCTGCATATACTGATAAATATACTTCGGCTGTCCGGAATAATTTCTTCCCATAAAACTTTCAAAAACAACCCAGTTTTCTTTTAAAGACCACTTTGCAAAAATGTACTGTGTAATGGTTTTGTTTCTGAAATGGCTATCCTGAAACATACGAATGAGTTTTCTCTTCGCCAAAAGCATATTGGAATATTTTCCAATCTTCGCTTCATTGCCCTTCATAAACTTGAAAAGGTACTTTTTATTTCGGCGGAACATATCAGACTTGCGAATATGTTTCTTATCAATGGTCTTGGACATGTCCAAAAGGGCGTGATAATATTCCCCTCTCCATTTATCATCATCACTTCCACGATATTTTTTCGGGAATAATCTGGCAATGAATTTTCCCAAAATCAAATTCATATGTTTTCGAACTCTGTCATTTTCCACAACAGAAATTGCTTCGTTATATGATTTAATGTAATAAGGCATTGTTTCATCCTTCGGATACTGTAACTGTGAAGGATTATTTACCTTATCGTTATGAAAACGCTTTACATAGGTTGCGTTTTCTGCACCTTTTAACTTCTTTGCCTTACTGAAGACTCTTGCCATAACCGGAGCATCTGCGAAAAAGAGCAGTTCCTCATTGAAATGAATATCATTCTCAGTCCACAAACCGGTACGATACAAGCAAGCAAGAATCGTCAGTTTCTCGAATAATCGGTATCGTTCCACACAATAATTGATTCCATCATCGAAGTTCATGCTGGCTTCCACTTCTTCTTCTCCCAGCATCGGCTCCGCTCTGCCTTCCAGATATGCAGCACGGTCTCCACGGGTACTGTGAAGTCTGGCATAGACAATATCGGTGTCTTCTTCCAATACTTCCAAGAATCCCTGAATTGCTCCCGGCATCAGATAATCGTCATTGTCCAGGAACATAAAGTGGTCTCCCTGAACTTTGCTTAAGCCAAGATTTCTGGCAGCAGACAATCCGGTTCTGCCTTCTTCCAATTCGTATACAGAGAGATTAATTTTCTCCTGTAATTCAGAAACCAGTTCTGTAACATCATCCTCCGTATGGTCCAATACGAGAATGGTTTCAATATCCGGATAATTCTGGTCTGCAATACTTTCCAGACAATCCCGCAGATATTTTAAATTCATCTGATGTGTTACAACAATACTAATCATTTCGTTCCTCCGCCATGAACCAATCTCTTACTTATTATTTAAATCTTCTTTAATCTGTGTTGTGGAAATTCCTTCTGTTCTTGGAAGGTAAACAACTTCACAGTAATCCTTTAAGAAGTCAAACTTTCCTTCCCAGTCATTTCCCATAACGAAAGTATCAATCTTATAATCCTGAACGTCAGAAACTTTCTGTTCCCAATTGTTTTCAGGAATTACTAAATCTACGTAGCGAATTGCTTCTAAAACTTTCTTACGCTCTTCATATGTAAAATAACATTTCTTCTGCTTAGAGTTCCAATTGAATTCATCTGTTGATAATACTACCACCAGATAATCTCCCAATTCTTTTGCTCTACGCAATAAATTAATATGTCCATAATGAAGCATGTCAAATGTTCCATAAGTAATTACTCGTTTCATAATCTCTAATCTCCTTTAGATCATAAATTTATCAATACAGTCCATACGCTATTTTACGGACTTCTTGCCAATTAGTCAAATTTTTCTCTTTTTCACAATACAATCTGCTGCCTTTTTACCACAGTCCGGTCCATCCAACGGGTTGTACTTTTCATGAAAAGCTTCATACTTTTCAGTCCATTCTTCCGGACGGTAATTTTGAATTTCCCGAACCAGCGCCTGCTGTGTCTCAACAATCGGTCCCGGCAATTCCTGCAAATCAAAGTACAAATCCCTCACCTGATTTTTGTATTCCTGATAATCATAAACCAAAAAGAACATCGGTCTCCTTAAGTTTGCATAGTCGAAAAATACGGAAGAATAGTCCGTCACCAGCAAATCACTGACCAGATACAGTTCATTGATATCATTAACGTCCGACACATCATAAACAAATCCTTCAAAGGCCTTCAGATTCAATCGCTTTGCAATGAAGTAGTGCGCGCGGAACAAAACAATATAGTCCTCTCCCAAAGCATCCCGGAAACTTTGGAAGTCAATTCCCTGTTCGACGGAAAATCCACTTCGTTGGGAATGTTTATTATCCCGAAACGTTGGTGCATACAACAGCACCTTCTTGTCCCTCGGAATATTTAACTGTTCCTTGATTTTTCGGATTTCATCCTCTGTTCTTTGAAACAGGCTATCATTTCTCGGATAACCGATTTCCAATACACGGTTTTCTTTTCCCACCGTCTTTAAAGCAAATGCGGAAATCAACTTGTCCGTACAGTACGCAGAAGGGGAAATCATATAGGAAATCTTTGCCGCCTCCCGATGATAGATTTTTGAAATCTCCGAAAGTTTTGTTACGGCGTTTCCTGCATGCTCCACATCACAGCCAATCTTCTTTAGCGGTGTCCCATGCCAGGTCTGAACAAATACCTGCTTCTTTCCCGGTTTCACAAAGGTCCTTGGATTGGAATTGAAAATCCAGTACTTTGCTCCTGCCAGAGCTTTATAATAAGAAGGACTTTCAAATTTCACCAGAGAAACAGTGTCATCCTTAATCAGGTTCTTTCCTTTCTCCAAATCCCGAAACACCCAAATGAAGCGGAAATCCTTATAGGTCGGATCCTTCTTCATAGCTTCATAAATTCCTTTGGGATTGCAGGTAAAACTGCGCCCCTGAAAACTTTCAAAGACAACCGTCTTTTCATCCGGTCTGCACAACAGTTTTGCCACACCAAACAGTATTCTCTTGTATAAAAGCATCAGCCTTCTCAGGCAATTTTTAATTACTTTCACAATTTCTTCCTATCTGATAAATCGTTTTGCGATCCGTTCACAGGTATCGCCATCCTGATAATAGTTTACTTTGTCATTAATTTCTTTTCGTTGTTCCTTCCAAGGATCCATTCCGTTAAAGGTATCGGAAATAAATTTCTCCACATCCTCCACCTTCCGGATTTCCATTCCCGGCATATATTCCTTTGGATTTTCAAAAACAAAACCTCTCTTGGCACCATACTCTTCCATATCTTCCACTGCAAAAGCAATTGGTCGGTCCAAAAGCATATAGTCAAAATACACGGATGAGTAATCGGTAATCAAACCGTCTGCATTACGCAACAGCGTGTACACTGTCATTTTCTGTTTCTGCAACTGCTCTTCCGTAATAAAATCAATATACGGATAGTTCAGTGATTCTTCCGCAATCGTCTGTAACGGATGAGTCTTAATAATCAGCCGACTTTCGACACCTTTCAGGTATTCATTCAGTCGGTCCAAATCTTCACGTCCCAAACAGCTGATCACAAAGTCCGGGTTATACTCCCGATAGGTCGGCAACCAAAGAAATACTTTTCTGCTTCCGCGACGAATCGCTGTATCTAGCAATTTGTTTGAAACAAACATTTCATCGTTTCGGGGATTTCCCATAACCTCTACCTGGCTTTCCTTACAACCAAAAATACTTGCCATAATCGACTTGTACATCGGTGCCGTTGTTAGAACTTTCGTAAAGAAATTGTAGTCAATCTTCTCGCAACCCGCTTCCAGATTTCCGATTTTCTTTAACGGCGTTCCATGCCAAAGGTTTACAACCATCTGCTTCTTTGCCGGCTTAATCGGATATTTTCCAAAACAGAAAAAGGCATATTTTGCCTTCAGGAAATATCGAATTCCCGCCTTTAAATTTACAAAGGTTACCCCTTCCGGAGCATCTTTTACAAACCGTTCGAAGTCATTGGCACTTACTACAATTTCATAATTTTCATGATATTTATTTTGAATCAGATAATCATAAAACGCTTTTACATTATCCCGAAACCCTAAATTGGAATAGAAAAAAATCATCTTAGGATTCTTTTTCATTACTTTATTCAGCAATGTAAGTGGTTTAAATCCGATTTTCAACAACTCTTTCTTCATCTTTTCTTCCTTGCCTATTTTCTTAAAACTTTTTCATATAGAAATTTTCTAAGTCCTGTTGGGCACAGGCTTACAAGGGATCTTGATAATCCATTGAATAAAAATTTTCCCATTCCGATGTATCCCATTTTCCGGAGGGAATTCTGAAAACGGAAAATGCTTCCGATATAACGCAAACCGCCGCGGCGCTTATACATTGCTTCGCCACCGCGCATAAACACTAAGTTCTCCTGAACATTGTACCCTTTTGCGCCATTCTTTAACATAGTTGCCCAAAGGTGATAATCCTCAAAATAACGGTAGTCCTCGTATAGTCCTGCTTCTACCACAGCCGACTTTTTATACACCACTGTCGGATGATTGAAAGGCGTTCTGTTTTTCACAAAGGACATAATTTCCTCCTGAGTCTCCGGAACCTGTCGAATACCACCGGTGTTAGAAACATCCCCGTTAAATTCAATCACATTGGAACCAATCAAATCCAATCCCTGTTCTTCCATCACCTTCAACTGCATTTCCATACGATTCGGGGCTGCAATGTCATCACTGTCCATTCGGGCAATCACTTCATTTTTACATTGTATAATTCCATGGTTCAATGCCTTCGCCAATCCCATGTTTTTTGAAAGTCTATAGATATTGAACAAGCCCGGAGCTGTTCTTTGACATTCGTCAATCACATCTTCCAGGCTGTTACCAATCGGTCCGTCACAGACAAGCACAAAATCATTGGTTGGAACCGTCTGATTCAAAATGCTGTCTATGGAGGCCCTTAAATATTCAGGTTTTTCTTTATAATATACTGACATTAATACGGAATAATCCACAATTGTTCCCCTATCTCTTTGTTATGGTTGCAGTTACCTGATCCTTCTCAATTCCTTCCGTGTTTTCCTTCAGGAACATAATCTTAAAGGTCATTAGAATCAATTGAATATCCATATAAACTTTATAATGCTGAATGTAATATAAGTCTAATTTCAATTTATCATATGGAGTCGTATTGTACTTTCCATATACCTGTGCATATCCGGTCAAACCGGCTTTCACTTTCAAACGGAATCGGAATTCCGGAATTGCTTCTTCATATTCCTTGGCAATCTCCGGTCTTTCCGGTCTCGGACCGACAACGGACATATGTCCCATCAGAATATTGAAGACCTGTGGCAACTCGTCCAAATGAGTAGCACGAAGAACACGTCCCACTTTTGTAATTCTTTCATCCTCTTTTGCTGCAAGTCTTGCACCGTCTTTTTCCGAATCCACTTTCATGCTTCGGAACTTGATAATCTTAAATACTTTTCCGTTTTGTGTGAGACGAGGCTGTGTATAGAACAACGGTCCTCTGTCCCAAATCAGGTTTCCGATTGCTACCAGAACCATCACCGCCAAAGTAGGAATACATAATGCCAAAGAGATTACAATATCCATAAATCTCTTAACCGCTGCCTGCTCCCACTTTAAGCCTTTAATCTTAGTAACCAATAACGGAGAATCGAACAAGGTATTTTGTTCGCATCCGATAATAATAATATCCGAAAGTTTCGGTGTAATATACGCACGCTTATCATGCATATAACAATATTTAATAATCTGGTTACGCTGTCCACTTGGGATATCGCAAAGGATTACTGACTGATGATGACGAATCGCATACTTTAATTCATCCGGATCCGCATCGCAGTGGATTTCATCAGTAATCATATATTTATCTTCTCTTGTTTTAATCTTCTTAACTAAATTATCCGGATCTCTGTCGCTGTAAATAAGAAGCATGTCTCGTGGTGGGTATAACCAACGATAAACAAGGATTTCCACACCACACCAAAGCAATGCAAAAAGAATGTTATCAAAAGACATTCCAATCAATGTGGCCGGATCCACCATCTTCAATGACAACAGGGAAATTTCGAAATACTCAATGACATTGGAAAACAGTAATGCCAGAATCTGTGAAAAGATCAGATTTGAGTACTGAAGCCTGCGAATTTTAAATGCGCCATATACGTTACCAAATGCGGTAAACAAAATAGCGTATACTAAGAACATCACTAAATGACCTCGGATAACGAAAGGTCGATCAATTCCTAAATTGTAATGGGTTACCCAAAAATATCCAAAAATTGCCGTTTGTCCGACAACATTAATTGCTAAAAGTAAAAGAACAACAATTCTTCGAAAAGCTCTTGATTCTCTCATTCTAACTTAATCTCCAATAAACTTTTTGTAAAAGTATCGGTAAAATTACCAAATAAATTGTTACAAATTAAGACAATTTTACCAAAGGGAATGGGGTTTGTCAATGAAACCAACGTTTTGTCCTCTGAAAAAGGAAGCGGTTTCCTATTTCCCTTTTTCCATTTCTGTTGTATAATGAAAAACAATGCATTGAGGACACTGTCTTCATTATATTAATGCAATTTGAAATATTTTACTTGAATAATTCGTATTACAGTTATCATATACAAACAAAACACATCTAAACATGGTTTTAGAAAAAGGAGGATTCTATGGCAAAGAAAACGCTTTCGGAATTGAATAATAACACAGGTTATTACGGCTACCGTTCAGAAGGACGGATTGCCCCATCGAATAAAGGGAAAAAGAAATCTACAGGAAAGAAGGGCAGTATTTTCGGTGTTCTTCTTGCGTTAACTCAGCTTGCTGCTTCTGTTTATTTTGTCAGCAAGGTTTACACACTGTTGTCCACACCGTTTTTGGCAGCATTGATTGGGGTGTTGCTGGTACTGTTTGGGATTTCCATGTTTACACAGCATGGCAAAAAAGGAACCCGTACCTTCGGAAAGATTTTTGCAATTATTATGATTATTGTTTTGGTGGTTGCAAGTATTTTCTCAAACAAACTTCTTTCCTATTTAAATCAGTTTGGTGGAAACATTCATGTAGATGTAGATACTCCGTTTGTAGTATTCCTTTCTGCTTCTGATGAATTCGGCGAATACTCTGATGATGTGAACTATCGTTCCGATACAAACATTCTTGCGGTTGTAAATCCAAAAACTTACACCGTACTGATGGTTTCCACACCAAGAGATTACTATGTGGTTGTAGATGCGGAAAGTGTAGATCCAAATGCAGGTTCTTCTTATGAAAAGCTCACCCACGTTGGTCTTTACGGAAGTGGTGTGGCATACGATTCCAACGGAAACAAAATGACTGCTTCCGATTGGACTACCGGTTACAACGTTATTGAACAGGGTGGTAAATGGGGTAACAACAGTATGTATGGCAAAAATTCCGAATACAATGGATTCACTGCCATTATGAATACTTTAAGAACTCTTTATCATGTTGAGATTGATAACAGCAATTATTCTTATTTAAAAATGAACTTTACCGGCTTCGGTCGATTAATTGATGCAATGGGCGGTGTTACTGTAGATGTAGACTCCAGCTTTACAACACGTACCTATGCAAACTACGAAAATGATGAAGGTCGTGCAGATTACGTCTTCAAAGAAGGAAAACAGGAAATGAACGGTGCAGAAGCCCTTACTTATGCTCGTGAACGTAAGAAACTGGGCGCCGGCGATATGGGACGTAATAAGCATCAGGTTGCTGTTATGAAGGCTATTGCAAACAAGATGCTTTCCACATCCACTTATGTCCAGAACAACTACACGGACATTTTGGAAGCTCTTGGAAATTCCTTCTCAACGAATTTGAACCTTCCTTCCTTAGTGAAGTTCCAGACAGCCATTGCTTCTCAGAGCAATTACAACGGATGGAACATTGTTTCATACAGTGTTGTGGGAACACCTTCCAAACTTCCGATTTTATGGGACGGAAGCTACAAAGCTGTTGTAGAACAGGATGAAACTTCTGTAGCAAATGCTACAAATCTGATTAAGATGACATTGGATGGTTCTGATACTGCTACCATAGAAAAGCAGATTGAAGAATATAATAAATAATAAACGGGAGAACTGACAAAATGAAAAAGATTGTTCTTACAGGTGGTGGAACTGCCGGACATGTTACACCAAACATTGCCCTGGTTCCAAAGCTTAAAGAAAATGATTATGAAATCAAATATATCGGAACAAAAGAAGGAATGGAAAAGAAGTTGGTACAGGACGCCGGATTGGATTATGAAGGAATTTCTTCCGGAAAGCTCCGTCGCTATTTCAGTTTAAAGAATTTTACCGATCCGTTTCGTGTTATTAAAGGTTACTTTGAAGCAAAGAAAATCATTAAGAAATATCAACCGGATGTGGTTTTTTCCAAAGGCGGATTTGTTACGGTTCCTGTGGTATATGCCGCAGCAAAATATAAAGTTCCTGTAATCATTCATGAATCTGATATGACTCCGGGATTGGCAAACAAACTGGCAATTAAGAAAGCTACCAAAGTATGCCACAACTTTCCGGAAACTGCAGCACACTTAGGAAACAAGGCAGTACATACCGGTTCCCCGATTCGTCAGGAATTATTTGAAGGGAACAAATTAACCGCCTTGAATTTATGTGGTTTCACTGCCAACAAACCGGTTCTTATGGTTACCGGCGGAAGCCTTGGGGCAGAAAAGGTCAATCAGTTAGTCCGAGAAGCATTACCGGAGCTTTTAAAAGATTTCCAAGTAGCCCACCTTTGCGGAAAAGGCAAGTTAGATGAAAGCCTGATTGGAACAGAAGGGTATTGTCAGTTTGAATATATCAGCGATGAAATGAAAGACTTCTTTGCTATGGCAGACCTGATTATTTCCAGAGCCGGTGCCAATTCCATTTGTGAAATCGTTGCTTTAGGAAAGCCAAACGTATTAATTCCATTATCTGCCGCTGCAAGCCGTGGCGACCAGATTTTAAATGCAAAATCCTTTGCAAAGCAGGGATTCAGCGAAGTTTTGGATGAAGACGTTGCCACAGCCAAGGATTTAATTCAGGCCGTGGAAAAAGTTTACAACAACCGTGACGCTTACATTGCAAAAATGAAAAACTCCGACGGAACCGGAGGGGTCGAAAAAATTATTCAGTTAATTAAAGAATTGTCATAATAAAAAACACCATCGTATCGATTTACGATGGTGTTTCTTTTCTCTTAGAACAAGTCTTTTGCTTTATTAATAATCTCGTCAATCTTGTCCTGTTCTGCTTCCTGCTGAACCCATGTAATGATTTTTTCGTCATAACGTGGAACAACGTGCATATGGAAATGGAAAACAGTCTGTCCTGCAGCTTCTCCATTGTTCTGCAGAATGTTAACCCCTTTACATCCTGTCACTTCTGTTAATACAGCCGCAACTTTCTTTGCCAGAATGTAAGCCTTTCCTGCCAACTCTTCAGGAATTTCAAAAACATTTGCATAATGTTCCTTTGGGATAATCAATACATGTCCTACAGTAGCAGGACTTGCATCAAATATTACACGGAAGTCTCCGTCTTCATATAATGTATTTGTCTCAAATACACCATTTGCTAATTTACAAAAAATACAATCTTCCATCGTACGCCTCCTTTCCACTCATCATATCATATTCTAACCTAGATTTCTAGAATCACCCGCAATGCTCCTTATTGCATTTTGTAAATTAAATATGCTAAGATATGAATGATTATTTTTGATTTTAGGAGATGACAGATGCATTTTTCAAAAGAAGATACTCAAAAGATTAAAGGACTTGCCATTATTTTTATGTTCTTTCATCATTTATTTATGACTCCAAATCGATATCCCGGAATGGATATTTCTTTTTATCCACTTTCCGAATACACTGTGAATACCATCGCCCTTGCAATGAAACTCTGCGTTTCAATTTTCGTTTTCTTAACGGCATATGGGTTGACGATTTCTTATAAGAAAGCCAATTCCGAATATACTTATTCCGGAACAGAATTGCGTTCTATGATTTTGAAGCGCTATGTAAAAATGATGAGCGGTTTTTTCTTTGTATTTATCGCTCTTCAGTTCTACTCCTGTGTAATGGGCTTTGAAAGGTATACAAAAATTTACGGAACCGGTATCATTAGTGGATTTTATGCCTTTCTTGATTTTCTCGGATTGGCTCAGTTGTTTCATACTCCTACATTTATTAGCACATTTTGGTATATGTCTTTAGCCCAGCTGATTATCTTTATTTTTCCACTGCTGCTTTGGTGCTATCACAGATTTGGACAGTATGTTCTTCTTGGAACTAGTATTTACTTTTCCGTTATATTTCCTGTTTCTGCCACAGCTGCATCCAAGCCGCGTACTTATTCATTTCTTCCAGTGTACATTGTTGTTGTTGCAATTGGAATCATCTCAGCAGATAAAGAGTTTCTTACACATATCCGCCAATGGAATCCAATCAAATCATTGCCGATTCTTGGGAAAGGTATTAAGTTTATCTGCTTCCTGTTAGCAATTGTATTTTTCATATATTTACGCAAAAAAACAGGAACACCAACGCTATTCCCTACTTGGAATGCGCTATTAGCGTTCCTGATTGTTGAATTCGGTTTTGAATTTCTAAATGTAATTCCGGTATTGAAAAATGTGCTTTCAGTTCTTGGAAAATATTCTATGGATATGTTTTTAATCCATAACTTTATTCGTGCCACCTGGTATTATGACTTTACATATTCCTTCCACAGTGTATGGCTTATCACCTTGGTACTTCTTTCCGTATCTTTAGCCGTCTCCGTGGTTTTAGAATTATTGAAAAAATACTTAGGCTACAACAAGCTGGTCAATTACATTATTAAAAAGATTTAAGATTATTCATAGGGATAATACTTCATGGAAGTGTTATCTCTTTTTTTCGGTCGATATAACAGAAGGCCTAATACCAGTCCGGTTAATCCGCCGCCTAAATGTGCCATCCAGTCTACACCTTCCTGCATATTTCCAAAAATCATTAACGCCATCAGTACCAACAGCCTGATTGGATCTCCGATTCCATCCTCCATTTTGCTTTTTACAGACATCATAATATAAATCCCAAAAATTCCCATAATCGCACCGGAAGCACCCACGCCTACCGGATACTGATTCGTGTAAATATCATATGCTGCCGAAAAGATTGTAGCGCAAATGCCACAGATAAAGTAAGAAATCAGATATTTCCATCTTCCGTAAATATTCTCAATGGTATATCCCACAACACCCAGCATTAACATATTGTTTCCCAAATGTTCTATTCCGGAATGCATAAACATATGGGTTAACACACGATACCACTCACCATGATCCAAAACGGCAGAAACTTCCATTGCTCCATGCTCATATAAATACATCGTATCTCTCGTGTTTCCGGTAAAATCCATGTATAAAAAGATGATCACATTCACTGCTACTAAGATGATTGTAACCAGAGGGATATCTTTTCTCTTTAAAAAATCCATTTTTCTACTCCTCTAAAAAGAAAACCGAAAAGAAATTTATATTTCTCTTCGGCTTTTCTATTAATCTCTGAAATAAATATCTCTCGTGTAAAGTTTGTCTTTTACATCTTCCAAGCCTGTTTCGAATCTGTTTGCAATAATCACGTCTGAAACTTTCTTGAATTCTTCAAAATTTTCAATAACCTTGTTTCCGTCAAATGATTCATCCTTTAATGTTGGCTCATAAATCACAATATCCACTCCGTTATTTTTTAACATCTTGATAACGCTCTGGATGGATGACTGACGGAAGTTATCGGAATCTGCTTTCATCGTCAAACGATATACACCTACAACCTTTGGACATCTTGCAAGTACCTGATGCGCAATGTGTTTCTTTCTTGTATGATTTGCATCTACGATTGCTTTCACAATATCGTTTGGCACGCCTGCAAAGTTTGCCAATAACTGCTTTGTGTCCTTTGGAAGACAATATCCACCATAACCGAAGGATGGGTTATTGTAATGATCACCAATACGTGGATCTAATCCAACACCTTCGATGATTTCCATTGTATTTAATCCCTTCAATTCCGCATAAGTATCTAACTCATTGAAGTAAGAAACTCGCATTGCAAGATAAGTATTTGCAAAAAGCTTCACTGCTTCTGCTTCTGTCGGGTTAATAATCAAAGTCTTAATATCTTCTTTAATCGCACCCTGCTTTAATAATTCCGCAAAGCCCTTCGCCTTTTCCACTAATTCCGCATCATAGTTTGGTACCCCAACAATGATTCTTGAAGGATACAGATTGTCATATAATGCCTTTCCTTCTCTTAAGAATTCCGGTGAAAAGATAATCTTTGAACCGATGCTGTCTTTATATTTTTCTCTGATGGATAATGTATATCCTACTGGAATTGTTGATTTAATTACGATTGTTGCATTTGTTCCAACTTCTTTTACAATGTCCAATACACTTTCAATCGATGAAGTATCGAAAAAGTTCTGTTCTTCATTGTAATTTGTCGGAGTGGCAATAACGATATAATCCGCTTCCTTATATGCCTCTTTCCCGTCCAATGTCGCTGTAAGATTTAATTCTTTTGTTGTAAGATATTCTGTAATTTCCTTATCAACGATTGGGGAAACTTTGTTATTAATCATTTCTACCTTTTCAGGAATAATGTCAATAGCATAAACCTCATTGTTCTGTGCCAATAATACGGAATTGGCAAGTCCTACATAACCTGTTCCTGCAACTGCAATCTTCATTGTGCTACCTTCCTCTCAAAAAGTTTTACTTCTATTAAATCATGTCTACCTTACTGTCTGCTAAAATTTTTCTCAAACGCTTATTTGCTTCGCCAACAATCACCTTGTCCGCATTCTTCATCGCCGCTTTTAAATAAACAGCTCCTCTGTACATAGAGATGTTACTGTTGGCATCAACTATTGCTGTGTACACCGATTTGCTGATGTCGTTCAAATCAATTAAGAAATATTCTTTGTCTGCATTTTCTTTGATGATTTGTTCTATTTTAGCTGCATACTCTAAAGTACATTCATCATCATTCTCTACTACAATAACATCATATCCGGACTTCGGCAACTTCATTATGTCCATCATCTTATCATGATTGAAAATATTGTAAGCAATTGCCCGTTTTCCCAACAAGTTGAACTCCAGCATTCTCAACTGATAATCCAGGTATTCATCAATAATAACGGTGCGGGTTTCTGCCTTCAGATCTTCAACCTTTTCAAGATATTCTTTCTTCTGCTCTTCTCCCCAGAACAACACCTCATCAAACATTTCGTAAACTTTTTTCATGTTCGACTCATATGCACTTCGCAATTCATTGTCCTGAACCAAAAACTCTTCATCTGTGGAGTTATCAAATCCGATGACTTTCTTTGCCGCTTCTACAGCACCACCCATCATATACCAATATCTTCTCTGGGTCATACTGTCACCTAAGAAAACAAATTCATCAATTTTCGCATTTCCTGCAATTGTGTTGAATTCTGTCCGATAGACATCTTTCTTAATATAAGAATAAATCTCATTAACATCTTTAAGAACCATCAAGTCTGTTTTAATGTACGCATATAAGTCCTGAAGTTTTTCTTCTGCCAGGAACCATCCCTGTCTGGTTACAATGGTTACCTCATCCGGAATATTTCTTAAATATCCGGATAATTCTTCAATGTTTGTATTGTCTACAATAAGAATTACATGTTCCTTTTCCAAGTCATACTGTTTTATCACATGGAATAATCGAGGAACCCAGATTTCTGCCAAATCGAACGTTGCTGCAATGGCAACAGTTTTCTTTTCAAGGGGTTTGCGTTCCACTTTCTTGCCTTCGCGAATCATCTGAATGACCTGTTCATCAGACATATATTCACCGGAAAAGCTCCAGGTATTTCCAACAAATTCCTGAACTTTTTCCTTCCCTTTTTCCGGCGTTGCTTCAACTACGACATCACTCTTTAATAACTGTCTGCTCAGAGCAGCCTTTGCTGTGTAAAGCGCTGTGTCGCAGTTATCCAAAATATTAATTACACACTGTCCTTTCTTCTGCACGAAGTATGGGCTCAGGGTAACATCTGTAATAATATACTCGGCGGTTGCCAGGTATTTGAAAAAGTCTTCGCTTTTCTTCTTTATAAATTTCACATGTTTCTCGCCGGAAAAATCATTCCTCATTACAAAACTTGAAATCACTTTTTTGTCTTTTAAGGCTTTTACAATTGCATTTCCTCTTTCATGATTTCCGTTTCGATTGTAATTCAGGTAAAAAACGGTTCCCGGAACAATTGGTGCATTCAAATACTTTGCATATGCAAGCATAGATGTTTTATCCATTGTTGCATGGAATGTTTCCGTCTGTTTTTTATATTCTTTAAAGCTTCTCTTTTTTGACTGAATCATATTAAAGTATCCCTTCTATGAATTAAAAGATAAGTTATTCAAAAATTCTTTCATTGCCAACTGATTGTATTCCTCTACTTTAAAGACGAATTCATTTGGCACCTTGCCCTCAATAAATGCTTTCATTCCTTCGTAAATGGAATCGACATCTTTCTTGATTAACAACTGTCCATTTTCATAAAGACTATCTTTTATCGTACTGAAGTCTGATACGATAATTGGCATCTTCATCATACGTGCTTCTAAAATAGCCATAGGCTGTCCCTCATGAAGGGATGGCATAAGATAGCAATCACAATGCTTAATGTAAGCAAATGGATTGGATAGATTTCCTGTCAACCGAACTTTATTCTGAAGGCTATATTTCTTAATTAAACGTTCTTCTTCATCTTTCAAAGGACCTTCCCCTAAAATATGAAGACGTACATTCTGATTTTCATCATATAATCTTTTGAACGCCTCAATCATTGCCAAATGATTCTTTTCCATGGAAAGTCGTCCCATTGTAACAAAGTTTGTACATTGGTCCTCAATTCCGTCTACCAATTCAATGCGGCAACGCTCTCCAACCTTTTCATCAATACTTTTTACATAGTATGGTTTATCCTTAACATCAATCCAGCGTTCTTCCTTGATTCCATCTAAAATTCTCTTATCATCCACGACATTTCTCGCATAAGAAAATTTATCCTTTGTATCTTCTGTTCCCAAACTTTCGTAATTGATTTCCATAACGGATTTTGAACAGGATACATAACGGTCATACAAATCATAGATGGATGCCAATACTTTGAATCGCTGCTCGCCGTTTTCAAATCGTTCTCTTTCTGCCATCATATCATTGTGCATCCAAATCAGCTTCTTGCAGTCTGTTTTTGATGCCAACATCAATGCCAAAAAGTTAGAATAACCGGCAAAGTTAATTACGTAATCAAAGTGTGCATTCGGGAAACATCTGTCGAATTCTCTTTCATAGAATTCTGCTGGAAATGCTTTTCGTGCTTTCGCAACTTCCACGCCATACTGCATTACCAACTCATTCTCAATGTTTTCCTTTAGGGTTCCACTGTAAGTTGAGTTTCTATAAAATACTCTTACATTCGGATTCACATTGCATATATTATCTTCCGCTTCTTCAATCTCAGCCTTTCTTGATTTTCCGGCTGATAGAGTCACGTCATACTTATCGTAATCCAAGTTGTTCAACAAGTTCATAATGGAAGTTGTAATTCCATTGGTTTTCATAGTGTCGTTGTGAATTAACAGTTTAATTTTGTCTGTGGAGAAATCTCTGTGAATAAGTGTGTCTCCTTCATTTCCCAGCATCACATCAATAATTCTTTCGCAAACATGACCATCTTCATACTTAATCGCCCAGTCTTTAACAATCTGATATTTTGACGCGTCATAGAATGTATCAACCTGATCGATATCTTTCAACCATTTTCCAATTTCATTGACGTCCTTTGTAATCGGTCCCGGCAAACGGTCCGGTTCAAAGTACAAACCACGCTGCTCGGAATAAGTTTCCAAATCAGGAATATAGAATAAAATCGGCTTTCCTGTAACCATAAAGTCAAAGAAAATGCTGGAATAATCGGAAATCAAAACATCTGTCACGGATAACAATTCATTGGTATCAATTAAAGCCGGAATGTAATGGCTGTCCAATAATCCCTTATCACGCAAATGCTTATAAACTACCTGATGGGGTTTAAACAATACCTGATACTCATCTTTATCTACATATTGATATACAGTTTCCAAAAATCGATCATAAGAATCAATATCCAAATCCGGATTTCCGTATGCTTCTCCTTTCCAGGTTGGTGCATAGATAACCACTTTCTTATTCGGATCGATTTCCACACCGAATTTTTTGAATTTTTCAATTAATGCTTCTTTATCATTTTCGAAGAATACATCATTTCTCGGATAACCTGTTTCAACAATGCTTCCTTCGTAAATCCCCTGCAATCTATAGGCTGTGCGGAAGTTTTCCGTTGTAAATTCTGTCGGAGAAACAATGTAATCTGACATCATAAAGTTACGGAACATATTTCCTGTTTCCACATTTCCTCGTGGCATATCATAACCCAGATGCTTTAAAGGAATACCATGCCAGGTATTTAATACCACCTGTCCCTCTTTCTTTACGAAATAGTACGGGAAGGTTACGTTATTAATCAGGTATTTTGCAGAGGATAAATACTTATAGTATTCCTCGCTGTCAATTTCAATGAAAATGACATTCTTATATTCTTTATATAATTCTCTTTCCACATCATGCTGGCTCATGTCATCCAACACCCACACATGTGTAAAATTGGAAAATCTTTCATCCTTTAAAGCCTGCTTAAACAAAGCATAGGGACTGCAAATCAATCCTCGTCCAAAGTATGACTGATACAAAACAATATTTTCTTTTACATCATATTTTTTATATGCATCAACATACTGAACTCTATTTCTGAAAAACTTATTCAGTTTAAAAGCTTCTTTCTGATTTTTTACAATCTCTCTTTTTACTTTTCGATAATCTCGTGTTTCTATTACCTCTTTCATAGAAGTCCTTTCATTCATTTATTATAAATTAACATTCCAATTATACCATTATTACATACTTTATTCAAATTTTATTCTTTTACTGTTCGTACAATAATCTTTTAAATTTCCGCCAGCCCTTTGATTTATTTCTTTTATATGATATATTATTAACTTGGTGTCAAAACCAACTACTATTCATAAAAGGGAAAGAAAAACAATGAATACACTAAATAAGCAAAAATTATTAAATCTAACAATCACTATTTTCATATTGTTATATGTGATTATGCTCTTATTTATTCCAAAAAATCTTGATGATTGGACATGGGGTTCTCACATAGGCATTGAACGATTAAAGGATTATTTTGTAGGCTATAACGGACGTTATTTAGGAAATATACTTGTAATTATATTGGTTCGATGCCCGGTGATTGTAACTGCCCTTATCGAAGGTGCAATTGTAGGATGCATTTATTTATGCCTTAACAAAATACTTGATAAAAAATATCTTATTTTGATTTTTTTGGTGTTAAATGTGGTTATGCCTAAAAATATGTTTACCCAGACATTTGGCTGGATTTCCGGTTTTTCTAATTATATTTTTTCCTTTCTGTCCATAATGATATACATTTTATTTTTGAAAAAATATTATGACGATAGAAAAGTGAAGATTTTGGAAATATCTGTATGGTTTGTTTTTGGAATCCTATCTCAGTTGCTTGTAGAAAATTCAACAATTTTCTTTATTCTGGCAGGCATATTTACTAATCTTTTTTACTGGTTTCAGAATCGCATGTTAAATAAGCACTATTTTATATTGTTCCTTAGCAATATAATCGGAGCTATAATAATGTTCCAAAATTCAGCTTACTACAACGCTTCTGTGGGAAGTTCCAAAACTTACAAAGACATCAACATGCCTTTAGGAAGTCCTTCCTGGTTCCAGAGCACATGGGATAAATTCACTACACAAACGTTGCCATATTGGTTTATCAACAATAAATATTTAATGATTGTATTAGGTATTACCGCAATTATTTTTGTAATGGCTACAAATATAAAATACAAAAAAATATTCTTGAAATTTTATGTTTTTGCCACACTATTTTTCATGTATAAGGCATATTCCGAAGATACCTCTTTTTATTTTGAATATGACAATTCGTTGTCTGCAATCATATATATTGTTTTTTGCCTTAGTCTTGTTTATTGCGTTATAAAGGGAATCTCAAATAAAAAGGATCGACTATTGATTTTGACAACACTGTTAGCTCAACCGTTTTTAGTTTTTCCGTTAATTATTTCAGATCCTATTAATGCTCGCTGTTTCCTTAGCAGTTATTTGATGTTTGCTCTCTTTATTGTTGAAATCATTGAATACTGTATTAAAGAAGGAACATTAACATTTATTCAGCATAAGAAACTTGGACAGTATTATAATTGGATTGTTTATGCTGTTATCATTTTTACTGTTTTATGTATGGTAAAAGATATAAGATGTAGCATCTTCCTTAATCATGCAGCGAACGAGAAGGCACAGTACATCGAATCACAAATTGAAGCCGGAAAGAAACAAATAACAGTTCCATTTTTGCCATTTTCAAATATTTATACTGTTAATGTAAGTCCTTGTGATGAAGTTTGGCAGCAAAATTTCAATAATTATTATCACTATCCTTTAGATATCACATACGAATACATCTCTTATCCGGAGTGGAAAGAAACAATTCAATAAATATTTTCCGTACTTAAAAAGGGGCTTTTACAGCCCCTTTTTCTTATTACAAATTGATTCTAAAATATTACTTTCCAACTTTTTTTGAAATCAAATATTTTGGTCGTCCCTTAACTTCCTCATATATTTTAGAAATATAATATCCTAAAATACCTAAGCTAATCATTACAAGACTTCCAATAATTAATATCAGCAAAATTACAGTAGTAAATCCTTCAACAGCATGCCCCATAAAGAATTTCACAATTGTTTGAACTCCTATTATTACTCCCAATGCAAAAACCAGTACTCCGGCAATAGTTACTATCTGCATCGGAGCTGAAGAAAATGCCACAATATTTGTTATCGCGTATTTAATTAATGACCAGGTGGACCATTTCGATTCTCCCTCTGTTCTCTCTTGTACATCAAATTCTATTGTTGCTGTTTTATATCCAATCCAAGAGGATAATGCTCTAAAGAAAGCATTTTTTTCAGGCATATTCAACAATGAATCAACTGCCTTTCTATCCATCAATTTAAAGTCTGAAGCTCTTGACATATCGATTTTAACCGCTTTTGAAATCATCTTGTAGAATAGTCCGGCACATGCCTTATGGAGAAAGCTTTCTTTTCCACGACTTTTTTTGACTCCCTCTACGATTTCATTTCCCTGTAGCCATAACGAGTACATTTCCGGAAGAATTTCTGGTGGATGCTGTAAATCACAATCCATTACTGCACAACAAGCGCCATTTGCTTGAGCTATTCCTGCAAATAATGCAGATTCTTTTCCAAAGTTACGCGAAAAATGAATCCCGATAATATTCGGATCCTCCGCCGATGTTTTTTCAATTTCATCCCATGTGTTATCCTTGGATCCATCATCAACAAATATTAATTCATATGGAATTGATGCATTGTCCAGAATGGTCTTTATTGTTACAGCTGCTTTATGAATCATCTTTTCCTCATTATATGCCGGCAAAACAACTGATAACATTTTTTCACTATTGTTCATCTAATTCTACCTCCGCTATATGTCTTTTTCTTCAAAAATCTTTTATCTGTTTTTTTAAAAGCTATTTGTCGCGTTCGCGTCTAGTGCTTTTAACATTATTCTTAATATATCGAAACGTGGATTCTTCCCCTTGTTCCACTAACATCTGAAGAAGCTTTTCCAATTCTTTCTTCGTATTTGGGTGAATACTTCGATGTGGTGTTCTTTGTAAAAAATATTCCATAGGTGAAGCATTCGTATATTTTTTTCCATTATATACTTTGCTTGCCGCCACTCTATCGCAAAACATTTCCGCCAAATACCTATAGGGCATTTCCACCGGTTCATTTCTATGGGTTTCCAAATTGTAATCATTCCAATATTCGTAATGATGTTTATTTCTCCCCTTGTGGTGCATCCACGCATAAGAAAAACCATAATTTTCCCGTTCTCCTTCATTAGGGCTGCGTTTTCCTGTATAATATTTCACTCCCGGAACAAATTCTGCAAGACTGTACTTTGACAAATCATGAAATAATCCCTGCCAAAGAATTCCCGCCTTTGCACAATGACGAATTACCAAATGTCTATGCTTGGTAATTGTTTTAAAATGACCAAACAGTCGCGTAAATCTATTCAACCGTTTCTCTTCTTTCATTTTACTCCACTTCCTATTCCGACACCTGCTTATAAAGCAATATATTTCTTAATATATTTTACAAGTGCAGTTTAGTATACCACATTTTTTCTATTAATAATATATTTCCACATATTTTGAAGGCAAAAAATTTGTGTTATGATAACAAATAACAGATTTTACTGAGAGGATTTAAGAATGATTGGCTATTTGATTTATTCTGAAAAGGATATTAAAAAGAACAAATTTTTCATTAAGAAATTAGAGGAGGGGTTTGCCCGTCACGGCATTTTACTCCAAACGGTTGTTTATGAACAGTTGTCCATCAGCGAGCTGCTTTCGGATTTGCCGGATTTTGTCATCAATCGAAGTCGTTTCCATGAAATCTCCTCTCTGTTTGAGGAACAGGGAATCCCTGTTTTTAACAATGCTCTGGTTACTAAAATTGCCAATGACAAAATGGCGAGCTATCACTTTCTTGATGGTATTGTTCCGTTTATGGATGCAAAATATTCTGAAGATTATGTCAGCGGCGAATTTTCTTATCCGGTAGTATTTAAAAGCTGTAGCGGTCATGGAGGCAGTGAAGTATTTCTTGTTTCCAACGCCGGCGAAGAAAGTCTGGCGGCCAAGGCCTTAGCCGGAAAACCTTACCTGGTTCAGAAGTGTTCCAACAATCCCGGGAAAGATGTTCGGGTTTACATTCTTGGCAATGAGATTGTGGCAGCAGTGCTCCGTTCCTCTCCAAACAGTTTTAAAAGCAATTACAGTCTGGGCGGTCAGGTTGCAATGCATTTATTGACTTCTTACGAAAAAGATTTAGTTCAAAAGATTTTATGTAAACTTGATATTGACTATGCCGGAATTGATTTCATTTTCCATGACGGAAAAGCTGTCTTTAACGAAATAGAGGACGCCGTTGGCGCCCGCATGTTGTATGAAGTATCCGATTTGGATATTGCTGCTATGTTTGTTGAATATGTTGTTACTGAACTTTCCCGTCGATGTACTTCATGATTGCATCTGCCACATTGACTCCGGTACAATCATAAATGTTTTTAAAGTGTGCATTGGAATTGACCTCACAAAGCATTGGTTGATTGTCTTTTCCAAACAGGATGTCTACCCCTGCAAAATCCAGCTTTAAGTACCTGCATACTTTGACTGCCAATTCTGCTTCCTTTTCTGTCGGTGTATACGGCTTCATACTTCCGCCGTTTGTGATATTGGCACGGAAATCCTTATCATTGGTTCGTTCCATTGCCGTCACCACCTGATTTCCCACCACGTTGATTCTTATATCTCGTCCTTTGGATTCCTGAATGTATTCCTGCATGATAAATTCATGATGTCCGATTTCCTGAATCTTCTTTACCGCTTCTTCATGGTTTTCAACCAAATAGACCTGTTCTCCAAAAGATCCTTTGTTTTCCTTAATAACCATCGGATAACCCAGGCTGTTTTCCACCTGCATCAGAAACGCATAGTCCTGATATTCTTTAAAAAAGGTCATCGGGGCAATATAGGTCTTTGGCATTTCAATGTCTGTGTTCTTCAATCGAATGTACGTCAACGCTTTGTCATCACAGATTTCTATCGCTTCTGCGGAATTAAATACCGGAAATCCTTCTGCCTCCAACATCTGAGCCAGTCTGATATCCTTATCCCAGAACAGTACAAAGTCCGGTTTGATTCGCCAATCTGTTTTTCCGCTACTAATAGGCAAGATTGATGTGAGTTGGTCATTCGTCAGTTTCTGCAGCTTGATTTCCTGCTTTGCTGCCGCCTCCATAAGCCAGTGGTATATTTCTTCAAATTTTTCACTTTTTAAGTATCCGTTTACAATTAACCATCCTGTTTTCATTTTGCCTCCTGTACGCTGTTCTCTCTTTGCGTTTAGCTTCGAGACACCCATTCGGAATCCGCTACGCTCCTTCCTCATGCGTGGCTCTGTTCTCTCTTTGCGTTTAGCTTCGAGACACTCATTCGGAATCCGCTCCGCTTCTTCCTCATGCGTGGCTCTGTTCTCTCTTTGCGTTTAGTTACGAGACACTCATTCGGAATCCGCTCCGCTCCTTCCTCATGCGTGGCTCTGTTCTCTCTTTGCGTTTAGCTTCGAGACACTCATTCGGAATTCGCTTCGCTTCTTCCTCATGCGTGGCTGTCGCCACGCATACTTAGAAAAGAGGGCTTCCTTTTGTGAGCAAGCTCCCATCAGAAGCCCTCTTTTCTAAGTATGTGTGTCTCGTAGCTAAACGCAAAGAACGGTTAGGGCCCCCTTGCCTTAACCGTTCCGGACTGAAAAATATGTTAGTATACTTACGAGTCTTAGGAGAGACTCCTATAAGTATTAGGTACTACCCCACCATTATAGCAGATTTCCAATAAGTTTCAATATTCTTTTCTTAGATATTGACCTTTATTTTGCATTTTATTTATGTTAAGATTGAAAGGTATTTATAAGGAGGCGTTTATTATGTCAATGGATGTAAAAGAAACAAAAAAATTAGACCAAAATAAACTTTATATTATTATTGCATCAGTTGCGATTGTTCTTATACTGATTGCGGTTCTTGCATTTTCGAAGTCTAAGAATGGCAATACACAAAACGGTGCACAGAATGGTGGAACCCCACAGACGACTCAGCTCAGCATTGTAAATGAACAGGGTAATTTCGAAAGTACAATCGAAGCTAATTTAGAACCTGTTAGAAATATTAAACTTGGTACTTCTTTAAAGAAGATTCAGAAAATGGAAAAGAAGCAGAAGGATACGGATAACGGCTCCATTACAAACGCTGAAGACGGTTCCGGTTATTCTTACCTGACTTACAACTTTATAGCAGGTGCAACAATCCCTCAGTTCTTTGGTGGTACTGTGAATGCTACGGATCAAGCTGCTAATTTAATGTATGTTTTAAAAGATAAGAAGTTAATTGAAGTTCGTATTAACTTTGGTGCTTCTACACCGGATAATTATGATGCCATTGTTGCAACAAACACTGCAAAGTATGGTGAACCAAACCTGGTTCGTTCTTACAGCAACGGTACAAAGACAACATTCTGGCGTACAAAGAAAGTTATGTTAGCTGCATACTCTCAGTATGATGCCAACGGTTCTTATTCCATTTCTATTTACTACAGTAAAGTTGATTAATTTGATAACTAACCCTGCATTGGTTGCGACCGATGCAGGGTTTTTTACAAAAAAGAAGGAGCTGAACTATTACTTCAGCTCCTTCTCTTTTATTTCATTGTAATCCACATTGCCGGTCTGATGAATATATTGTCATTTGATTTTTCATAACCATATTCCATCACTACGCCACGGGATACAAACTGTGCCGTATGGGCTTCTTTCCCGCTATCAAGTACCCACCAGTCTCTTAAATAGTTGGATAAAATTTCCTGATACTGTTCTGCCTGCTTGGCAGTTAAGAAGAATAATTCATCTTCTGTTGTTGCTGTCTTATCAGACTCTGTCGAAAACTCAACTGTTGTTTTCAATATGTGCTTCTTTGCCGAATCATTAAAGGTTTCTTCCAGGAATTCACCATTTAAATATTCTCTTACAGAAGCGTTTTCCCATGTTTCTGCATCTTTGCTGTCATATGCAACTCCATTAACCGGTACCATTTTTGCTAAGAATACCTTCTCATCGTCCTTTTCCAGAACCATCCAGCGATATTCACCAAACAAAACGTCGTCTCCGACTTTGCTTGCCTTGATCATTTCCATTTCAACGCCGGTAAGCTGTTCTTCGCTATCTTTATAATCTTCCAGTTTTCTGAACACGGTTTTCGCCTTTTCGTATTCTTTGGCATCTTTTGCACCAATACCATATTTATAATAGCTTTCTAAATATCTGTCTTCGCTGTCCTTATAGTCTTTCAGATTATGGAACATTTTATAAGACTTTTCATAATATCCTATCCGTTCAAATAAATCTGCTCGGAAATAGCATCCCGGTTTCAGTTTTAAGAAAACTGCTGTGCATCCCATTGCCAAAATAATGATTGCAAGGAGCGCCAGTTTAATTTTTCGTTGAAGATATTTCTTATCCTGATTTTCTTCTTCTTTGGTTTCCTTTTCCGCCTGTTTTCTTTCCTTTTCCTGCTGCTTGTATTTTTCACGGAACTCTTTCGCCTTTTTTGCACAATCTTCAGAACGTTTCTGCGCATCTTCATACTCTCCCAATGAAGCATAAAGATCTGACGCTTTCTGATAGATTTCTCCTCGTTCTTTGTCTCTCAAAAGACTTTTTACCGAGACTTCCAGACGTTTCGCTCGTTCATATTTTTCTTCCGTTGTCTCTACCGCACTCTTTTTAGTAGCCATTATAACCTCCGCTATTAGTGATTGTCATCCTCTAATTCCACATCACCATCTTCATATTCGTATTCCATGCTTTCTCTAGCATAAACACGATTTTTTCTTCTTGCCTCTTCCACAAAGTTTGAAAGAATCTCCTTTGTTTCTGATGCATTTTTAATATTCTTAATATCAAAGTTTTTCATTGTCTTATCTGCTGAATCACAATGAATGGTTCCTGTTTTGATAATTTTCTGCCACAGACTTCTTGTTAATGTTAAATCTGTAATTCTGTAAAGGCGAACTTCGTCTTCTCTGGAACTTAAAATGCCTGTCTCAATAAACAATCGATCTTTATCTAATGCATACTTTGTAAATGTCCAAGGAAGCCCCAGAAAATTTCGCTTCCGATCTTTCCATTCTAAATTTTCTCGTTTCATAAAAACCTCCATCCCGTCAGATTTCCGACGTCTATTATATCCATATTTTTCTATTTGTACAACCTTTGCCTTATATTGCAAGACTATTTCCTAAATCAAACGCCTTATACGCATAATTTGGATCCGCTACTTTTAAGATATTGTTATACAAATAGTTATGTGCTGTCATATTCGGCATTTCCATGTTGTCGTACAAATACTGTGCTATCTGGAATACCGTAAATTTTTGGATGTCACTGTACATGATATTACCGTTTTTCAGTTTCACATACATTCTCACATCGATTTCCGAATTGTAAAATGCTGCATTACGAATCAGCTTCATTGTCATTGCATAGCTTTGTGCATTTGGATTGCTGCTGGCATTTCTTCTCATCTTTCCTTCATCCGTTGTTGCGTAGGAATGTACAAGACTATTTGCGCTGTCTAGTGTCATATCCGCATCCGGAACAGAAAGTCCGTAAACCATTCCCATCTCATCGATTTCATTGTCACTGTCTTCAACCGAATAAACAACTCTAAAGCCACCTTTTGTTGTACTAATCTGAATTCCGTTGATTTCCATTTCCACATTCGTATGTACTTCTGTTGTAATCTCTGCTGTGGTTGTTTCCTCCGGCGTGGTTACGTCACTGATATATATCCATGGATTTGGAACGCCGATTTCGGCTCCCGGGGTATCTCCCTGAGACCACCACTGTGCTTCCCAAATTTTACCATTATAGATTACTCGATCCCCTTGTGTATAGACAGCACCGCTTTTCCATGGGCCGATTGTTTCACCATTCTCTCCGGTTTCGTCTTCTCCGTTATCCTCCGGAATCTGGTATGCATTCTCTCCCATAAAGGTTTTGAATACATTAGTGTGTTCATACATACCGTAAATTCCACTGTTTGCACTGTACTGCTGACAGTCACGATTCAAGCACCAGAACGAAGTCATTCCGATATTAGATTCAATAGCTTTCTGGTTGACTACTTCCGAATAATCTGTTGTCCAGATTGGGAAGCTGTCGCTTTCTTTTCCAATGGACACAGTTACGCCTACTTTTCCGTATGCTGTAGCATCATTGATTGTCTTTCCTGCATTTGCATAGGCGGTTTTAATCTGCTGCGCTGTATTGTCAATGGCACGAACAGATGCCTGGGCATAAGTTTCTCCCGGATATACAACGCCGCTGCCGTAACACATTGCCATGATATTGACCATTTTGACATCGACACCATTTTCAATGTAAGCTTCCATGGTACCTAATCCCAGATCTGTCAGACCGCTTGGTAATACCGGCAATGTTAAGACAATTTCAACTCCTGTTGCATCCTGCACTCTTTTCAGTGCTCGTGCATTAGCCGCATTAATCTGTTTTCCCTGACCGTTTCCTTCAATATCCAAATCCAGACGAGTCAAGCCGTATCCCTGAATAATATCCATATAGGTATTAAACAAGACTGTTTCATCCTGCGTTGCCTGAAATAAATTCCCTTCATTTAATCCTCCGACTGAGACAATTACATCTCCGCCTTTGGAACGAATGTATCGAATGGAGTCTTTAATACCATCCAACTGCCACGTATCTGTTGAGGTTTCTGACATTGTTGTGTATCCACCCCAAGACCAGTCAACTTTTCCGTCATGCACGCTTCCACCGGTTGTGGCAGTGATAAATCCCAAATTGTAATATAAGATTCCTGTGTCCTTGTACATTTTCTCCAGACTCAGTGAACCTGCGGAAGAATAATTCTTATCCGATACGTAATACGCAATGTCTACAAAGGGTGCAAAGATGTGGTCCGGAATCTGTTTTCCCAGACCTACTCCAAAGGCTCCCTGTTCCGCATAAACTGCTGCTTTTGTTGTTTTCGTTGTAATTGTCAGGCTTGTTCCTACCATTGCTAATGACAGAATTCCTGACAACATAAGTTTTACCAGTTTCTTCCCTTTCATTTTTTCTCCTTTTCCTTTCCTATGGGTTACAATTGTGACACGGTTCGTAACCACCGCTAATTATTTCTTCTCTGCTTCGTTTTACATAAACTCTGTGATTTGCCGCCATTTGATTAACACTGTCACAGGTTGGTCGATGGAATTTTTTTGTGTTTGTGTTCAGTACATAATCCTGCTCTTCCGACTCCGTAACATCTTCTGCGCTTTTACTTTCTCCGGTGGCATAATCAATGATAACACCCGGCTGACTGTTGAATACAATAACATTAAAGTGTAATCCTCTTCCTTCGTCTTCTACTGAGTAGGATTCTATTTGAACCCCATATGCCAATAAATCATTCCCATGATAAAGTGGGGTTACTCTGTAAAGCACATGATAATTTGTTTCTTTTACAAAGTCTGCCACAAAATTTTCAAATGGCAACATTCCTTCTATATTAAAGTATCTTGTTCCGGTAATTAAATTCTTCTCATTATCATTTTCCCCGGTCAATTGATATCCGATTAAATGACAACGATTGTACAGGTACTTTCCATCTATAAAGTCGTATTTGGCAAAGTTCCATCCGGAAGGTTTAATATTTCCGATTTTTCCTCGCTTCTCTGTGGGCATTGTTTCTTTGCACACGTTTGCAAAGGCAACGCCACAGCGTCCCAATTCATCCAAATCGCTATACTCTTCAAAAGGTTCTGTGCACTGTTTTTCTTCCTCAGAAAAATCCGGGTGACCTAAACGACAAGTGACAAAGGGCTCTCCCTGATATTCCTTCATCGGATGATAACTTGCAATCTTGTTAATTGCTTCTTCCTGTCTTCGACTTTCCAGTTCTTCCTCGCCGTCACATCCTGTAACAATCAAAAGAATGCTTAGCAACAATAGAATTATTTTTTTCATATGCTGCACCTCTGTTATTCGATTTCATAAAGCTATTCTACCACATTCTGAGCTTCGTCTGTGAGACAAATGTTCCGGATTCTTATTAAATCACTTTCTGCTCCATATCCGCTTTCAAATGATTCCATTACATGATTTGTCCGGAAGTTAATATGTTCATAATACCCTGTCTCTACCTGATCATTAAAAGCCTGATATTCCACAAGGTTTTCTGAAACCTTCACAGTGCAGTGCCATCCTTCCTGATTCGGATTCTTGTCCTCTACAGATTTCTCAAAGGATATCGCCATATCATTTCGTTTGATTTTGTCTCCTTCAACTATAAATGTTCCTAAATCCAAGTAATCAAAATAGTCATTATAATCACATCGAATTGTAATCTGAAATTCATTGGCACTTTTTTCTTTTATGATTCCCCGGCAAGGTTTTGTAACTGCTTCTTCTCCCGTTTCAAAATTATTAGCCTTTTTTAGTTTATCGCGAATAGCATGGTGTAGCAATCTTTTTTATCATACAAAAAAATCGCATGCTACCACTCTTTTGCATGAAAAGGACAAGTTCGATTCCGCACCTATGGTGCTGCATCTCACTTCACGGCATTCGCATTGAATGATTTACTTACTTGCTTGCCTTGGGACAAGTTCGATTTCGCAACTTTGTTGCTACATCTCACTTTACCGCAGTCGCGGTAAAGTGAAAAAGAAATAGAGAGACTTCCTTTTGCAAGCCAGCTTGCACGGAAGTCTCTCTATTTCTTTTAACTTGTCCCACTCGTTGCCACAAAAAAAGTACCAACCCAGACAATTTAATGCCCAAACCGGTACCCGCGTGCGCCTCCAGGGGCTCGAACCCTGCACACCCTGAAAGCCATAGGGCATTTTATATCAATTTATTAAGACTTATTTTATGTTACAAAAATGCCCGCAACGCCTTTGTTTATCGCGCATTGCGAGCAATATGAAACTTTTTAATAATTAGTAATAAAGTATAAAAAGTTCAAGAATTTGTGGGAAGGGTTTTAGGTTCATACATAATTACTCTCTTCGAAACTTAAAGATATTACTTTAATTATTGTATATCCACCAAAAGAAAAAACTTTAATACTCTATGAAAGCTTTGTATATTTCAGCACAAAGAGCTTCTCTATCTATCGGATGATCTCCTTCCTTATAAAACAGATAGAAAAAATCACTATCTTTTTCATTATTACTTTCTAAAATTGGAACGACCTCTCCGAACGCAAATACATTATCTGTTCCTTTTTTTGGAAATTTAATCGGTATCTCTGCTAAATCTTGTTTATTAAATCCACTATAAAATTGACTTGCTTCCAACAATACAAAATCACATTCCATACCATTATTATTAGCAAATGTTTTTAGTGTATTAGTAACTCTTAATATTTTTTCTTTCTTATTCTTTTGAACTTCTCTTGTCGAAGCATCAACCTGAACTCCAGAACTATCTAAATTTTCTAATTCTTTTTTTATTTTTTCTATTATTACATCATTGATTATCCAACTTTCAGAATATTTTCTCATATATTTTTCAGTCTCAGACAATGCCTCTGCAAAATTAGCCATAACTCTGCCACTAGAACCAAATTGAAGAGGAATATATGCTTTATATTCAGATTCCGATTTCCACAAAGGATGCCTTCTATTTTTTCTACAAAAATACTCCATACAAAGTGAATCTTCCTTATACTTCTTCAATAAATGTATAATATCATCATCACATAAAAGAGAAATTTCTAAGTCATCATTTATTATGTGTCCTTCAAAACTCAACGATTCTAAAGAAAATAATTTATTAGCATTATCTCTAGAATTCTTTTTGTTTAAATAATCAATAACATGTTGAATAATATACATATCATACAGAACGATTGGATGAGTCTGTATCCATTTTCTCTCTGCATCATGTGCATATACAACATTTTCGATAACACTGATTGCATTTTTGTTATATCCCAATTTTGCTTTGTCTTCAACAATTATTATCGTTAAAGATTTTAATAATCTAGTATAGTCAATATTAACCGTTTCAAAACCAGTAAAATACGCATCTCTAATTAAATAATCAAGACGGTCAACATCTATAACTTTAGAATTTAACATTGTTATAATACAATTATAGATTGAATTTTCCAAATTTTCTTCAGAAAACTTATATCCAGTAATACATCTTACAAAAAGTTCTTTTTCGAAATCATTTTTAAAATATTTACCAAAATTTTCTAGTGCAACGATTGCACTCATTATTTCATGCGGAGCTGCCGATTTACTATTTTCTGGAATATCTTGTGAAAACGTGTCTGTATTAACAAGAGACTCCAATTTATTATGTATTGTTAAATAACCACCATTCTCATCTAAATAAAATTTTTCGCCTGTGTGTGAGAACGGAGCATGACCTACATCGTGTAGTAGACATGCTAACAAAAAGACTTCTTCTATTCGGTCCCAATCTGTATAATCTGCGGTTAATTGATTCTTTTTTAAATCATCAAACACATTTTTGGACGCAATAGTCCCCAAATGATAAACTCCAATTGAATGTATGAATCGATTATGAACTGAAGCTGAATACAATGGAGAATAACTGGTTTGCATTATTCGTCTTAATCTTTGAAACTCCGCAGTATCAATTATTTTATCTACATAATCTGAAGGTATTTTAACATAACCATATATTGGATCCTTAAACTGTTTGTAATCTTGCATATTATACTCCCAATTTTGCAACTGTTCGTTCATTTACAAACGCCAAAAGTACATCCCATGCCAAATACCCTCTAAACCTATTGATTAATTGTTCAACTGTTATGCCTGCTTTTAACTCTATTCCTAACATTTCATCTTTTAGTACTTCTTCAAACATATCAGAATAGTTTCTAAACATATCACTAGTATTTTCTCTAGAAAGAATCAAGACAGCTTTTTCACCTTTAGTATTTAAAAACTTAACAACCTCTGCTCCATAATCTTCCAATTCTGCATACGAAACAAATCGTTTTTTTTCATCTTTAGAAATAATTTCAATTAATGCATTTGCTGCCAAATCTTCAATCCCTATATAAACACACATTCTAATCCACCCTCCTATATAGTAAAAAATATTATAGCATAGCCCAAAACTAAAATCTATATATAGTCATTTTTATTCCTTCACAATTATTTTTATCATCTACAATACTATTATTTAGTGCATTTTTTATAACTGCCATTTATATATACCTTGTTTTGACATAGTTAATTTGTAACACTCGTCAAACATATCACAAATTGAGACCAACTATTGTATCTCAAAATATAATCATATGTTTATCTGGATAAACCTGAAAAATCAAATTATACTTTTGGTTTTGTATTGTTTCCCATTTATTTTTTGGCCATTGATACTTATATATATAATATGGTAATAAAACCTTTTTTTCTTCATTTCCCTTCAATGCGATAATTACACCTGAAAATTTGTTTAACTTTTGATATGTGTCAAGATCAAATGCATTCGACCATGATTTTGACTGTAATACAAAATCTGTTAGGCAAGTCTCTACCCTGTTATTACTATTATTATGCAATTTAATTTCTACAAGCGCAAGAACAAAATCTTCAGCATCATTTTTTTCTGTTTCAGGAATAATCTTTTTACAGTCTTTTTTTTCTAATAAACTAAATTTATCAGCTGATATAGTAATATCCCCTCCAACAATTTCTTCTCCTACTTTATAAGTATAGATATTAGTCACCTCACTGTTTGTATTTATTTCTTTATATCTATGTACTGAAATTACAGTAATAAAAATGATTGCTATTATTAATAATGCACATTTAATTTTCATATTAAGCTTTAAACTCACTTTCTCTTTTATATACTTTGCCCTCTTTTATATCAAAAATTTCATCTGCCAAATACTCCAGTTCTTCCTTATCATGGCAAGCAATTATTATTGTTGCACCTCGCTCTTTTTCTTGCTGAATTATTTCATTAATTAGCTCAATTCCCTTACCATCTAACGCATTTGTGGGTTCATCAAATATTAACAAATCTGGTTTCTCCATAATAACTGCCGCTATTCCCAATCGTTGCTTCATTCCTAATGAATATTTTTTATAATGCTTTTTATTGTTCGAATCTAACCCTACTCTTTCAAGAGCACTCTCTATTTCCTTATCTGTTATCTGTTTTTTTATGTTTGCTAAATATTGTAAGTTTTTCTTTCCGGAATAATATGATATAAAAGAAGGATTTTCTAGCAATACTCCTATACTCCTTGGAAAAGAAATATCTTTACCTAATATTTCATTATTAATCATAATTGTACCCTTTGATAAACGAATCAATCCACAAATCGCACGCATTAGCATTGTCTTCCCAGAACCATTTTTTCCATATAAGCCATATACTTTACCTTTCTCCATCTCTATAGTAATGTCATCTAATACTTTTTCTTTATTGATAATTTTTGTTGCATTATTTATGTTTATATATGTCATTTTTTCAATCCCTTCATTTAACATCATAATCTTTTTTTTCTATACACATTATCCCAACTGCCAATATAAAACTCAACCAAATTATATCCACCAAAATTGAATACTTTATATCGTATCCTCCTAAGTCTGCTAAAGAACTCCTACCCCAAAATAAATACTCGCCAATAAACCACTTATTAAAAAAAAACGTAGAACACACCAAAAATATAATCGCCAAAATGCAACTAGCATAAGGTTTTATAAAAAATGAAATCAATTGCATTACCATTCCAATAACCACTATAGTAACTAATGGTATTATTATTGCAGAAAAAACACATAATCTATTATTATTAGAATTAATAATTATATTACAACTATCATTTATAAACCCCTTATTAATATCCATTTTCAAGTCTCTACATACTAACAAAGCTACTACAACTTTACTTATAAAAAATGTAGCACTTATAACCGCGATTCTGATATTAACAAGTATCCACCATTTTTTTTTACTACCTAATCTAATTAATCGCTGGACTCCTATTTTATCTCTATCAAAAACCGATGATTTAAAAAACAAATATAATAACGTTGAATAGTTAATCAAAAACATAATTGGAATTTTAAATCCTGACTCATCCGCCTTAAATATTTCCATTCCATAAAATAAGTATATAATATTATCTCCTAACACTATTTCACTGGAATATAAGACTGTCTCTTTAATATACATCATCTCAGACATAATAATTATTATTATCGAAATAAGATAGTCTTTTTTAGTTATGCCTTCGATTTGCATCCAATACTTCCTTCCTTCTACATATTTTTTTTCCAATAATTATCACAAGGATTACTAAGACAAGTATTGAAATATTTATATGTTCTCTATTCTTATACCAACTCAAATAATCCATATCTAATTGTAAAAAATTATATTTATTGATAATTATATTTACGATATATGTTCCAACAAACGACACTACTGCTTTCTCGGTAACCCAAAATAAAATTATATAGAACAAGCCCAAAATGAATAATTTTATTAACGAAATACACCAAAAGCAACTAACAATCCTTAATATTATCCCTATGTCAACATGCATTGTCCCCCCGTATGTTGATAAAGAAAAAACACTATTTCTATAATCGAAATTAATTACTTTTATTCCCTGAGTTCCAAAAACTACTACTATAACTATCATTAATAATGTCGATAAATACATTGAAATATATATATTTTTCTTAATATTTTCTTTCCAAATACTTTCCCAACTCTTATATCTAATACAAATATTCCAATTAAACATATGCCTAAATTCTTTTTGTATAATTAGCAAAAATAATAAACTAAAATAATAAGAAAAAAAATATTCTCTTTGATTCCAAATCAAAACATCTGCTATAGAAATTTGTTCTATATAATAATCCTCTTTTATATATGAAAAATATAATAATTCCATAATAGTTATCATCAAAATAAGGAAAATAATATTTTTCAAACTGATTTTTTTAAATTGTTGCTTCATAGTTTTTAACTTTTCTAATATAAAACATTAACAATGTAGTGCCACAAAAAATTAATTCTATTCCAGTGATTATTCCTGATATTTCAACGTCCTGATCAATTCTCATTATTTGTCTTGGTGAAAAATTTGATTTGCCCAAAAATTCAAATACAAAATCTAAAAAGATGTACACTAAAAAAGGAAATATGATTACCTCAATATAATTATTAGCATAAAAAGCCAACATCAAACAAAAAACAACAAATATACTCGCAAATGCAAATATAATAAGACAATATATTCCTACATACAAATATGGTCTTGAATAAAACAGTTCATTAAACATACAATTCATATTAATTGCTGGAAATATTTTTTGAGTCACCTCTGGTTTTATGCTTGGAACCGTCATTGCTGTTAAATATAAATTCAACACCATAGGCAGTACTGCCAACGTACCTCCTACCAAAATTGATACTATCAGTTTTGACAGAAAAAAATTCTTTCTAGATGTTCTTATAATTATATTTTGAATATATCCTGTTTTTATATCTTCAAACAAACTAGATGCATACGGAAGAATAGCTAATACAGGAATCATCAAATAATAAATTGTTGATTGTAGTCCTCCCCTAGCTCCCATCCATATTTCAAAGGTTGAAACTGGATATAAATTTTTAGCATAAATTTCTCTATTATTCGTCTTAAATTCTGGGTAAACAACTTGAAAATAGTGCAATAATGCCAAGGTTATTGCAAGCATAATGCAACACCAAAATTTTTTATTATATATTGCTCTTTTGAACTCAATCAATAATTCATTCTTAAACATTTATTTCACCCTATACGCCATCAATTTAGCAATTCCAGCGGCCTCTCCATTTGGATTTAATACATAATATAAATTATCAGATTTCAAAATACTTTCGTTCACAATGTAACATAACAAAAATTCTTTCTTTTCATTCGAACCAAGCGTTGAAAAGTAATAATTCTTATCACTTTCTGTTTGTAAATAACCGCTCCTATATCTCAATTCTTGCGAAGAATCATATACCGCATTATTTTCATCCAATACCGCAAATTTTCCTCCACTCAAATCAACTTCATATGCCTTTTTAGTATTATTCTCAATTGTTATTTTACAAATAATATAATAATTATCATCTATTAGTTTACCCTTATCATTAGCCTTTTCTTCAAAATATGTAACCTCATCTTTGCTTACATTTTTAGGTAATTCTTTTGAATACTCGACCGAAATATTAGAATAAATTATTCCGTCAAAATTAATACTATCATTTAATTCGAAAATATTCTCTTCATCAACTACTTGATTAAACGCTCCAATTCTTTCGTATTCTGCACTTTCTTCCTCCGTTTCCGTTTCCATAACAAAATTAATTGTTCTCTTTTCACTTTCTTTTTCTTTTTCTTTTTCTACCTTTTTATTTGAAGTGCACCCTACCAAAAATACAATACATATACACAACGTTAATATTTTTTTCATTACTTTTCCTCAAACATCATTTTCTTCTGCTAAATAAAAGTCCATGTCTTTACAACATGGACTTTATATTCTTAGATACTATCTGGACTCCATAATCCAGACACAGTATATTTGCCTGCATATCTTCCGTCAACTCTTATACATGCATTTTTATAGCCTTTTTCTCTAACATAATTAACCAAGTATTTTGCATCACCTTTTTTCATAATGTACACTGGACTGTTTACTGGCACATAATATTCAATTGCCATTTTACCTTTAGGATTTACAGCGTATACCTCGGCATCATATGAATGACTTGCTTTTTCACACTTCATATATGATGAAGTTTTGTCCTTTTTCGCACGAGTCTCTGTCATTTGTCCCATATACGGAGAATATGCAGTAAAGGAAAATTTGAATTTTGTGTCTTTGTAATTTCCAGCAGCATATGTCTGTGTCATCACACCCATAAACACCATTAAAGCAATCATTAGCACTGAGAGTTTTTTAATCATGATGTTTGCCTCTCTTCTTCAATATTATCAAACATATCTTCTGTACGTTCAACTTTATGTATTTTATCATATGCTTAATTTTATGTCAATTAATGTAAAATAATAGACCTAAAGTAATAAATTTTTTCTAATCAATAACACAGTCCCGCACTCAAAAATTATTGATGCGATGAGATTGATTGATAAGATTTCCTTTATCCAATCACAAAACACCATATTCCCCATTAAAATTATTAACATCATCTCTAACAAAGATTTATCTGCTATTCCTTTTATCCCCCTAATAAATTTCTTAACTCTTTTCCTTAGAAAATCGATTGAAAGAATTATTAAAAATATTAGCATCAATATTAAAGTACTACTTATAGTTTTATCTCCTATTTCATTCCCAGTTAACTTCATTCCATAAATTATATCAATCAAATCGGTGAAACGGTGCGTAATCCACACGCCAGTATTTACTATCGCTTTCCCAAAGTCCATCAATTCTGTTTTGAAAACTTCACTTTTGAACATCTGAATTAAGGTAACTACAATTCCATAAACTAAAGATAAAATAAATCCTGACATATATTTTCTTTCAAGTATTCTATACTTCGTTTCCAAGTTGCTTTCATATCTATCATATGAAAGCAGTAACTCTCTTTCCTTTTCAGTAAGTTTCTTCTCAACCTTTTTGTTTACTTCTGTTCTTTGATGTTTTTGTCTGTCAGCAAGTTCCTTTTCCTGAGATACGACCTTCTGCTCTCTGTTTTCTAATTCTTTTAATTTCTCATCGGCTTCTTTCCTTGCGTTTAACTCGCTTATCTCTAATATCAGATTCTGTTTCTTCAATTCTTCGTTTTCTCTCAGAATCAAGTCGCTTTCGCTCAACTTCCCTATCGTGTCGTTCAAGGATTTTATTGTCTCGCTTTTCTTTAGAAGCTCTTTCTTCATCTCTGAGTTCGCTGATGAAAGTTCTGATATCATCTTGCTGCACTCTAAGTTTTTGTAAGTCTCTGTTTCCAGATTTTTCGTAAGCGTCTCTATCTGATCCTGCATTTCTTCCAGCATTACTAGAAGCTCGTCTTCTCTGTTTGAGTTTCTTAAGTCTGTCATCTCGATTTACCTCCTTTTCTTTAATTAACTGTTTAAGCTTTGATATTCTGCTATCTGTTTCTTCAATGTCTCTATCTGTAAGTTCTGTTTCTTTAATTGCTTCGTCAACTGCTCTCCTAGTTTCAGCGATTCGTCCAGTTCTTCTTTCAGCTTCTGATTTTCCATCATCAGAGACTCTATTTCTGTCTGCTGATTTTCCAGTATCTCCACCATCTGTTCCTGAGCGTTTAACATCTCCAATACTTCTTCTAAATTCTTTAAATCTGTCATAGATTGCCCTCGCTTTCTCTGTAATAAGCTCCGTGATTTCTTTTGCCAATTGTTTAAGCTGCCCTCTTATAAAATTTAGTTCTTTAATATCTCTGTTTATCTGACAGCGATCTGCAACTTTTCCGTCTGCTTCCATCTTTCTTGCCGTAACACCTTCATGAATTGATGGCATGATATCAAGTCCCTGTCTCTCATAACTTCTATGGTCAATCTGATTGTCTTTATCCAAAAATCTGTTACATTGCTTTGCCCAGGACTCTCTCCAGACTTCTGCATTCTTCCTGTCATTCCAGTCATTAGATGGAATGGTTACTTTTTCCCAAAGAAGCTCTGTTCCTTTACCTTCCCTGACTCTGACTTTTTGCTTTCCTCTTTCGTCAAGTTTTGGAATACGATATTTCTCTGTTGCATCTTTATCTTTTGGATTGTACGAAGGCAACTCCGGATTATAAATTGGTCTGCCCTCTTTATCCCTTGCATTTGCAAAAACAGATTTTTGTTTTGCCATCCACTTTTTATTAGAATCTAATTCTCTAACTGTAAGCATTATATGAGCATGAGGATTACCGTCCCCTTTATCGTGAAGTGCCCAGTCTGCAATCATTCCTTTGCTTGTGAAATTTTCTTTTATATAATTCCTTACACACTCTATTTGTTCTTCCCTATTCATTTCTACAGGAAGAGCCACTTCAATTTCTCTTGCAAACTGTGCGTCATTTCTTTTCTCAATTTTTTGCACTTCATTCCACAGGTACTCACGATTACGAAATTCTTCCGGTGCATTAACCGGCAATATAATTTCGTTCATAATGACTCCGCCTTTTTTTGTAAAATCATGAGTGAGTCCTGTTTCATCATTGTGCAATTTTTCACCTGAGCGGTAGGCAGCTGATGCAACTGCACTTCGACCGCCTGCGCGATTAATTATTTTAATTGAACAATGATATATTGACATATCGCATCAACTCCTTTCTACAATATTGCATCCATGTGGCTCTGGATTCGAGCTGACATGGTCGAATCATCTCATTAGCGATATGACACGCCGTCTGCGTGAAGACCGCCCTCTGCGCAAGAGTCTCCACGAAGTGGTGCCATCCGCATAGGATCGCGCTTATACAATGTGGGCTACGCCCACATATAAGTGCGCCCTTCTACCAAAAAGAAGGGAATAGAAAAACATCTACTCCCTTCTCACAACTTACATATTTGAATTATCATTTCTTTCTTTTACTCCCATTGCTATCGAAAAATAATTACCATTTGCTTCCTGTTTCTTTAAAAAACCGATTAACTTTGGAATATCCTTTTCTTCAATGGGACTACCTAAAACAGATTCAACAGCCGCACCTACTTCAATCAATCTATGATTTCTCTTTTTACGATTTTCTTCGGCTTCTTTCTTTTCTAAAACTTTAATCTGTTGGCTTAGGTTATTTGCTTTCTCCAAATATGCCGTTTGCTTTTTTGAAAGTTCGTTAAGTCTTTCTTCAAAAGTTCTTTTTGCCATTTTCTCTACCTCCTATTATTTAATTGCTTCAACGTTATTTCTGCTTCTTAAATCTCTTCCTTCGTTCTTCGAAAGAAATTTTTCAAGAACATCTCTTTTAATAAGAAACTTTCTTCCAACTTTAATAACAGGAATTTTCTTCCATTCAATTAAAGTTCTTAAAGTATTCTTCCCTATACCTGTAGAAATTGAAGCTTCTTCTACTGTATAGGCTAATTTTGTGTTCTGCATAATATCACCTTCTTTCTTACTTGCATATTGCAATTATTTTATAATAATATAAATCGCATTTTCTTTAATGTCAATAGTTTTTGCAAATTTATTTTATTTCTTATCTTGCATTATGCAATTTTATGTGTTATAGTATTTTTATCTTATATGAGAGGAGTTTATTCTTATGAGAGATAAACAATTATGTGCCACAATTGGTAAGCGCATGAAAGAAAGACGTAAAGAATTAAATTTGAACTTAGGATATATCGCCGATAAGATGGGTGTAAATATTTCTACAGCTCAAAGATATGAAGCAGGATTAATTGATAATTCCAAAAAAATAGTTTTGGACAGTCTTGCAGAAATACTTCACACTACACCGGAATGGTTACGTGGAGAAACATCAGAATTAAATTCTGATATTGAAGATTATATGGAACTGAAGCTTATTGATTCATTCAATACAGCTTTAAAATCTGTTCCTAATGATTTAGAAGAAAATGCCTCATTATTTTCTAAAAACATTCTTCTACTTTTATTGAAGGAATATACCGATTTTAATCAGTCTTTTGGAATAGCACTTTCCAAATATACTGATAATGAGAATAATTCCTTTGCCGAAACAATTGGTTTCAGTTCATCAAATGAATTTAATGAAGTAATGTTTTTAAGAGAAATAACACATACAATCAATACTTTTAGTGAAATCAGTGATATCATCAGAACTTATTCAAAAAATCCTGATGTAGCTAATAACAGATTAGATGCATTATTAAAACTTCATTAATAACGTAAATAAAATTTTTAAGGAGGTGTATCTTATGAATAAATAAAATAAAGTTAAAAACTTGATGAAATGATATTTAAACCTAAAATCCTTTTCCCAAGTTCTTAACTTGGAAAGGAAGGAATATGAATAATTTTGAATCTTTACAAACAGGAAGTATAAGACAGAAAGGATCACAATGGTACTACCGCTTTAGAATTAAAGAGCAAGATGGCACTTGGAAAATGCATGAATTTAAAGGTGGAAAAACAAAAGCCGAAACAAAATTTATGTTAAACCAAGCATTAGCGGAATATCGTAAGGATGGTTCTGTATTTTATTCAGGATCACTTACTGTTGGGCAATTAGCAGATATGTGGTATGATGCTGAGATTGCGAACAGCGATTTAACAACAAATGGAAAATACGGATATAAAAATACAATTAATAACATCCATAATAATCCATTTTCTGAAATCAAATTATCAGATTTAACTATTGAAGATATTCAACAATATGTAGACGGGCTATACTTTGGCTTCTATGATGAAGATGGTAATCAAATCGCTAAACCCTATGCCAAAGCGACTATGAGAAAATTCTTTCTGGTTCTCAATAACATGTTTAAGTTTGCAGTTTACCCTAAGAAACTTCTTAGAGAAAATTTAATGCAGTATGTTAAAAAGAGAAAAATTACAAAAGAAAACTCTTTATTCGGTGAAGATACAGGCAATAAAATACAGACAATCACTCATGGGGAATACTTACGTATTACTAGTTATTTATCCTCTGTCGAAGATTACTGTTATCTGACTTTACCCATTCAGATTGCTTATCATACCGGAATGCGTGCCGGAGAAGTATGTGGACTTACTTGGGAAGATATAGATTTTGAAAATCAAGTTCTCTATGTTAGACGTTCCATGTACTACGATAAGGATTTGAAAACTTGGGAATTAAAAGTTCCAAAAAACGGTAAGCCACGAGCAATTGATTTCGGAGACAGTCTTGCTACTATTCTTATTATGGCGAAACGCAATCAGGAGAAACTTAAAACTCTATATGGGGAACTATATCAAACTCATTTTTATTGCAATAAAGAAGTGCGTGGAAAAACACACTGCCAGATTTATACAAACTATAATCAGGCTTATATCAAGAATACGACCCGCTTCTGTCATGGGATTCATATAGATGAGTTTTCAGATAACTCTGCATTGCAGCCTTTACATTTTGTTTGCACAAAACAAGATGGAGAATTGATGACCACTCAGACGCTAAAATGGTGTAACAAAGTCGTGCAGAAAAATCTACCGGATATTAGCCATTTTCATTTTCACTGCTTGAGACATACTTATGCTTCAACTTTAGTATTAAATGGTGCCAACGTTAAAGACGTACAGGCTCTACTTGGACATTCAGATGTAAAAATCACATTAAATACTTATTCTCATGTAACAGAAAAATCAAGAAAGAAAGCAATCAATATATTTGAGAATGCTATTTCAAGTTGATTCTTTGATAGGGAATAAATTCAAAAATTATAAAATAGGTTATAAATTAATATAAAATTATAAAATGAAAAATAGCAGTCTTCCCACAACTTGTGGGAAGATTTGTGGGAAGGTTTACATAATTATGCATTTTTTCGAACCCTTTTCCTACTGGCATTTTTCATTTTTAAATCTAAAAATAGCGTTTTCAGGAAAATAAAAAACTCCGCAATCCCTTTATTTATCAGTGTTTGCGAAGAATGCACAAAAAAAGTACCAACCCAGACAATTTAATGCCCAAACCGGTACCCGCGTGCGCCTCCAGGGGCTCGAACCCTGCACACCCTGATTAAGAGTCAGGTGCTCTACCAAATGAGCTAGAGGCGCGTTTTATTTAAGTCGTTCCTCAGTAACGACAAGTGTTATTATATATCTATCATTCAAAAATTGCAACCTCTTTTTTAAAAAATATTCATTTTTTCTTCATATTTCTTACATTATTGTTTATGTATGCTTTTTTTATTACCGATTATACTATATTTGTATAGGATTTCCGGGCTTTTGGGTTGTTTTATTTTTCAATTGTACTTATACTTATAATGATGAATTCAAGGGAGATTGTTTTATGACTAAGAAAAACACATTTATGGCAAACAGTGATTATTTCACAATTGCAATTTACACCGTTGTTACTTCTTTGATTATTGCTCTAATGATCAAGTTACTTTTCTTTTGGAAAGATTCTTTTGCGGTAATCGACAGTTTTCTTTCTGCGATTTCTCCGTTTTTAATTGGTGTTATTTTCGCATTATTAATGAATCCGTTAGTGAATTGGATTCGCAATACGGTTTTAATGAAGTGGTTCCACGTTTCTAATCGTATTTTGGCTAATATTATCGCAATTATTATTTCCTATTTAATAGTAGTTTCTGCTATGGTTGTGGGATTGATTTATATTATTCCGGAAATCATTGCCAGTTTGACGTTGTTCGTTGACCGGGTTCCGGAATGGGCAGATTCCATTTTGATTTTTTTGAATGACTACGCAGACAAACATCCGAACCTGAATCTTGATTTTGTGATTTCTTCTTTTGGAAATGCTGATTCTTATGTGCAGGATGTTTTAAACAAACTGGTACCTTCCATTACTTCTGCATTGGTGGTTACCGGTGTTACGGTAGTACGTTATTTATTCAACATTATCGTTGCTATGATTGTTTCCTGCTACCTGCTGCTTGATAAGAAAGCACAGAAGCGAAGCATTAAGCGTGTTATTTATGCATTCCTTCCGGAAGAAAAGGCATCCAAGTTGTGCAAAGGTATTCGTTTGGCGATTACTACCTTCGGTGATTTCATTGATGGTAAGATGATTGATTCCTTAATCATCGGCCTTTTGACTTTTGTTTGTATGCTGGTAATCAGCTTCTTTGGAATTCCGGGTTATGCAAGTTGTGCTCTTTTGGTTAGTATTATCGTTTGCGTTACAAATATGATTCCTTACTTTGGGCCTTTCCTCGGTGGCATTCCTTGTGTATTCTTACTGGGAATTTATTCTCCGAAGAGCGGATTGATTTTTGCAATTCTGATTTTAATTATTCAGCAGTTGGATGGAAATGTTATTGGTCCTAAGATTTTAGGAGACTCTACCGGTCTTCGTCCACTGTGGGTTATTTTCGCTATTACCTTAGGCGGATGGCTTGCCGGTGTTGCAGGAATGTTCTTGGGCGTTCCGTGTCTGGCAGTGGTAACCAAGGTTATGGAAAGTATTGTTGACGAACGTTTAACAAAGAAGCAGTTGAATATGCCGGTTCTTAAGCCGGATAAGCCACACATTAAGTTGCCACCAATTGCAAAAGAGTCAAAAGAACTGAAAGATAAAAAAGATAAGAAATAAATTTTAAGGTCATTGCTTTATGCAATGACCTTTCTTTTATCTTGTTGCGATTAATTTGTGAATTGGATTTCCCATAGCAGAAAACTTTGCTTCGTATTCTGTCATAATATTTCCTTTACAAAGTTCCTCATTGTTGTGCAAATCCCATGTGGAATCTACAATCTTCCAGTTTGCTTCCGGAACCTGCTCTAAGGAGAATTCAAAAAGCTGATCGTTATCCGTCTTAAATTCTACAATCCCGTCTGCTTTTAATATCTGATCATATCTTGCAAAGAACTGCTTGGATGTCAATCTTCTCTTTGCGTGACGATCCTTTGGCCAAGGATCCGAAAAGTTCAAATAAATGCGATCCACTTCTTCTTGATCAAATACATCACAAATGTATTCTGCATCCATTCGGATAAATTTGAGATTTTTCAGTTCCAGTTCTTCGCATTTTTCAATCGCCCGAATCAATACACTGGAATACTTCTCAATCCCGATATAGTTTATGTCCGGATTTTCCTGTGCCATCTGAATAATGAAGTTTCCCTTTCCCATACCGATTTCGATACGAAGAGGATTTTCATTCTCAAAAACCGCCTTCCAGTTTCCTTTATTTTTTTCCGGTTCTGTAATTGTCATTGGGCTTTCAGCAATTGCTTCTCTTGCCCCTGGTACATTTCGTAATCTCATTGTTTTCTCCATTTCATTCTTGGTATCTGCCCAATAGTTTACGATATTTTCCTTGCTTCTTCAAGGTTTTTCCCTATTTTGTTACATTTTCTCCGAAAAAGTATTATATACAATATAAGGCATTACAAAACTGTTGAATGCTGTTGGTTGATTTTTATATGATTTTTATGTAAAATAATTAGGAATATTATATAGTCGAGGTTATTATGAAAAAAATATTATCTTATGCATTAGTTTTTTTAGTTACTTTATCGTTTGTTTTTAGCGGAAATACTGCTTCTGTGCAAGGTGCAAAGGACGCTAAGGGGTGGCCAAAGGAACCGGATGTTTTTGCTCAGACTGCAGTGTTAATTGACGCATCTACCGGCGCCGTTCTTTATGATAAAAAATGTCACAAAAAAATGTACCCAGCCAGTATTACAAAAATTATGACTGCATTACTTACCATTGAAAATTGTAACCTGAATGATAAGGTTACCTTTTCCGAAAATGCAGTTAACGGTTTAAATTATTATGAAGATGCAAACATCGGATGTCAGATTGGTGAAGAAATGTCTGTTAAGGACTGCTTGTACGCATTGATGCTTTCATCGGCAAATGAAGTTGCTACCGCTTTAGGTGAACATGTTGGAGGCGATGTGAATAAATTTGCAGAAATGATGAACCAACGTGCCAAAGATGCAGGAGCGACAGATACCCATTTTGCAAATGCAAACGGTCTTCATGATAAGAATCATTATGTTACAGCTTACGATATGGCAATGATTACCCGTGCAGCTGCTTCTCATGATGTTTTCAATCAGATTGTAAACACGGTTTCCTACACGATTCCAAAAAATAATAAACGTAAGAAAACCTTCAGTGCTCAGCAGAGACATAAAATGGTATCCCCTTATAATGCGGTTTATTACGAAGGAATTATCGGTGGAAAAACCGGTTATACCGATCAGGCCGGAACCACTCTTGTTACTTATGCAAAGCGCAACGGAATTACATTAATTTCCGTAGTGCTTCACTCCAATGGACAAAATGTTTATAAAGATACTACCATGCTTTTAGATTATGGTTTTAACAATTTTGAACAGTTAAATGTATCTTCCAATATCGGTTCTGTTTCCGACAATGATGCCTTGTTACCATCACCGTTTAACGGAATGTTAACATCCCTGGAATTTGATTCGGATGCAACAATCATTGTTCCAAAAGGTGTTCAGTTTTCCGATTTGGAATCAACCGTTACCTTTGAGCAGACCGAAGATACTTTTGCAAAAATCAACTATACCTACCGAGAACATGCCGTTGGTTCCGTAGATGTAAAGTATGTTTCAAAAAAAGCAGAAAAAGTTGATACTTCAAAAAACAAGAACAATATGGAAACAGCTACAACAGCAAAACAATCCCCTAAAAAATCTTTTAAGATTCCTAAATTTATCATTCCTGTTTTGTGCGTAGCCGGCGTTATTATATTATTACTCATTCTTATTGCAAGACATAAGAAAAAATTAAATCAGATTCGTGCCAACAAAAGACAACGAAACAGATAATTGAAAAGGAGATGAATTTATGAATTGGGTTGCACCTATTAAAGACGCCGAAACTTTAAAATTATTCGGCGAAACATTGAAAGAAGTAGATTACAAATACTACATTATGTTTGAAATCGGTATTGGTACCGGTCTTCAGTTAAAAGACATTTTAAAGTTTAAGGTTAAAGATGTTCGTGGTAAATCTGAAATTACGGTAAACATCGGTACCAAGAATATTAAGAACACATTTAAGTTCTCAGAAGATTTACAGAAAATCATTTCGGACTTTACCGAATATCGTGATCCGGATTCTTATTTAATCCTTGGACATTCTACAAATAATAAACCGGTTTCCCGTGAACAGGCTTATCGTATTCTTCGTGCAGCCGGCCACAAAATCGGCTTAAATTCCATTGGTGCTCAGACGATGAGAAAAACCTTTGCCTGGAATTACTATAAAGAAACCGGAGATATTTATTACCTTCAGAATTTATTCAATCATGCATCTCCTTCCATTACTTATCGTTTTATTGGAGAAAAGCCAAACATTGAAGTTTTCTTAAAGAAAATGACTCCACAGGAAAACGAAAAGAGCCGTTATCTCTTATACTTAAACGGAAACGGAAAGAAACGTCTTGATAATATTATTAATACCTTAACAGACATTCGTGACAACTTTGACAGTCCAAGAAACAATGATGCCTTTTACGGTCGTGTTGATTGTCTGTTAGAAGAATTGGATTCATTAATTGAAAATTATAACCAGAGTAAATAAGATTTTAGAAGTAAAGCGGGTAGGTACAAACCTATCCGCTTTTTTTACAACATAAAAGGGAGCCGCATAACACGGCTCCCACTTATTATTTCGTTCTTATGATACGACTGTTTTATCCCATGCATAATCCACAATTGGATAGTTAGGATCAACCACTCTTAAAATCTTATTGTACAGATATTCATGTCCTGTTTCATTTGGCATCATTGCTCTGTCATACAGGATTCCGGCAATCTGTGAAATTGTGTAATTTTCAACATCACTGTAAACGATTGTTCCGTCTGAAAGTTTTGCATAAGCACGAACATACCATACGGTTGTGAATTCTTTCTTATTTCCTACTGCAAACTTCATTGTCATTGCATAACTTGTTCCGTTTGTAATTGTAGAAGAATAATTCTTTTTCAGTGTTCCATCTCCGTTTGTTTCGAAAGAAGCTACATATCTGCTGCTGCTTCCTAAATATACATCACTTTCGTTTGCATATCCGCCTAATCCGTAGATTAAACCGCTTTCTGTTACAGCCTTACCATTGATTGTATTGGAAACTGTAAATACAGTTCTCATACCTTCTTTTGTATGACTTACCTGATAACCATTGATTTCTACTTTTCCTTCTGTAGAAGTTACAGGTTCTTTTGTTGTTGATTCCTCTTCTTTACTGCTTGTTTCTTCTTCAACAGATTTGAACTGTTTTAAGAATGCTCCGTTTTCATTTGCAAATGAATTACTATTCTGTGAAGAATCCCAGTTAATAGACCATGTCATAATACCACCCATTCCAGGGTACTGATTATTTAATTCTGTAAATGCTGCCTGTAAGTTACTGTTTGAAATCTGTCCTGAACCAGCTGCACCTGCTGATGAAGGAACACCAATTACTACCTGATCCGGTCTCAATGGTGCAAACCATGTTTTTTCAGTTTCAGGCACACCAACGCCTGCTCCAACATGGAAACCTTCCAAAAGCATCTTGCACATTGCTACAACACCCTCTTTTGTTCCCATGGAATATGTGTTTTTATCTGGTGCAGTAATTGCCTGTGAGTTATATAACTGTACATGAACATAATCTGTAATATCTCTTAATGCATTAATCATTGGAAGATATGAACCTGCTCTTTGATCACAGTACTGATTAATACCTGCATAGTACATATATCCTAACTGAACATAGAATGTTTCCGGTGCCCAAGAGAGAATGAAATCATCTCCATAGCTTTCGCAAATTGTACGAATCGCTGTTGTCATATTCTTAAGTCTTGGAGAATTGATTGTTCTAATGTCCTGATCATTTCCCTGATCAAAGTTTACAGAAGACTGTTCCAAGTCAATGTCAATTCCATCGAATCCATATTCATCTACAAATCCCTTAATATCACTGACAAACTGATTGATAGCTGCCTGTGAATCTAGTGAGAAGTATCCTACATATCCACCGATAGAAAGAACAATCTTCTTACCCTGTGCCTGTTTTGCTCTGATGTCCGCTTTAAAGTCTTCTTTTGTATAAGATGAATTAAATACGCCGGACATATCAAATTTCATCTTTCCATTTGTGCTACCAGCCTGAACCGGTTCTGCGAAGGAAATATTGATAACATCCCAATCATCATCTACATCTCTTAATTTGATAAATGGATTTCCACTGTCACCCCATGTATGATAGTAACCGATTAATACCGGTCCTTTTCCTGATGGAGTAACTGTATTTCCGCTTGTTGTCTTTTCTTCTGTTGTAGCCTGTGTTGGATTTTCAGATGTTCCTGCTACAGTTACCTGTACGGAAGAACCAGCTGATTCTTTGTTTCCAACAACACCTGTCACTGTAACAGTGTGTGTTCCTGCTGCAACATTGTTAATGTTGTGAGAAGCACATGCTACACTGCTTAATACCTTTGTTCCATCAACGTAAACATTAAATGTTTCACCTAATGCAATTAATTCATTGCTATTTCCCCAAACAACATTGATTACATTGTTGCTAGGACTTGTTGCAACAACACCAAACGGTACGATTGGTGTACCTGTTGTAGAACCTGATGTTGGTTCTGTTGCCTTAGTTGTAGATTCTTTTTCTTTTGTTGTAATTTCTGTAACCGGTGCTGCATTGATTGCTGCTTTTGCTGCTTTGGCCCAAGCGTAATCCTGTTTTGCATCCCAGTTAATAGACCATGTCATTAATCCTCTGAATGTTGGGTACGCTTTTGGTGGTGTAAATCCATCAACTGTTGTTCCGTTAATCATTGCATTGAATGCATTTGCTGCCTGCTGTGGTGTAATCTGTCCACTACCTGCTGCTGAACTGCTACTTGGAACACCAATTGCAACCTGATCCGGTCTTAAACCACTTTCAATATAAAGTGTTGAAAGGTTTGCCGGGAATGCTCCTGTTCCAGGATTTACAACTGTTCCATTGTATCCATTCATTCCGCCAGAATTATAGAACTGTGTATGTACTGTTGTTAAAATGTCTTTGATTGAAATTGCAAGATCCCAATAAGCGGAATTAATTCCACCGGCACCCGGAATCATATATGCAGTTTCCGGAGCCATTGTAATAATGAAGTTTTCTCCGAATTCATTTCTTAATGAACGAAGTGCGCTTGCAATATAATTTGTTCCTGATACAGCCATACCTTCCAAGTCAATATCGATACCTTCAAATCCATAAGTTCTGATAATTGACTTCATGCTCTCTGCAAATTTAGTTGCAGCTGCATCACTGTTAATTGTAATTCTTCCTTCAGCACCACCTACTGAGATGATTACGTGCTGATTTCTTGCTTTTAATGTTTTAATATCCTGAATAAACTCTTCATCACTGTATCCAAGTTTGTTCTTTAAATCCTGATCAATAGAGAATGTTGCTTCTCCAGGTGTTGATGTATTTCCTGTAAACGCTACACAAATTAAATCATAATATGTAGGAACGTCTGCAAGTTTCAAGTTTACTGAGTTGTTATCAAAGTTGTGCCAGTAACCTGTTACGGTATGCTGTGGTAAAACAGTGTTTACTGTGTAATTATCTTCTGTTGGATTTTCTCCACTGCCACCTGTTGTTGCCACTTCTCCTGCAACCAAATCTGGTCTTTCCTTCCAAAGAGTTGGAGCTTGTACCGGTGACCATGCACTGTTAGAGTTGTGAGCATAAGTACATTCGTAAACTTTTCCCTTGTACTGTACGAGGCTTCCTAATTCGTATCGAACATCATTTGGAGACCATTCCGCATAACTTTCTCCCTTTGCCGGTGAAGTAGTCTGCTGTGCCTTTGTAGTTGTCGGCGCTGTGGATGTTGGCTGAGCACTTGTAGTCGTTGGCGCCTTTGTTGTATCCGGAGTTTTCGTTGTCGGTTGAGCCTCTGTTGTTGGCTGTACACCATTTCCTAACAAGTTTGTCCAAGCAACTTCAGAACCATTCTCTTTTGCACTCTTTGTAATTGCAATTTCAGAAATGTTAGAAATATTTGCTGTCTTTGATGATTTCACTTTGCATACCCAAGTATCGTACTGTCCTCCTGATGTTCCAAGATAATATGGCCATGAATTCATCTGAATTGTTGTATACCCATTGGTATTTCCAAGAATTCCACCTGTTTCTCCACTGATACCTGACAATGTCGAACCATCTTTCATCTTAATGTATAATTTTGGATAAGTTACTGATCCAGCAAACTTTTCTGCATAATACAGTGCATTCGCTTCTGCTGCTGCATTAAATGTGCCCTGTCTTTTTTCAGTTGTAATTCTATTATTGTTCTTTATTGTAATGATATAATCATTTCCTGATGTTGCTACAGATGCATTCAAATTCTGCAATGCAGGGAATTCAATTTTCTGCGCTGCAAGCTGATTGTTTGCTCCAAACAAAGCATCATGAGTTGTCTTTGTAATTGTTGCTGACGCATCAAGAGACGCCATCCATGAAATCAATCCACCAAGTGGTTTGTTAAATGGATTTTTGAAAGTTGTATTTTTTACATAACCTGCTTTTGCAGTAACAGATCTTGCATTATCGCAAGTAAAGAAATATCCTGAGCTTGGGCTGTAGTAGTATGCAGCCTGTGCGGTCTCATCATAATATTCCTGTAAACCATACTGGCTGATTAAGGAACCAATGTCACTGAATGCGAATGTTCCACTAGTTGTTCCGTCTGCAGCCTTAACACTGTTAGGTTCTGCAGTAGCATAAAGTCCAGGATTACTGCTATCAGGTCCATCGTTCTTTACACCTGCCCAACCTCTTGTGTATGGTGCTACACCAACAACAATCTTCGATGGGTCAATCTTATTTCCATAAGTATTATATAAATATTTTACACAAGCATCTACGGAAAACTGTCCGTCTAACTGTGTCTGATGATTATAAGATTCATTAGTAAATAATGCTGTCTGGTGACCTGTGTAACCGTTCCATGCACCACTTAAATCGTATGTCATCATATTTGCAAAGTCTACAATATTTAATACCTTATCGTATTCAATCTTTGCCATCATTGCAGGAGATGCTGACATCGCTACAGATAATTCATAATGTTTATTATCCATTGCGCCATATTTATCCAATGCATCTCTTAAATCCTGCATTAAATATGTAAAGTTCTTTGTATCTGCTGAGGAACCCTTACATCCCTTATCTACGTTAACGCCGTTTCCTGTCGGATCTGAATCTCTGTCTGCTGTTGGGTATTCCCAATCAATATCAACAAAATCATATCCGAAAAGATGTGCTGTCTTCGCAATGTTTTCAGCGAATGCTTTTCTCTTAGATGAGTCTGCTGCAATCTTAGGGAAATCTCCCGAACGTGTCCATCCACCTACAGAGAAACCAATCTTCATATTCGGATACATATCTCTTAACTGAATCATAGCCGGAGCTACACCTGCCCAAGGGCTGTCAGATGTTGCCGAGAATCCAACGTTCGGATTTTCAAAATCTGCCCATGTATCTGTAGAAATAACATTTCCATTCTCATCTACATCCATAAACGCAAAATTCAAATGTGTAATGTAATTTCCCGGAATTTTTTCCGGAGTATAGTTTTTCTGTCCCGCATAAATTGACCACTCACCGTAATACATAACGTTACGATACTGTGGTGTAATAACTGCTGCATCTACCTTTTCTGTTTTTGCTGTTGGTAAATACAAGTTTGCCAATACCATGTTAGCAACCAAAACTGTTGCTAATGATACGCTGCTGATTTTCTTGAGTAATGATTTTTTCTTAACCAATTCTCTTAGTCGCATGATGCGTCCTCCTCTTAAAATTTTCTCACATCCTTGCTTCGTTACGAAAATTCACATTTTTCTATGCGTTTCATCCCTCCCCTGAATTTTAAATAACGCTAAGGATAAACATGCACGGTGTACTTATACACTCGTTTAAAAACTGTTTTGTTGATTATTCCTGCAATGTTATCGCGAACATTCTTTAAATGAAAAAATGTTTCGATAAGAAGAGCAAAAAAAACAACCCCTATTGGATTTTCAGTTTCTGTTTTATAATTCCGTGCTAATAACCATTTTCTATTTTAGCGAAATAAAAATTTTTGAAAATGACTATAATTGGTTTTTTTGACTATTATTGTTCAATTTGCAAAAAAATTCAATTTTATTCAAATTTTTTTGTAAATTATTTCTAATAAATCCACCCATCTATAAGATTTTTCTACACTTTTTCCAAAAGGTACAAAAAAAGAGCTGCAATACTATGCAGCTCTTTTTACTCCTCATCGCCCTCTTCATTTTCGTCCCATAATTCCTCAACGATGATTTCTTTATCCAGAGACCTTTGTCTTCTCTCTCGTCTCTTTTCCCTTATTGATTCCTGTTTTTCATAAATACTCTTTGCCCCTTCTTCATCTGTGGATTTCATAATCTTTATTGCAAAGAAACTATCCTCTTCTGCTTTTCGGATACGGATTTTTCCTCTCACATATCCATGTTCCGGGCAACGACCCAAACAATAATGAGTCTTTCCACTATCCGAAAACCATCCAATCAAAACTTCCAATTCTTTATCGCATTTGTTGCACAACATACTGGACATATTATAATCTGCAAACATTTCATCCTTTGATAAAAACTCTCTGGAAACCTGTTTCGTATATTCATCGAATCGGACAAAAATCTCTTCCTCTTTAATTCGAGGATAATAATAAGTATCAATCGAAAGTCTGTCTTTGTACTTTTCGAAATCCATTTCCTGCAACACTCTTGCTGTGTAATACGCATCACCCAACGCTCTGTGGAACGGTCTGTCTTCTTCAATCTCCAATAATTCCACGGCACTGTTGAGGGTTCTCTTTAAATGACCATCATCATATCTCAAACTGAACATTTTCTGCAAATCCACATAAAACAACGGAAAATCCAAAACTCTTTCTAAGTTATAATGTTTCATGTTTTTCTGCAACTCTGTTAAATCCTGAGATCCCCAGGTACAAAACATATAGTCGTCTCCGCACCATTCCAGAAAATCCCGGATAACGCGACGAAAGTCTTTTCCCTGATTTAATTCTTCATTCGTAAAATGAGTAATCTCCTGAATTTTATAATGAAGTTTTCTATAAACTTTTGGTCGAACAACCTGTTGAAATGAATCTTCAATTTCAAAGTATTCATTTACACGTACTGCACCAAATTCAATAATTTCAAAAGGAAGTCCCGGATAATAATGTCCTTTGCCGTAGGGATTTTGATTCCACTCCAGATCCAAAACAATATAATCCATGATTTCTCCTCAATATGAATTTTTAAAAGCAGGCATACCTGCTTCTAACGCATCTAACTGGATTCGAACCAGCGGCCTACCGCTTAGGAGGCGGTCGCTCTATCCTGCTGAGCTATAGATGCCTAATTCTGCGGCAAAGAATTCTTTGCCGCAGATATATCATCTTATTCTACTGTAATTTTTTCCTTACCACCCATATATGGTCTCAATGCTTCCGGAATGTTTACACTTCCGTCTGCATTTAAGTTGTTTTCCAGGAATGCAATTAACATACGAGGCGGAGCTACTACTGTATTGTTCAATGTATGAGCAAAGTAGTTTCCATTTTCTCCTTTAATTCTGATTCCCAATCTTCTAGCCTGTGCATCCCCTAAAGTAGAGCAGCTTCCGACTTCAAAGTATTTCTTCTGTCTTGGTGACCAAGCTTCAACGTCAACAGATTTTACTTTCAAATCAGCCAGGTCTCCGGAACAACATTCTAAAGTACGAACAGGAATATCAAGACTTCTGAATAAGTCTACTGTATTCTTCCATAACTTGTCATACCATTCCATGCTTTCTTCCGGCTTACAGATTACAATCATTTCCTGCTTTTCAAACTGGTGAATTCTGTAAACACCACGTTCTTCAATTCCATGTGCTCCTTTTTCTTTTCTGAAACAAGGAGAATAACTTGTAAGAGTATATGGCAATTCACTTTCCTTAATGTGTGTGTCAATAAACTTACCAATCATAGAATGTTCACTGGTACCAATCAGATAAAGGTCTTCCCCTTCAATCTTGTACATCATGGCATCCATTTCATCAAAACTCATAACACCTGTTACTACGTTGCTTCGAATCATAAATGGTGGAACACAATATGTAAATCCACGGTCGATCATAAAATCTCTGGCATAAGAAATTACTGCTGAATGTAATCTGGCAATATCTCCCATTAAATAATAGAATCCGTTTCCTGCAACTTTTCTTGCAGCTTCCAAGTCGATTCCGTTGAATTTTTCCATAATATCTGTATGATATGGAACTTCAAAATCAGGAACAACCGGTTCCCCGAATTTTTCTACTTCCACGTTTTTACTGTCATCTTCTCCAATTGGAACAGATGGGTCAATGATGTTCGGAATAACCATCATTCTCTTTTTGATTTCTTCTTCTAAAGTTCTTTCTTTTGCAGTTAATTCATCAATCTTAGCATTTCCTGCTGCAACTTCAGCCTTAACAGCTTCTGCTTCTTCCTTTTTACCATCCTTCATCAAACCACCAATCTGCTTTGACAACTGGTTCTTCTTTGCACGAAGTGCTTCCACTTCTTTTTTATTATCTCTATTTTCCTGGTCTAACTGAATCACTTCATCAACCAATGGAAGCTTATGATCCTGAAATTTGTTTTTGATATTCTGTTTTACAATGTCCGGATTGTCTCTTAAAAATTTAATATCTAACATATTCGTTCCTCTTCTATCTTTTTTATTTCTTCTTTAAAGGAAAATATTTTCTTCCTTATTATAAGATGCACTAACTTCGATTATACCCTCTCCCCCTTATTTTTTCAAGGTTCCATCACATCAAATATTCCTTTGCCCTGAACTCTAACATATGCTATACTAAGTCATATAGACTAAAGAACGAGGAGATGGTCCTATGAATTTAGAGATAAGGAACGAAAGACGTAATAATACAATCTATACTGATGATAATACAATGTATAAAATTTTCAAAAAAGGCTATTCCAAAAACGACGTGTTTATGGAATCATTTATTACTACATACGTTGAAAGTCTTGGAATTAAAGTTGTTTCTATTGAAGAAGTAACACAAATAGATGGTCAGTGGGCTTTCAAATCCAACAGACATCCGGGAAAAACACTCTTTGAATTAATCAATGAAAATCCGGAAAAAACGGATGAATATTTAAATCAGTTAGTGGAAATCCAGACATCAATTCATAAATATAAATGTCCGGAACTTCCAATACAGAGACAAAAGTTTACTGATTACATCAACATTTCGAACTTAGACAGTTCCTTAAAAATTGACTTACAGGAAATGCTTAATAGTTCTCCAAAACATAAAAAAGTGTGTCATGGAAACTTCACTCCTCATAATGTATTGATTAGTGATGGAGAAGTTTACATCTTGGATTGGAATCATGCCACTCAGGGAAATGCCAGTGCTGATGTAGCGCGTACTTATCTTTGGATGAAGCTTTACATGCCAAATTTTGCAGACAGCTATTTGGAAAAATTCTGCGAAAAGACAAATACCAGTTCCCGTTATGTAAAGAACTGGATACCAATCGTAGCAGCATCCCGAATTCATAAAAATAACCCTGAAGAAATCCGATTACTTCGCGATGAAATTTCAGTGGTTGAATATTAAAATCTATGTACGAAAAACCCCTTGCCAATCGGCAAGGGGTTTTTATTAATGAAATCTCATCCATTTTATTATAAACGACACAATTGCTAAAATAGCAACTCCAATAAAAAGCAACGCACTCTTTTCATTCTTTTTCCATTCTAATATTGCATCAATAATAAAAATCGGAGCAACCAACAGTGGCAAAAATTTGTCCACCCATTCTACTTGAATAAATAAATATAAAATAAGTACAATTGTTAGAACTACAGCATAAACCAGTCCTATAACACTAATCACCTTTTTGAATTTTGTTTCTTCCTTGAAATTTTCCAAATATCTCATAATCCCTCCTACTTCTTTGCCCCACGAAGTCTTGCCATAGCTCTTGCAAGGGATGCCGTAGAAACATGATATTCCATAATACTCTGCTTTTGTTGTAACTGCTCTTTTGCTCGTTCCATAGCTGCATTTGCTCTAAAGGTATCAATGTCTTCCGGTCTTTCTGCAGAATAAACGATAAATTCAACTTCATTTTTATCTACACGTAAAATCCCATCGGACACAATCGCCTTTATATATTCTCCTCCGGGAATGCGAAATCTGATTTCTCCAATTTCCGTAACAGTAGTGAATCCTTCATGATTTGCCATGATAGCCATTTCACCGTCCACCCCCGGAAAAGTTAAAATCTCACATTCACCGTCATAAAATACTTTATCACAAGCTATAATTTTTAATGAAAATGTATTCATTCCACTACACCTTCCTTAAATTCTAAACCTATAAGCTCTTTGCTTTTCTTCTGACATCTTCAATTGTTCCAACATTAAAGAATGCTGCTTCCGGATACTGATCCATATCTCCATCAAGGATTGCTTTAAATCCTTTGATTGTTTCTTCCAATGGAACAAATACTCCTTTTACACCGGTAAAGTTTTCTGCCACACTAAACGGCTGAGAAAGAAATCTCTGAATTTTTCTTGCTCTATATACAGTCTGTTTATCTTCATCAGATAATTCTTCCATACCAAGAATTGCAATAATATCCTGTAATTCGCGATACTTCTGCAAGGTCTCCTGAACGGCTCTTGCCACCTGATAATGTTCTTCACCTACCACATCTGCTTCCAAAATTCTGGAAGTTGATTCCAATGGGTCTACCGCCGGATAAATTCCCTGCTCCACAATTTTTCTGGATAATACCGTTGTTGCATCCAAATGAGAGAAGGTTGTTGCCGGTGCCGGGTCAGTTAAATCGTCCGCCGGTACATATACTGCCTGAACAGAAGTTACGGAACCGTTCTTTGTAGAAGCAATTCGTTCCTGCAACTCACCTAAATCATTTGCCAGCGTTGGCTGATAACCAACAGCTGAAGGCATACGTCCAAGAAGTGCTGATACTTCAGAACCAGCCTGTACAAAACGGAAAATATTATCAATAAATAAAAGTACATCCTGCTTTTCCACATCACGGAAATATTCTGCCATGGTAAGACCCGTTTCTGCTACTCGCATACGAGATCCAGGTGGCTCATTCATCTGACCAAACACCAAAGCGGTCTTATCCAATACTCCGGATTCTTTCATTTCCATCCAAAGGTCATTTCCTTCTCTGGAACGTTCTCCAACACCGGTAAAAATAGAATAACCTCCGCTTTCTGTTGCGATATTGTGAATTAATTCCTGAATTAATACGGTTTTACCTACTCCGGCACCACCGAACAAACCGATTTTACCACCCTTTGCATAAGGAGCTAATAAATCGATTACCTTAATTCCTGTTTCTAGAATTTCTACAACCGGACTCTGTTCTTCAAATGTTGGCGGTTCTCTATGAATTGTCCACTTCTCCACATCATCTAATGATTTTCCATCATCTAAAGTTTCTCCTAAAACGTTGAACAGTCTTCCCAACGTTTGTTCACCAACAGGAACCTGAATTCCGTTTCCTGTACTAACAACTTCCATATCCCGGTGAAGACCTTCACTGGCTGCAAGCATAATACAACGAACTACATTTCCTCCAATATGCTGTGAAACTTCCATCACACATTTTTTACCATTGTTCATTACATACAATGCATCTTTAATAGAAGGAAGATTTCCATCTGAAAACTCAACGTCTACTACAGGTCCTGAAACCTGAACGATTTTTCCTTTATTTTCCATAACGTGATTACCTCACTTCACTTTGTTTCTTCTTTTTATTGGCAAGGGCTTTTGCGCCACCGATTACCTCTGTGATTTCCTGGGTAATTGCTGCCTGTCTCACTCGGTTAAACTCTATTGAAAGTTCCGCTAGCATTGCTTCCGCATTGTCTGTTGCAGATTTCATTGCCATCATTCTGGAATTTTCTTCACTGGCTGACCCTTCTACCAAAACACCATAAATATATCCGGTTACATAGTTATATGCTAATTTTTCCAAAACCTTTTTCGGTGACGGATAAATTGTATACCAGTCATTATTGATTCGGTCCTCTTTTGCTTCATCAATCAATTCCTGCGCTACGAAATCACGGGTCTTTAGTGGCATAACCATTTCCACATGAACATCAGAACGCATACTATTAATCATTTCCGTACCCACAACATATACTTCATCTATTTCTTCTCTATTGTAGAGATCAAAGATGTATTCTGTTATCACTCTGGCACGATGCATGGACGGATTTGTTGATGAATAAAGAAAATCTGCTTCAATTTGATAACCCTGACTAGTGAAATAGTGTCTTCCGATTTCTCCTACCACCAACAATCGATAAGAGGAAGACTCATCCACCATACGCTGTGCCTCTTTTAACACATTATGGTTATAGGCACCTGCCATTCCTTTATCACCGGTAATGACCACAAATGCTCTGCGCTTTATTTCTTCCATTCGATCCTGAGCACGGTTATCAAAATAGAGATGCTCAATATTCGGAAAGTGAACCAGAATATCTTTAATCTGTTCCTGCAAGCCATAATAATATGGTTCCGTGTTTTCCAACTTCTGCTTTGCTTTCCGAAGTTTCATGGAAGACATCATATACATTGCCTTTGTGATTTTCATAGTGTCCTGAATACTTTTTATTCGATTTTGAATCTCCTTCGTATTCGCCATACTCTATCACTCTCGATTCTTAAATTCTTTTACCGCTTCAACAATGGAAGCTTTAATATCATCTGAAAGATTCTTTGTCGTTTCCAACTGATTCATAATATCTGAATGATTTAAATGGAAGTCCTTCAGTAATTCAATACGGAATTCCTTCATTTTTTCCAATGGAACATCGCTAAAGAGATGCTCATTGGCTGCTACCAAAGTGACTACCTGCTCTGCCATACTGAACGGAGCACCAAGAGGCTGCTTCAACAATTCCATCAATGCCTTACCGTGAGCAAGCTGTGTTTTTGTAGCATCATCCAAATCAGAAGAAAACTGTGTAAACACTTCCATTTCACGATACTGTGCCAGGTCAATACGAATACTTCCTGCAGCTTTTTTCATTGCCTTCGTCTGTGCCGCACCACCTACACGGGATACGGAAAGTCCTACATTAACCGCAGGTCTCTGTCCTGAGAAGAACAATTCACTTTCCAAATAAATCTGTCCATCCGTGATGGAAATAACATTAGTTGGAATATATGCAGACACGTCTCCTGCCTGTGTTTCAATAATCGGAAGGGCTGTGATGGAACCACCCCCTGCTTCCGGTGTCAATCTGGATGAGCGCTCCAACAATCTGGAATGCAAATAGAATACATCCCCCGGATAAGCTTCACGTCCCGGAGAACGCTCTAACAACAGGGAGATTGCACGATATGCTACCGCATGTTTTGACAAATCATCATATACAATTAAAACATCCTTACCCTGATACATAAAATATTCTGCCAATGCAGTTCCTGAATAAGGTGCAATATACTGAAGTGGTGCAGAATCACTGGCTGTTGCAGTAACAATAATGGTATAATCCAGTGCACCACCTTTTTTCAAATTGTTTACCAACTTTGCAATAGTCGAAGCCTTCTGACCAATTGCTACATACACACAGATAACATCTTTGCCCTTCTGATTCAAAATTGTATCCATGGCAATAGATGTTTTACCTGTTTGACGGTCACCGATAATCAATTCTCTCTGTCCACGACCAATCGGGAACATGGAATCAATAGAAAGAATACCGGTTTCCATTGGTTCAGAAACGGAAAGTCTGTCAACAATACTTGGTGCCGGATTTTCAATTGGACGATAATCGTCTTCCTCAATGACTCCTTTTCCGTCTACCGGTGCCCCCAACGCATCAACAACACGTCCAAGGAATTTTTCACCTACCGGAATTCCGGCCATTTTTCCGGTTCGCACTACACGGCTTCCTTCGTGAATTTCCGTATCTTTACCAAAAAGAATAATACCGATTTCATCACGGCGAATATCCTGAACCATTCCTTTTACACCACAGTCAAACATTACAATTTCACCATAGCATGCATGATCTATTCCGGAAACAGTTACGATTCCATCACCTACAAACTTTACAATACCAATTTCTTTATTTTTTGCTTCCAACTCGAAATCTTCAATAGAAGACTTTAAGATTGAAATAATACTGTCCTGACTAAATTCATTTCCTGCTGAAGAAACACTCTTGGAAACCTTCTGCTTTAACTGATCAATTCTTCCCTGTTCGCTCCAATCGTATTCTTTTGTGCCTACACGAAGAATAAATCCACTCCTAATAGAAGGATCTTTTTTCATTTCAATCTGTATTTCTTCATTCTTGAACTCTTTTTTCAGGAAATTTTTAATTCCAACCAACTGCTTTTCCGTTGGTTCTGTAACATAAATTAATTCTGCGTAATCATTTTTCTTTTCCGGATCTTTTCCTAAATCAGAAAACTCATCGCAAATCTGTGCAAATAACTGAAATTCATTATTATCACATAATATTTTTATAAAATTACGAATTTCCATTGGAAAAACACGGTCAATGACTATATGTTTTTTGGCAATTTCCACTGTTGGATTTTCAAAATCTACCTGAATCTGTGGAACAGCTTCCAAAATATCTTTTGCCTGCTGTAATAATTCCTTTGAAATACCCGTATTTTTCAAATCGTTCGCATATTTCTTTATTGCCTGTGTCACTATTCTTCACCTGCTTTATTCAAAAATTCATCAAAGAGTGCTGCATCACTCTTAAAACCACTCTGTTCACCTACTACTTTTGAAGCTGCATTCACAATAATATCTGCAATTTCCTTTTCCGCACCTTTCAAAATTTGTTCTTTCTGTGCTTCTGCTTCCACTGCAGCTTTCTTCTTAATATGCTTTGCTTCACTTCTTGCATCATTCACAATCTTCTGATACTGTTCATCTGCATCTTCTCTTGCAGCATCCAAAATGTTCTTCTTTTCTTTGTGAACTTCTGCTAAAGAATCTTCATACTGACTCTTCATCTCTTCTGCTTCTTCCTGCTTTTTCGTTGCTTCATTAAACTGCTTGTCTGCTTCTTCCTGACGCGCTGCAATTATTTTCTGCACCGGCTTAAACAACACCAACTTCAAAGCAACCAGAAGAATTAGAAGATTGACTACTGTCAAAATAATACTTTCCGGTGATATCTCAAGCATTTTGCTAACCTTCCTTCCTTAATCTACCATGAACATAATCATCAATGCGATAACGAAACCATAAATCGCAGTAGCTTCTGCCAAAGCACATCCTAAGATTAACATATTACGGATTTTTGATTCAGCTTCCGGCTGTCTTGCTACAGCTTCTGCCGCCTTACCTGTTGCAATACCGATACCGATACCTCCACCTAATGCTCCTAAAACTGCAATACCTGCTCCAATTGCGATCATCATAATTTTTTTCTCCTTTACTCAATAATTTATTCAATGGCTTCACTAATATAGAGAGAAGTCAAAAATACAAAAACATATGCCTGCAGTAATCCGTCAAAAATATCAAAATAAACACAGAACACTGCCGGTAAAATTACCGGAACGGCAATTTTAATCAGTTCCATAATTACAAATGCACCCAACACATTACCAAACAGTCGCATACACAGCGAAAGAGGTCTGGTAAAAATATCAAGAATATTAAATGGTGTTACAATGGCAATCGGTTCCACAAACTTGTGAAGCCATTTCTTGATTCCCAAATAGTAAACACCTGCGACTTCGACAATAATAATACTCATTAATGCCAATGCCAATGTCACATTAATATCTTTTGTTGGAGATTTAAATCCAAAAATACCAACAATATTGGATATTCCCAAATATATTAATACAGTGGTTAGATATGGAACAAAAGCTTTTCCCTTTTCTCCCAACATCTTCCCGACAATATCCGTCAATTTTGTTACGATTAATTCTGCAATTGCCTGCCGCTTCCCAATATTATTGATTTTCAATCTTCTTGTCATAAGGAATGAAACCAAAATCAGTACCGCCATAATAATCCATGTTACAACAATTGCTTCTGAAATATTCACCAAATATCCTCCCGGAAGGTGAAACGAAAAGACGGTTTTGCAGGATAGCTGATCCATCAATTCTTCTTTCAAAATATCATCTCCTTTACTTAAAAGTCCTTATTCCACTTGAAAGGCAGTTTCGTATCGCAATTGATACAAAATCTGCCTTCCTTGGACTAAAACTATTTATTTAATAATTAATTGCTTTTTCAAGCGCTTCTTTCTCTTCTTCACCAAGAGTTGAATATGCTTCCCCCTTAATGATTTCTTTTACATATGTGTAACTACTTTCTCTTCCATGCATGGTATTTAAGATAAACCCTGTATCATTATCGTCTAATAAACAAAGTGCAAAACTTAAATTTCCACCCATTTCTTTAAAAGCATCATATTTTACAATTCCTAATTTATGGAATGTTGTAACAATACTGTGAAGTGACTGTTCCACTTTCAACTGAGTTTTCTGATGTTCAATGCTCAGTTCTTCCATCTGCTGGAAGTTTTCTTCGATTGCATCTGCCAGATTTTCTGCATTTTTTCCTCTCATAAATTTTTCATATCTGTTCATTAATCTTGAGATTTTTATGCTTTGTCTGATGTATAAAATTAAAAACAAAATAGCAATTCCGGCAAGAGATGCTATGTACTGTGTCTCTGTCATATTTTTTCTCCTCTTTTAACAATGTAGTATAATACTAAAATTTTGATTTGTATATACTTTTTTATTTTTTTATTTCGTCAAAAATTTCCAATAACCGTTCTAATTCATCTTTGGAATAGTACTCAATTTCAATTTTTCCTTTTCCACCCTTTTTATGATTTAAAGAAACTTTTGTACCAAGAACTTCCTTAAGACGTTCTGCAATCTTTTCATATACAATGTCTTCATTATTCGGAATCGGAAGTTTAACCTGTTTTGGATTTAAAATATTCTTAACCATCTTTTCTGTTTCACGAACACTTAAATCCTTATCAACCACCTGCTTTGCAGCATCAATCTGCAAATCTTCGTGTTCCAAAGAAAGCAATGCACGGGCATGACCCATGGAAAGCTGTCCCTGCACCAGATATTCCTGTACTTCCGTTGGTAATCTTAAAAGTCTCATAGAGTTTGCAATTGCTGCTCTGGATTTTGAAACTCTGGAAGCAAGTTCTTCCTGTTTCAAATTATATTCATCAATCAGGCTTCGATAAGCCAAAGCTTCTTCAATAGGATTTAAGTCTCTACGCTGAATATTTTCAATTAAAGCAATTTCCATCACTTCCTGATTGGAATATTCTTTAATAATAACCGGTACTTCTTTTAACTTTGCAATTTTTGCTGCTCTCCATCGACGTTCACCGGCAATAATCTCATAATAATCATCCTTCTTATGAACAACCAAAGGCTGAATAATTCCATAGTTCTTAATAGAATCTGCAAGTTCTTCCAAAGCTTCTTTATCAAAGTGCTTACGTGGCTGGTCTCTGTTCGGTTCAATATCCGATAATTTCACCATGGTTTCCCCCGGAACAGGAACCTCTTTAATGACTTCCACTTCTTTAATGACTTCTTTCACTTCCGGTTCAGCTTTTTTCTTTGCTTTGCTAGTAGTTTCTGTTTTTCCCTGAGGAATTAACGAATCAATTCCTCTACCAAGGCCTTTCTTCTTAACTGCCATATTTCCTCCATATTAGTTAACATAATTATTTTTATGTAACCTATTTATTATTTTTAATCACTTCTTTCGCTAACTTTTCATAGGCAATAGAGCCTGCTGACTTCTTATCATACATATTAATTGGAATTCCAAAACTTGGTGCTTCTGCCAAACGAACATTTCTCGGAATTACCGTATCATAAATATTTAAATGAATATTCTCTTTAACGTTATCTACTACTTCTTCAGAAAGATTTGTTCTGGAATCATACATAGTAAATACAATTCCGTCAATTTCCAAATTATCATTAATACGTTCCTGAATCAGGTTAATTGTATGAATTAACTGAGATAAACCTTCCAATGCATAGTACTCACACTGAATTGGCACAATAACCGAATCAGCTGCTACCATAGCATTAACTGTCAATACATTCAATGATGGAGGGCAATCAATCAGGATATAATCGTACATGTCCTTAATTGAATCTAATACATTCTTTAAAATGAATTCTCTGTCATCGACGCCAATGAGATCAATTTCTGCACCGGATAAGTTCACATTCGACGGAAGAACACTCAGATTATCTACTGCACTGTCCATCAGACATTCAGAAACTGTTGCTTCTCCAAGAAATAATTCATATACTGTATTTTCTAATCCCTGCTTAATAATCCCCACACCACTGGTGGCATTTCCCTGAGGATCAATATCTACAAGTAATACTTTCTTTCCTTCAGCTGCCAATGAGGCAGACAAATTAATTGAAGTCGTAGTTTTACCTACGCCTCCTTTCTGATTTGCGATTGCTATTATTCTACCCATTATATTTCCCTTTCTAGCCTTCTTATAACAAGTATTCTGAAAATTTATTCTATCATACTTAAGTATCTTTTTCTATTATTAGAAGGATATAAATGTATTTTTTTAATTAATATCGATATTAATTAAGAGTTTTCAATTCTTTAATTAACATTTCTAATTCCATATTTACTCTATTCCCATCGATATTTACCAGATTTTTACATAATTCAAGACGTTTCACAATATTTTCCATCTGTTTCACATCAGATGTTTCACGTGAAACATTGTTATCTAAGGATGTATCAAATGTCATCTGTGTAACATTGTCGGATGTTTCACGTGAAACATTTTCGAACTCCGTGATACATTCTTCAATTGTTTTAAGTTCATTTTCACAAGAAGCAATCATTTTCTTGTTTTGAATATTCTCAGTTACATAGATTGTAATCCTACTTTCTAAATCTCTGATTTCCTGTGATTTATAAACTTCCTTTTCTCTTGTTCTGACAGAAAAGATTTTTGTAGCAACATCTTCAGAATTTTCCAATTCGATAATCTTATTCTTTGCTTCAACCATAGCAATTTGATTATGTTCAAACTCTTCTTTATACTTAGTCAGATCTTCAACTACAATCTTCTGTCTTTTCTTTAAATACTGTTCAATCATATTTCAATCCTTTTACTTAATTGGTTCCTTGGAAGGAGTCCCTGCTTTTCTTGGATACTTCTTCGGTGTTGTCTTTACCTTTTCAATGTTTACAAATACACGATCAACATCCGAACATGGAAGTTTAATAATATTCTTTGATACAATAGAACCACCTAATACAGAAATAGCCTTGCGGGATTCTTCGATTTCTTCATCGCTGGTGGAAGATTTATAACTAATAAACATTCCTGACTGCTTGATAAATGGAATACAATATTCTGACAAGGTAGACAAATTTGCAACAGCTCTGGAAACACATAAATCAAACTGTTCCCGATACTCTGCTTTCTTAGAAATATCTTCTGCCCTGCCATGAACAGTTTCAATCTGTTCCAGTTCCAATGCATCAATCACTTCATTCAGAAAATATAATCGTTTATTTAATGAATCTAATAATACAACTCTAATGTGAGGAAACATAATCTTCATTGGTATTCCCGGAAAACCGGCTCCAGTCCCAACATCAATCATGGATTCTACTTTAGATAAATCAAAATCTTTTATAACTAAAAGACTGTCCAGAAAATGCTTAACGATAACTTCATCCATTTCTGTAATTGCAGTTAAATTCATTACTTTATTTTTTTCAATCAGCATTTCATAATATTGAATAAACTGATTGATTTGTTTTTCTGAAAAATCAATATTCAATTCTTCAATTCCGCTGATTAATAATTCTCTTCCACTTTTCATTTAATTCTCCAATAGGTTTACATAATATTTATTATGTAAATATTAATTATTTATTCTGTTCCATATAAATAAGAAGAACTGAAATATCTGCAGGTGATACACCGGAAATTCTTGAAGCCTGACCAATGTTAATCGGTTTATAAAAGCTCAACTTCTGTGTTGCTTCCTTACGTAAGCTTAATACTTTTGAATAATCAAAGTCTTCCGGAATCTTTTTACTTTCCAACTTTTTGAAATTACTTACCTGCTTCTTCTGTCTTTCAATATAGCCACTGTACTTAATATTGATATTTACCTGTTCTTTTACATCATCAGTCAGTTCCGGTCTTTCCTCATCCAGACTTTTAATTAAGTCATAAGACAATTCCGGTCGACGAATTAATTCAGCCAATGATGTTGCAGTCTTTAATTGTGTACTTCCAAGTTCTTCCAATAAAGCCTGCACCTTCTTATTTGCTCCAACACGATATTCTTCTAAGCGCTTTACTTCCTGTTCAATCAATACTTTTTTTTCACAAACGTAATCGTAACGTTCTTTTGGAATCAATCCAACTTCATAACCGATTTTTGTCAGACGTAAATCTGCATTATCCTGACGTAGAAGTAATCGATACTCTGCTCTGGAAGTCATCATTCGATATGGTTCATGACTTTCCTTTGTTACCAGGTCATCAATAAGCACACCAATATATCCCTGGGAACGGTCAATTACCAGAGATTCTTCATTCTTAACATATTTTGCCGCATTAATTCCGGCAACAATTCCCTGTGCTGCAGCTTCTTCATAACCGGAACTTCCATTAAACTGTCCGGCACTGAAAAGTCCTTTAATCATTTTGAACTGTAAATCAGGAAGCAACTGCCCATATTCAATGCAATCATATTCAATTGCATATGCATTACGAACAATCTTTGCATTCTCTAATCCCGGAACAGTATGATACATTGCATACTGAACATCCTCCGGAAGAGATGAAGACATTCCTCCCAAATACATTTCATTGGTATAGAGTCCTTCCGGTTCAATAAAGACCTGATGTCTGTTCTTATCTGCAAATTTCACAACTTTGTCTTCAATAGAAGGACAATATCTCGGACCGGTTCCTTCAATCATTCCGGAGAACAATGGGGAACGGTCGATGTTTTCTTTAATTATTTTATGTGTTTCTTCATTTGTATAAGTAAGCCAGCAGGATACCTGTTCCTTCTGAACACTTTCCGGATCCGTTGTAAAAGAGAAAGGAACAACTTTCTCATCTCCAAGCTGCTCTTCCATCTTTGAAAAATCAACAGTTCTCTTATCCACACGAGCCGGTGTTCCGGTTTTAAAACGACGCATCTTAATTCCATTCTGAATCAAAGAATCCGTTAAGTGATTTGCAGCCATCAATCCGTTCGGTCCGGTATACTGACATACATCTCCATGAATACACTTTGCTTTTAAATAAACTCCGGTAGCTAATACAACAGATTTCGCATAGTATGTTGCACCGGATACAGTTTTTGCACCTTTGATTTTACCATCTTCTACAATTAACTCTGCAATTTCACCCTGACGCACTGTTAAATGATCTGTATTTTCAATGGTCTTTCTCATTTCACGGGTATAATCCTGCTTATCTGCCTGAGCACGAAGTGAATGAACTGCAGGACCTTTCGATTTATTGAGCATCTTCGACTGGATAAATGTCTTATCAATATTCTTTCCCATCTCTCCACCAAGTGCATCAATTTCTCGTACCAAATGTCCCTTGGATGTTCCACCGATATTTGGATTACATGGCATCATTGCAATACTGTCTACACTAACCGTAAACATAATTGTTTCCATACCAAGTCTTGCAGAAGCCAATGCTGCTTCACATCCCGCATGTCCTGCTCCTACAATTATTACATCATATGTTTCTACTACGTTCATTACAAACTCCTACTTTATCATTATTTACCCATACAGAACTTAGAAAAGATTTCATTTACTAAGTCATCTTCCACACTCTCACCAATAATGAGTCCCAACGCACTGTACGCACTCATTAAATCAATCGAATAAAAATCTTCCGGCATTCCTGCATTCACAGAATCTTTTACCTGTAATAAACTCTGGTATGCATCGTCCAAAGATTCTTTTTGTCTGATATTAGTAATATAAACTTCATTATTGTAAGTAACATCACCGCTATAAAACAGTTCTTTGATTTCATCTTCCAGAACTTCCATTCCATGTCCTTCTTTTGCAGAAAACATAATTGCATCTTTTCCTGTTAACTCATGGATGGATTCTTGTGAAATAACATTTTCAATGTCTGTTTTATTAATTAAAATAATTGTCTGCTTCTTCTGAATCAGTTTTAAAATTTCTTTATCATTTTCATCTAATTCTTTAGAACCGTCTACCACATAGATTACAAGGTCTGCATCTTCAGCCATTTCTTTTGCTTTTTGCACACCAATCTGCTCGACTTTATCTTCCGTCATACGAATGCCGGCTGTATCAATGATTCTTAAACTTAATTCTCCAAGACTAATGGTTTCTTCCAAAGTATCTCTGGTTGTTCCTTCAATATCAGTAACAATAGCTCTGTTTTCACCAAGCATTAAATTCAGAAGAGAAGATTTTCCGGCATTTGGCTTTCCTAAAATAACCGTTTTAATTCCTTCCTTCATCATTTTACCATTATCAAAAGTATCAATCAGTCGCTTCATCTTTGAAAGATTCTTTTCAAGCATCTCCGAAATTTCTTCTTCATATCCATCTAAGCTGATATGTTCCGGATCATCCAATGCGGATTCAATAAATGCAATATGATAAATAATATCACTTCTGATTTCTTTAATCTTTTCTGATATCCCACCTTTTAACTGTTTGATAGAGCTGCTCAAAGCAAAATCATTCTGAGAATTAATTAGATCCATAACTGCTTCTGCCTGAGCTAAATCAAGTTTTCCATTTAAGAAAGCTCTCTTTGTAAACTCACCCGGCTCTGCAGCTCTGGCACCATTCTTAAGAACCAATTCCAATATTTTCTTTAAAATCAGCACACCACCATGACAATCAATCTCTACCGTATCTTCCCCGGTATAGGAATGAGGATTCTTTAATACTAATACAATAACCTGATCTAGAATCTGATCCCCATTTGCAATATAACCAAAGTGGGCTGTATGTGTTTCTACATTTTTTAATGTTTTTCCTTCTTTTGCAGAACGAAATATTTTATCTACAATTTCAATCGATTCTTCTCCACTAACACGGATAATACCAATTCCTGAAGAACCGGCTGAAGATGAAATTGCAGCAATTGTTTCTGTAATTTTCATGAATAACTCCATTTCATTTTTACATTTAGACCTTTGGTATAAAATATAGCATATTACATAATAAAAGTGTAGACAAAAAAAGAGGAATTTTTTAAATCAAAAATTCCTCTCATCTTTATTTTATCCTATTTATGTTCTTTCTTTAAGAAAACTACTACATGTCTGAATGGTTCTTCACCTTCACTCTTTGTAGTACAGAACTTATCATTCTGAAGTGCTGAATGAATAATTCTTCTTTCATAAGGATTCATTGGTTCTAAAGCAACCGGTCTCTTAATTCTCTTAACCTTAATTGCAATGTTCTTTGCAAGGTTTTCAAGAGTTGCTTTTCTTCTTTCTCTGTAATTTTCAGTATCTAACTTTACACGATTGTACTTATCGCTTTCCTTATTAATTACAAGGCTTACAAGATACTGAAGTGAATCTAATGTCTGGCCTCTTTTACCAATTAATATTCCCATATCATCACCAATGATGTCAACGTTGATAATGTTTTCTTTTTCTTTTTCTTCAATGTCGATATTAATCTTTGCTGTAATATCCATTGCAGATAAAACCTGATTTAAAAAGTCTTCTGTAATATCTCTAACAGATTCATTTTTCTTTGCTTTAATTACAGCCGGCTTACTACCAAGTCCTAAAAATCCGCTGGTACCTTTTTCAACAACATCATATACCAACTGATCTGCTGTAATTCCTAAATCAACGCAGGCATTTGTGATTGCTTCTTCAACGCTTTTTGCTTGATATTCTTTAAATTCCATCTTTTACCTCTGACTATTTTTCATTTCTTTTATTATAATCATCTACAAGACTTGCTTTTGCTGCAAGACCACCTTGTTTCTTTGCGGCAGCTTCTTTTGCTTTTCTAATTTTCTCTTCTTTTTCTTCAGCGCTCATTCCTGAAGAAGAAGCCATACTCTTAGTATTTGCTTTGGAAGCTTCTAAAATCTTCTCTCTGTAAATACCCTGTTTCTGTTTTCTCTTTTCTGCTTTTTCAGCAGCTTTTTCTCTGTTTTCTTCAATAATTGTATCTACATCAATTTTCTGAAGATGCTTTGTTACGATAATCTGTGTTAACATCATAATCAATGAACCTGTCATCCAGTAAATACCAAGACTGACATCATACTGCCAACACAAATATACAGAAAACAATGGCATAATAAAATTCATTATTTTCAAAGAACTTGCCATTGGATTATCACCGGTATCTACTTTATTTAACTTTGTAGATACATGAACTGATAAAAACTGAAATACACCTGAAAGAACCGGAATAATCAATGCAATTGCTAATGCAACTGCTGCACCGCTTCCTTTATGTGCAAAAAAGTAATCAGCCGGTGATTCATTAATCTTGAAAACTAAGAATTTATTTAACTGATTTATAATTACCGCATTCTGTTCCTTATGTTCATATAATTTTGCAATGGAAGGAACGAACTGAGCAATATCCTTGATAACTCTAAACAGTGGAAAAAGAATTGCCATGGTTACGATTATCTGTAAACAACTTCCGGAAGGTGAAACACCATATTTATCATATACACGTTTCAGTTCTTCCTGCATTTCAAACTGTGCTTCTTGAGTCTTTTTATCTTTATATTTCTTTTGAATTGCCTGAATTTCCGGCTGCATCACATTATTTAAACGTGAAAACTTCTGTTGTTTAATGGTACTTGGTAACATTAATAATCTTACAATAATCGTAAATAAGATAATGCATAATCCCATATTATGAATTCCTACAATATCTAAGATTCTGTAAATAATATCAAAAATGTATCCCAAAATCGTAGCTAAAAAATTTATTATACTACCCACTGAAACCTCCTTTATGGAACAGGGTCGAATCCTCCTTCACTAAAAGGATTACATCGAAGTATTCTTTTCACTGCTAAGAATGTCCCTTTAAATGGTCCATACTTTTCTAAAGCTTCAACCGCATACTGAGAACATGTAGGAATATACCTACAACACCTATTTCTTTTTAATGGGGAAATAAATTTCTTATAAAATTTAACCATACCTATTAATATAGAAGTAAGTCCCTTTTTAAACAATTGATATAACTGAACTATCTTTCTCATCTTCTCTCTATATGCAAAGCTTCTCCTCATAGTTACATATTCTGATTCTTCTACAAAACTACTATTTGCAACCCATCAGAATATTTTGGAGTTTTCCCAAATGCAATAATGCACTTTCAATCTCCTTATAAGTTCTGCCTTTAGCACTATTACGTGCTATTACGACAATGTCCAAACCACTATTGAACATTTCTTCATTTAATCTGTAGCTTTCTCTAATCAATCTGGTTAGGCGATGTCTTACTACGCTATTTCCTACTTTTTTACTTACCTGAATACCTAATCTGTTTTTTGATAGATTATTATTACTAACATACATGATTAAATACTTATTTGCTTTCGACTTTCCTAAAGCATAAACTTTCTGGAAATTCTGATTCTTTTTTAAAGATTCATAATTACTCATAATTTCTCCAAGTTTTACACGTAAGAAAAGGTCACATTAGAATGCGACCTTAAGCTGATAATTTCTTTCTTCCTTTTGCTCTTCTTGCTGCAAGAACTTTTCTTCCACCAGCTGTTCTCATTCTCTTTCTAAAACCATGAACTTTTGATCTCTGTCTTTTCTTTGGCTGAAATGTCATTTTCATATTCCGGCACCTCCTTTTCAATTCTATAGTAAAACATCATTTACTTTCGTTATGTAAGAATAAACGTAGTCAATTACCTATTTAATCATAAAATTGATATTTTTTCAATATATTTTTTAAAATTTATTTTTCAGGGTTACATAATATCATTTACGAATTAACATAAAGTTATCATCATTATGTTAATCAATTGTTAATAACTATAGGCCTTTTTCAATCATTTTTCCCTATTTTCCTATATTTTCCTTTTTTCAATGTTAATAACTTTCTTCTTTTTTGTCGAAAAATAGCAAATTTATGTAAATTAAAAACAATTATGAATGTATTCGTTAACATTTATTTTTTTACTTTTTACTATATTTGTCTAATAACAAAATCACTGTCCTGTTATTCTTTTTTTCTGCTTATTTTCCATTTTTTTATAAAAAATATATTTTTTTATTCAAAAACAGCTTTAAACCCCTTATTTTACGCCTTTTTTGCCTTTTAAAGAAACAAAGAATTATGACTTTCTACCTATTATAATATATATATTGAAAATGATTGCTTTTTGAGTTATTATATTATTGTGTGGGCTTATGTCCCTTTTATTAATTTACGGAGGGGTTTATGTTAGAGGAAATTAAAGAAAAATGGCCTGAAATTTTAGATTTTTTAAAACAGGAATTTGAACTCACAGACATTTCTTTTAAAACATGGATTCTACCTTTAAAAGTGGAATCATTTGAAAATAATACATTAACTTTAATCTTTTCCGGAGAAACTAAAATGTCCGGACTTGTTTATGTAAATAAGAAATACTGTCAGTTATTAAAGATAGCAATAGAAGAATCAATTAACAAAGAAATTAATTTGGAAATCACTTTACCAAATGATACAGAAATCAATGAAGAATTTATTGATAACTTAGCTGATCAGGAAATGATTTCTCTGGAAAACAGAATTCAGGAAGCAAACCTGGACAAGAAATATACTTTTGATTCCTTTGTCGTTGGTTCCAACAATGATATTGCACAAGTAACATCATTGGCTGCAGCTGAATCACCGGGAGAAATTTACAACCCATTGTTTATCTATGGTGGTGTAGGACTTGGTAAAACACATTTGATTCAGTCTATCGGTAACTTTGTATTGGCAAATAATCCAAATGCAAAAGTTTTATATACGACCAGTGAAAACTTTACCAACGAAGTTATTGACTTACTTGGTAATAAAAAGAATAAAACATCTCAGGAAGATATTATTGAATTCCGTCAGAAGTACAGAAACGTAGATGTTCTTTTAATTGACGATATTCAGTTTATTTCTAATAAGGATAGAACACAGGAAGAAATCTTCAATATTTATAATGATTTATTTATGAAGCATAAACAGATTGTTTTTACTTCAGACCGTAAACCAAAAGATATGGAAGGAATTGAAGACAGATTAATTAACCGTTTTGAACAGGGATTAACTGTTGATATTCATAATCCCGACTACGAAACACGTATGGCAATCTTAAAACGAAAAGCAGAATCTCTTGGATATGATTTAGATGAATCTGTTCTTCAGTTTATAGCAAATAACTTTACAGCCAACGTTCGTGAGTTGGAAGGTTCCCTTACCCGTATTATTTCTTTTTCTAAAATCAAAAGAACTGAAATTACATTGGAACTAGCAAAGGATGCCTTAAAAGATTTGATTTCTCCTAATCAGGAAGAAAAAATCACCTGTGAAAGTATTATCAATATCGTAGCGGAGCATTATCAGATTTCTGTTTCGGATATTTGTTCTTCAAAGAGAAGTAAAGAATTTACCATTCCAAGACAGATTTGTATGTACCTCTGTATCGAATATACAGATGATACCCTGAAACAGATTGCTACCTTATTAAAGAAGGATAATCATGCAACGATCAGCTATGGTAAAAACAAAATTAGCAAACTCATGAAAACCGATGCTGCCTTAAAAACAAGCGTCGATATTCTGAAAAAGAAAATCAGTCCAAACTAGAAATGTTAATAAGCATGATGATAACCACTTATTTTTCGTTAATAAGGATGTTGATAAAGTGCTAATAGGATGCTAATAAATTTTTGAATCCTTCAAAGATTTAAAATTGCTCTCGATATTTTATTATCAGAACTTCAGATGTTTCTTTAATAACATTTTGTTTATTATCAACTCATTATTTTGAAAGACCTTGGTTTTATCGACTAGAAAACGTTTTTTTAACATATTAACATTGCTTATTATTATGATTATTTAATTATATATTTATTTATGCATTCCGATTTTTTGAAAAACGGAAAATTATATCTAACAATTCAACAAAGGAGATCATTATGAAATTAGTTTGTAAAAAATCAGATTTAATTGCCGGAATTAATATTGCTATGAAAGCTGTATCATCAAAAACAACCATGTCTATCTTAGAATGTATTTTGATTGATGCTACAGAAGGAAAAATTAAATTCATATCCAACGACATGGAACTTGGAATTGAAACAGTTGTAGAAGGTGAGATTATTGAAGCAGGTAGTATTGCTATTGATGCAAAGATCTTCTCTGAAATTGTTAGAAAACTTCCGGATAATGAAGTAGTTATTGAAGTTAATGACGAAACAAAAGCAAACATTACTTGTGAAAATGCAAAGTTCAATATTTTAGTAAAATCAGCTGATGACTTTTCATATCTTCCTTCTATAGAAAAGAACGATAAGATTACAATTTCACAGTTCTCTTTAAAGGAAGTAATCAGACAAACTATTTTCACAGTAAACGAAGCAGATAAAAATAAAATTCTTACAGGAGAATTATTTGAGGTAACAGGAAACAAATTAAAAGTTGTTGCATTGGATAAATTCAGAATTGCAATTCGCTATGTAGAATTAAAAGAAGAATATGATAATCATAAAGTACTTGTACCCGGAAAATCTTTAAATGAAATCAGTAAGATTTTAACCGGTGGTGTAGATGATGAAGTCAATATCTACTTTACAAACAATCATATCCTTTTTGAATTTGATGAAACAAAAGTTGTTTCCAGATTAATTGAATGCACAAATTACTTCGATACAGATAAAATGATCAGTAATGATTATAAAACAAAGATTGATGTGAATAAGAGAGAACTGGTTGACTGTATCGATAGAGCAACTCTTCTTATTAAAGAAGGAGATAAAAAACCGGTATTCCTTACGATGAAGGATACAGAACTTGAATTATCCATTAATACATTCATTGGATCCATGGATGAAAATATTCCGATTTCCAAAGAAGGTGTGGATATGATGATTAGTTTTAATCCAAAATTCTTAATTGATATTTTGAGAGTCTTGGATGAAGAACAGGTTAGTATTTATTTTACAAATCCAAAAGCTCCTTGCTTTATTCGTGATGAAGAAAATAATTACATTTACATTGTTTTACCGGTTGTTCAGTAATAAGAAAGAAACTAAAAGAGGAAAAAATGGAAATCACAATTAAAGATGAATTTATAAAATTAGGGCAGGCATTGAAATTAGCCGGTCTGGTAGGATCAGGAGTGGATGCAAAATTTGTAATCCAGGATGGTCAGGTAAAGGTAAACGGTGAAGTGGATACCCGAAGAGGGAAGAAACTTTATCCGGGAGATACCTTTGAATTTGAAGGAGAAGTAGTGACAGTTAAATAATGAAAGTTAAGAAAATTGAATTAAGCAATTTTAGAAATTATAATTCACTCAGCCTGGATTTGGATTCCAATACAAATATTTTGTATGGAGACAATGCTCAGGGAAAAACAAATATATTGGAAGCAATCTATATTTGCAGTACAACAAAATCTCATCGAAGCAGCAAAGATGTTGAACTGATTCGTCTGAATGAAGAAGAAGGACATGTCAAAATATATATTGATAAAAAGGATCGGGAACATCGAATTGATATTCATCTTCGAAGAAATAAAACAAAAGGGATTGCAATTGATGGAATTCCAATCAAAAAAGCCAGTGAATTATTTGGACTTTTCAATGTTATCTTTTTTTCACCGGAAGATTTGAATATTATTAAAAACGGTCCGGCGGAAAGAAGAAGATTTATTGATATAGAACTTTGTCAGTTAGATAAAATTTATGTCTATAATCTGATGAATTACAATAAAATTTTAAGTCAGAGAAATAAGCTTTTGAAAGATTTGTATTTTAAGCCGGATTTGAAAGATACATTGGATGTGTGGGACATGCAGCTGGCAGAATACGGAAGAAAGATTATTGAACGAAGAGAAAGTTTTATTGAAAATATTAGCGAGATTATTAAACCAATCCATAATAAATTAACAAATCAAAAGGAAAATCTTGAAATCTATTATCATAAGAATTGCGAAGGGAATGAACTCTACGAGAAAATTATTGAAAATAGAGAAAAAGATATCAAATATAAAACTACTTCTGTAGGTCCTCATCGAGATGATATTTTATTTTTTAACGGAGATATGAATATCAGAACTTATGGAAGTCAGGGGCAGAAGAGAACAGTTGCTTTATCATTAAAGCTGGCTGAAATTGAGTTAGTGAAAGAGTTAATTCATGATACACCTGTATTACTGTTGGATGACGTCTTGTCTGAATTGGATTCCAACAGACAAAATCACTTGCTACAAAGTCTGGATGAAATACAGACTTTGATTACATGTACGGGTTTGGATGAATTTATTGAAAACAGATTTGAAATTAATAAAGTATTTCAAGTATCTGAGGGAACCGTTCAGGAAAAAACAGTTTAATTGATAAGACAAGAAGGTCTTGAAAATTTGAAAGGAGTTACTAAAAATGAGTAACAACACAAATGTAACAAATGAATATGGTGCAGATCAGATTCAGGTTTTGGAAGGATTGGAAGCAGTTCGTAAAAGACCTGGTATGTATATTGGTTCTACATCTGCAAGAGGACTTCATCATTTAGTATATGAAATTGTAGACAATTCTGTTGATGAAGCTTTGGCCGGTTATTGTTCTACCATTGATGTTCAGATTAATGAAGATAATTCCATTACAGTAAAGGATGACGGACGAGGAATTCCAACAGACATTAACAGTAAAACCGGAAAGCCAGCTGTAGAAGTAGTATTTACCGTTCTTCATGCCGGAGGAAAATTCGGTGGTGGAGGATATAAAGTATCCGGTGGTCTCCACGGTGTAGGTGCTTCTGTAGTAAACGCATTATCAAAATGGTTGGAAGTAAAGGTATATAGAAATGGAAAAGTACATTTCCAGAGATATGAATACGGAAAAGTAATCGATTCCTTAAAGGTAATTGATGAGTGTGACGAAAATTATACCGGTACGGAAGTTACTTTTATGCCGGATGATTCTATTTTTGAAACGAATATTTATGATTTCAAAATTTTGGAAACACGTCTTCGTGAAACAGCTTTCCTTACAAAGAATTTGAAAATTGTTCTTCGTGATGTAAGAGAAGAGAAGCCGGTACAGAAAACATTCCACTATGAAGGTGGTATCAAAGAATTTGTTACATATTTAAATAAAGGAAAACAGGCTTTATATGATGACGTTCTGTATTGTGAAGGAACAGTCAATAATGTATATGTAGAAGTTGCTCTTCAGCATAACAATGCATATACAGAAAACATGTTAAGCTTTGTAAATAATATTAATACACCGGAAGGTGGAACACAGGTTGAAGGTTTTAAGAGAGCAATCACAAAAACCTTTAATAATTATGCCCGTGCAAACAAGATTTTAAAGGAAAAAGAAGAAAATCTTTCCGGTGAAGATTTCAGAGAAGGTCTTACAGCTGTTATTAGTGTCAAGATTGAAGATCCTCAGTTTGAAGGTCAGACAAAGCAGAAGCTTGGTAACAGTGAAGCCAGAGGAGCAGTTGACAATATTGTCAGCGAACAGGTTATGTATTATTTAGAGCAGAATCCTCAGGTTGCAAGAATTATTTGTGAAAAAGCCGTACTTGCTCAGCGTGCAAGAAATGCTGCAAGAAAAGCAAGAGAAGCTACCAGAAAAACAGCATTATCAATTTCGGCTTTACCTGGAAAATTAGCGGATTGTTCCGATAAGGATCCAAAGAAATGTGAAATCTTTATTGTCGAGGGTGATTCCGCCGGTGGTTCCGCAAAGAAAGCAAGAACCCGTGCAACCCAGGCAATTCTTCCACTTCGTGGAAAAATATTAAATGTAGAAAAAGCAAGAATTGACAAAATCATGGATAATGCGGAAATCAAAACAATGATTACTGCATTTGGTACAGGAATTCATGATGATTTTGATATTGAGAAACTTCGTTATGATAAAATTATCATCATGACGGATGCCGACGTAGACGGTGCTCATATTGATACATTAATGCTTACTTTCTTCTACCGGTTTATGCCGGAACTGATTAAGCAGGGACATGTATATCTTGCAATGCCACCTCTTTATCAGGTTACAAGAAATAAGAAAAATTATTATGCTTATAATGATGATGAACTGAATAAGATTTTGACAGAAATCGGAAGAGATAATCAGAATAAGATTCAGCGTTACAAAGGTTTAGGAGAAATGGATGCTTCTCAGCTTTGGGAAACAACTATGGATCCGAAAACAAGAATTTTGAAACAAGTACAGATTAATGAAGATACAATTTCAGAAATAGATTTAACATTCACAACACTCATGGGTGATGAAGTAGAACCAAGAAGAGAATTTATTGAAAAGAATGCTAAATTTGTTCAAAACTTAGATGTATAGGAGGTAAAAAATGGAAGATAATATTTTTGATCGAATAACCGAAGTCGATTTGAAAGAGACCATGGAAACCTCTTATATTGATTACGCAATGAGCGTTATTGCAGCACGTGCGTTGCCGGATGTAAGAGATGGTTTGAAACCGGTACAGCGAAGAGTTCTTTATTCCATGGTTGAATTAAATAACGGTCCGGATAAGCCACATCGTAAATGTGCCCGTATCGTCGGTGATACCATGGGTAAATTCCATCCGCACGGTGATAGTTCTATTTATGGTGCATTGGTTAATATGGCACAGGATTGGAATATGCGTGCTCCATTAATTGATGGTCACGGAAACTTTGGTTCCGAAGACGGAGACGGCGCTGCAGCGATGCGATACACAGAAGCACGTCTCAGCAAGATTTCCATGGAAATGGTTGCAGATATTAATAAAGATACGGTTGAATTCGTACCAAACTTTGACGAAACAGAAAAAGAACCGACAGTACTTCCTGCAAGATTTCCAAACTTACTGGTTAATGGTACCAGTGGTATCGCCGTAGGTATGGCAACAAATATCCCACCACACAATTTAAGAGAAACAATTGATGGTGTTGTTAAGATTATTGATAATAAAGTTGATGAAGACAGAGAAACATCCATTGAAGAGTTAATGGATGTCATTAAAGGACCAGATTATCCAACCGGTGGTGTGATTTTAGGACGTCATGGTATTGAAGAAGCTTATCGTACCGGACGTGGTAAAATTGTAACCCGTGCTGTCTCAGAAATTGAAACAATGGAAAACGGAAAGAGTCAGATTATTATTACTGAGCTTCCATATATGGTAAATAAGGCAAAGCTGGTTGAAAAAATCGCTATGCTTCATAAAGAAAAGAAAATTGATGGTATTACGGACTTACGTGATGAATCCGATCAGGAAGGTACTCGCGTAGTAATTGAAGTACGTCGCGATGCCAATGCCAATGTTTTGTTAAATCAGCTTTATAAGCATACACAGCTTCAGGATTCCTTTGGTGTTATTATGCTTGCATTGGTTAATGGAGAACCAAAAGTATTAAATCTCCATCAGATGCTTGTAGAATATTTGAATCACCAGAAGGATGTTGTAACAAGAAGAACAAAGTTTGAATTAAATAAAGCAGAAGAGCGCGCACATATTATCAAGGGATTATTAATTGCTTTAGATCATATTGATGAAGTAATTAAATTAATTCGTGCATCTCATACAACACAGGATGCAAAGAACAGTTTAATGGAACGCTTCGGATTATCTGAAGCACAGTCTCAGGCGATTGTTGATATGAGATTGCGTCAGTTAACAGGTTTAGCGCGTGAAGACTTAGAGGCAGAGTATGCTGAATTAATGAAGCGTATTGATTACTTAAAGTCTATTCTTGCAGATGAAAAGAAGTTATTAACAGTAATTAAAGAAGAAATCTTAGTAATTCGCGAAAAATTCGGTGATGATCGTCGTACAAAGATTGGTCATAATATCGGCGATTTATCTGACGAAGATTTAATTCCAAGGGAAGATATTGTAATTGCAATGACAAATCTTGGATATATTAAGAGAATGTCTGTGGATAATTTCAAATCACAGAATCGTGGTGGTAAAGGAATTAAGGGAATGCAGACCATTAATAATGACTTTATGCGTGATTTATTTATGGTTTCAACCCATGATTATATTTTATTCCTTACAAATACCGGAAGAATTTATAAGTTAAAAGCATATGAAATACCTGAAGCTGGAATAGCAGCGAGAGGAATGGCAATTGTAAATCTTTTGCAGTTGCAGCCGGGTGAAAAAATTTCTGCAATGGTAGAAATGAAAGAATTTGAAGATGATAAATATCTGATTATGGCTACAAAGAAAGGTACAATTAAGAAGACACCTTTGAATGCTTATGTAAATATCCGCAAGAGCGGTATTCAGGCAATCACTCTTCGTGAAGATGATGCGTTGATTGATGTAGCAATTTCCGATAATCAGGATAATATCCTTCTTGTAACAAAGAACGGACAGGCAATCAAATTCAGTGAGCAGGATGTCCGCGAAACAGGACGTTCCGCAATGGGTGTTCGTGGTATCGAATTAAAACCGGATGATGAAGTAATTTCAATGCAGTTTGAAAAAGATGGAGAATGCATTTTAATTGTATCAGCAAACGGAATGGGTAAAAGAACACCATTTACTGACTTCAAACTTCAGAACCGTGGCGGTAAGGGTGTGAAATGTTATAAGATTTCAGACAAAACCGGTGAGGTTGTTGGTGCAAAAGCAGTGAATGACGGAAACGAAGTAATGATGATTACCAATGAAGGTATTGTAATCAGAATGTTTGTTGATGATATTTCAGTCCTTGGAAGAGTAACACTGGGTGTGAAATTAATGAACACCGGTGCAGGAAAAGATATTGTTGTAGCCAGCATGACGAAAGTTATGGAAAGTGTTACGAAAGCAGACGCAGAAGAAGCTGCCAGAGAAGCAGAACGTCTTGCAAAAGAAGAGGAAGAAAATAATGAAGAATCTGAGCAGGAAACTGCAGAAGAATAAAGAATTTTAGAATTCTTTTATAAGGCGACTGATTAGTCGCCTTTCTTGTTCACACGACGAGGAAAATAGTAAATGGATTCAGTAGGAGGAACAATGAGAACAATTAATACAAATGAAATTACAAAAAATATTAAAGAAATGTGTATCGAAGCAAATCATTATTTGTCAGAAGATATGTTAAAGGTATTTCATCAGGCAAAAGAACAGGAAGAATCCCCTTTGGGAAAACAGATTTTAGGACAGTTGGATGAAAACTTGAAAATTGCATCAGAAGATATGATTCCAATTTGTCAGGATACCGGAATGGCCGTTGTGTTTATTGAAATCGGTCAGGATGTTCATTTTGAAGGAGAACAGCTGGAGGATGCTATTAATGAAGGTGTTCGTCAGGGATATGTAGAAGGATTCCTCAGAAAATCAGTAGTAAAAGATCCGATTATCCGTGAAAATACAAAAGACAATACACCGGCAGTCATTCATTACAGCATTGTTCCGGGAGAAAATGTAAAAATTACCGTTGCTCCAAAAGGTTTTGGTAGTGAAAACATGAGTAAAGTCTTTATGTTGAAACCTGCAGACGGAATTGAAGGAGTAAAAGAAGCAGTTTTATCAGCAGTGAGAGATGCAGGTCCAAATGCCTGCCCGCCAATGGTAGTTGGTGTAGGAATCGGAGGAACTTTTGAAAAATGTGCCTTTCTTGCAAAGAAAGCATTGGCAAGACCGGCCGATTCAAATTCTGAAATTGGATATGTAAAAGAATTAGAAGAAGAACTGTTAGAAAAAATCAATAAGCTTGGTATTGGACCGGGTGGTTTAGGTGGAACAAAAACAGCATTAGCTGTCAATGTTGAAACTTATCCGACACACATTGCAGGGTTACCGGTTGCAATTAATATTTGTTGCCATGTAAACCGTCACGTGAGTAGAACATTATAGAACTAGATATAGAGGTAAAAAGAAATACATTATAATAGGAAGAAACTCATAATAAATAACACAAAATATAGTGTTGATTTCAGAACAAAGAGAGGGAAAAAAATGAATCAGAATATTCAGGCACCACTAAATCCATCAGTAGCAAAAGAATTAAAAAGCGGAGATTATGTATATATTACAGGAACAATTTATACAGCCAGAGATGCAGCACATAAACGAATGGCTGAAGCATTAGCTGAAGGAAAAGAACTTCCAATCAATATGGAAAATAATATTATCTATTATATGGGACCATCACCGGCAAGAGAAGGAAGACCGATTGGTTCGGCAGGACCAACTACAGCCAGCCGTATGGACAAATATGCACCGGATTTGCTGGATTTAGGTCTAAAGGGAATGATTGGAAAAGGAAAACGCTCTCAGGCTGTTATCGACGGAATTGTTAGAAATGGCGCAGTGTATTTTGCTGCAGTCGGCGGAGCCGGAGCAATTTTGTCAAAGTGTATTAAGGAAAGTAAAGTTATTGCATACGAAGATTTAGGGACAGAAGCAATTCGTGAATTAAAGGTAGAAAATTTACCTGCTATAGTTGTAATTGATAGTCAGGGAAATAATTTATATGAAACTGCAATTAAGGAATATAACAGAGAGTAATAAAAGGAGCAGTATGAAAAAGTATATTATTATAATGTCAATGATAATACTGAGTATGTTAATAACTTCCTGTGGAAATCAGAAGGAAGTTAAAAAAGAACAGAAAAGTACTATTCATGAAGAAACAACAGAAGAAATTGTAACGACGGAAGAAATTACTACAGAATTGGAGACCTATGTCCGTGTAACGGATGATAGCGTTCATATTCGTAGCGGAGCCGGAAAAGAATTTGATATCTTGGATACTGTGGATTACGGAACGGAAGTTGTTTGCGTTGCGGAAGAAGGGGATTGGACCAAAATAATCTATCAAAAGAAATATGCTTACATAAATTCTGAATTTCTTATAACAAAAGAGGGATATCAGAAATTAGAAGAAAAAAGGAAGAAAAAAGAAAAAGAAAAGAAGAAAAAACAAAAAAGTATCAAAGAAAAAAGTTATAATGGAAATGGTAAGGTGATCTGTATTGATGCAGGACACCAAAGTCACGGAAACAATGAGTTAGAACCTATTGCACCCGGAGCATCAGAGAAGAAGGCAAAAGTAACTTCAGGTACTGCAGGTGTTGCCAGTGGATTGAGTGAATATGAATTAAATCTTATAGTCTCTAAGAAACTGAAAAGTGCTTTGGAAAAAAAGGGCTATCAGGTAATTATGTGTAGAGAATCTAATGATGTAGACATGAGTAACTCAGAAAGAGCAGCAATTGCAAATGAAGCGGAAGCGGATGCGTTTCTTCGAATTCATGCCAATGGATCTGAAAATTCGGGAGCACAGGGAATGATGACAATTTGTCCTACTTCATCCAGCCCATATTGTAAAGAAATCTATGCAGACAGTAAAAGATTATCAGAATGTATTTTGGACAATATGGTGGCTTCAACAGGAGCTCATAAGGAGTATGTATGGGAAACAGACACGATGAGTGGAATTAATTGGAGTCAGGTTCCGGTAACAATTATTGAAATGGGCTATATGTCTAATCCTACAGAAGATAAATTATTAGCTTCTGAGGAATATCAAGACAAAATTGTAGTTGGAATTGTAAACGGATTGGCGGATTATTTCGGGTAAAGTACAAAGGACAAGAAAGGAGAACTTATGGCATATTGTAGAAACTGTGGAGGCAAACTTGGTGAAGGGGATTCTTTCTGTACAAGCTGTGGAGCAAAAGTTGATTTAACGGATATTATCTCAGGGGATAATAAACAAATCCAGATGGAACAAACCGGAAACAACTATTCTAACTATTCCAACGGAAACAATGGAAATAGTGGAACCGGAGGAAAAGGGGGAAACGAGAAAACACTTTTGGCAGTAATTGTAGCCTGCATATTTTTAGTAGGAATTATTGCAGCAGTTGTTGCCGCTGTATTTATTTATAATGGTAACAAAAAAGAGGAAGCGGTAGAAAAAACCGTAGAAGTAACAACGGAAGAAACAACAGTTGAGGAAACTACAACCGTAGAAGTAACAACTGTGCCACAAACGACAAAAGAACCGGTAACTGAAAATAAAGCAGAAAAAATTGGCTTTGCAAAAGAATTATACAAGCAGTATAAGAAACGATTTAGCAGTGCAAATAAGAATGCAACCCGTAAGGGAGTAACCGGAAATAAGAAAGTAAAGAAATATAAGAAGAAAGTATCAAAATTATTGGATTATTATGATGATGCATTAATATCCGGAAATTTAAAGAAACTCAGCAAACTGAAACCAAAACTGGAAAAGAATATTAAGCGCTACGGAATTTCTATTTCCAAAGCGAAAAAACCGGTAAAGAAGAAGAAATCCGGATCTCGTTCAGGTGGAGTTTCAATGCTTCCAAGTGTTCGAAATGCGTCTTATTTAGAATTTGCAATTAGTGATTCTGATTTATATGAGTGCAGAGTAGATCCTTTCGCAGAACTACCAATTTCAGATGTAGATCGATATGCATTATGTATTATTGCAAGAAATGAAATTTATGCGAGATATGGTGCACACTTTAAAACAGCATCTCTCAGAGGATATTTCAACTCTACGTCATGGTATACAGATAAAGGAATCAGTACAGCAACCGTAGAAGGAATGTTATCGTCTGTAGAGAAAAAGAATGTACAGAATCTATTAGGATGGCAGAATTATTATGAAGCATACCTGATTGGCGATACAGGAAAGGCAGCAGATTTTTCAGCTTCCGATTATATTAATGTAATGAGATATCGTTATTAATATAGAAGAAAAGGACTCCTTGTGAGTTCTTTTCTTGTTATAAGAAGGTATTATATAAGAAGTATTTGACAAATGTAAGGTGCTATATTATAATTAGTTTTGCACTGCAAAAGTGTAACTGAATACCGTTTTAGGAATCAGGCAAGGAGAAGTACTCAAGTGGCTGAAGAGGCGCCCCTGCTAAGGGTGTAGGTCGTTTGCGCGGCGCGAGGGTTCAAATCCCTCCTTCTCCGTTAAAGATCATCGAAATATCGATGGTCTTTTTTTTTCGATTAAAAGAGTATCAATGTGAAAAAAGAAAAGAAATCAATTAGAAAAGATTCAAATATAAGATACAATTGAAAAAAAGAATTTGAAAAAAAGATATTGTATATAGAAAGAAGAGCTACTTTGGAATAAAAAAAGGATATTTTTTATGAAAAGAGAAGTACTATATAGTGGGGGTAAAAGACTACAAAACACATCATTTAGTGACATAGACAAATGTGTGAAAATTAATTAAAAAAAATTGAAAAAAGTTGTTGACATTATAATACTGAAATGATAATATAGTCTTCGCCCGCTGAAAGGCGGGCAACGAAAACAAAACAGCTTGAAAAAAAGTATTAAAAAACTTTAAAAAAAGTTGTTGACAAGGTTGTCGCGATATGTTATGATTATATGGCTGTCGCAAATGAGACAACAGCAAAGAACATTGATAATTGAACAGCAACCATCCCTGAAAATTCAAAGAATAAATTTTCAGCGAACATTGTTTAAAGCTCAAGCAGAAAACAATTTCCAAACAAACAGTAATGGATGAATGGCTAACGTCATT
>JAEFAB010000006.1 GCA_016292095.1 Eubacterium sp. | reverse complement strand
TTTCCAACTTCGCTTCCTTCCATATTTAAAACAGATACTTCTGCCATCTGTGTGTTCCTCCTTTCAAATACTACTTACCGGCTTTCACTGATTCTTTAATTGTTACTAAAGACTTCTTAGGTCCCGGTACAGCACCTTTAACTAAGAGTAAGTTCTTTTCAGCATCCACTCTGATAACCTCAAGGTTCTGAGTTGTAACCTTCTTGCCACCCATGTGACCAGGCATCTTCTTACCCTTGAATACTTTACTTGGAGATGAACAAGCACCGTTTGAACCTGCATGTCTATGATACTTAGAACCATGAGCCATAGGTCCTCTGGACTGTCCGTGTCTCTTAATTGCACCCTGGAATCCTTTTCCCTTTGCAATTGCAGTAGTGTCTACCTTATCTCCTGCTTCGAATACATCTACTGTGATTTCATCAGCAACATTGTATTCACCTTCTAACTTGAATTCCTTTAAGTATCTCTTGCAAGGAACTCCAGCCTTAGCAAACATTCCTTTTCTTGGCTTGTTTACTAATTTTTCTCTAATGTCCTGGAATCCAACCTGAACGGCTGCATATCCATCGTTCTCAACAGTTTTAACCTGTGTTACTACACAAGGGCCTGCCTGAAGAACTGTAACCGGTACTAATTCACCGGCTTCGTTGAAAATCTGAGTCATTCCAACTTTTGTAGCTAAAATAGCCTTCTTCATTTTAATTACCTCCTGTTAATCTACAGCGGAACGCTTTTCCGCGTTCATTCTAAAAGAACAGATTATTTGTTCTTCATTTTGATGTCGATATACACACCTGCTGGCATTTCTAATCTTGATAATGCATCTACAGCCTTCTGTGTTGGTGCGATGATATCGATGAGTCTCTTATGAGTTCTCTGTTCAAACTGCTCTCTAGAGTCTTTGTACTTATGTACAGCTCTAAGGATTGTTACAACTTCCTTCTTTGTTGGAAGTGGTACAGGACCGCTAACGTCTGCTCCTGAATTCTTTGCAGTTTCAACAATCTTCTTAGCTGACTGATCTACTAATTTGTGATCGTAAGCTTTTAATGTAATTCTCATTACCTGTGCCATAAAAAAAGCCGCCTCCTTTTCGTACTATTTAGCACGACAAGTGGTGACCGTACAACTTTTCCGTGTGTGTCATAAATCAAAACAACCTTCACACGGTGTTTCCACTCCTTCGGTGGACTATTTAGTGTACAGTGACTTGTCGCCAGTTTCCTAACTTGACATTCGCTCCACGGAAAACCTGCAATTTAATGCAGCAACCTCACGCTTCAACGCTATCAATGTCACAGCACGAATCAGTATACAACATAATTTTCTAAAATGCAAGAGTTTTTTTCAACTTTCCAGTTCAGCCACCAATCGGAACAAAAACACGAAAATTCTGCTCGCAGAAATTTTCGTGTTTTGGGAACGATTGATGCGCGGAGCGCCCCATGAATGAGTAAAACCCAGCTGCGAAGCAGATGGTCAGCGACGCCAGTCGCTGTTTTACGAATTCATGGGGGTGGCTGAACGTTCGTTAGGCACGTTGGTGGCTGAACGTTCGTTAGGCACGTTGGTGGCTGAACGTTCGTTAGACACGCTGGCGGCTGAACGTTCGTTAGGCACGCAGAGTTCTAGTACCCCATTCGTTTAATCAACTCTTCCATCTGTGGTTTATAATCAATTGGCCCCTGCACATAAAAGAATGTATCTTCTACATACGCTGCGTAATAGTAAAAAAGATCGCTACCTCCACTAAACCATGCGTAATTCATTCCTTCTACATAAGTATCTCTTGACGCACGAGAATTTCCTATACTAGGAACATTTGTCATTGATGAATCTTCCTTGGCGTATTCGTATACTTGTTGGGCAGCAATTTCACTGTCTGTTTTAACGAATAAGATATAGGAATTTTCATCTTGTCCTCCCCCATCTTTTCTTCTCGCTAAAGTTGCTTCTAATACAAATGCATTCTTTGAATATGTTTCATATGCATCTTCTGTTTCCAAATCCATTTCTTCTGCTAATGAAACAAACTGTTTCGTAGTGATTGCTTCCTTCTTGAAATCCACCACCCCGTTCAGTTTGTTCCACAATACTACAGCAACTGCTACTACAAGAACCATCATTCCGATCCCAATTGCCGTAACCGCTATTATTGTTTTCTTTTTCTTATCCACACTTATGTTTTCCTTTCACTATTCTCATTTGACTTTTCCTACTATAACATTTATCATCTTAAAAGTGAAGAAACACAAACTATTTATTATAGAAGAAACACATAGGAGGCTATTATGTGGATTGCAGATCATTGGAAAGATTATGAAGTTATTGATACATCATCCGGAGAAAAGTTGGAACGTTGGGGAGACTACCTTCTTGTCCGTCCGGACCCACAGGTTATCTGGAACACCCCAAAACAGTTGAAAGGCTGGAAACGTCCTAACGGACATTATCATAGAAGTAACAAAGGCGGCGGTCAGTGGGAATTCTTTGACCTCCCGGAACAATGGACTATCAACTATATGAACTTAACATTCAATCTGAAACCTTTTAGTTTCAAACATACCGGTCTTTTTCCGGAACAGGCAACCAACTGGGATTGGTTTTCTGAGAAGATTCGAAATGCCGGTCGTCCGGTTAAGGTTCTGAACCTGTTCGCTTATACCGGTGGGGCTACTCTTGCCGCTTTGGAAGCCGGAGCTCACGTCACACACGTAGATGCTTCCAAAGGAATGGTTACTTGGGCAAAAGAAAACGCAGTTTCCTCCGGATTGGCAGACAGACCGGTTCGCTGGTTAGTCGATGACTGCGTGAAATTTGTAGAAAGAGAAATCCGTCGTGGAAACCACTATGACGGAATTATCATGGATCCGCCTTCTTACGGACGCGGACCAAAGGGCGAAACTTGGAAAATCGAAGAAAGCATTTTCCCATTTGTAGAATTGTGTACAAAGATTTTAAGCGACGATCCGTTATTCTTCTTAATCAATTCCTACACAACCGGGTTACAGCCGGCAGTTCTGAACTATATGATTAATACTGCTATCGTTCCAAAATTCGGCGGTAAAGTGGAAGCGGAAGAAATCGGTCTTCCTGTTTCATCCAATGGGTTGGTATTACCTTGCGGTGCTTCCGGACGTTGGAGCAAATAATAACATTAAAAAAGCATTATTCTCAGTAGTATGAGAATAATGCTCTTTTTTTATTCCAAGGTTGCCGATACTTCCAATAACTTCTTATTAATTCGTTCCTGCACCCGGATAAAATACTTTTCTTCTTCCGGTGTCATGTCCCGATTATCTAATTCGTCCATTCCATCTGCAACTTTCTGGTATTGTTCCATCATAGTTCCGTAATCTTCCAGCAATTCCAGATCACTTGGATTATTATTGTAATCTTTCATGAATTCAACGTATTCATCGATATACTTTTCATACTCATCCAAGGTCTTTTTGAAATCATCACTGACTCCGGAAGATTTTTTCTTTTTCTCTTTCTTTTCCTCTTTCTTTTTCTCTTTTTTCTTCTTTTCCTTCTTTTCCTTCCTTTCCTCTACTACTTCTTCCTCATCTTCATCAATATCCTCTGCATACCGACTCTCCTCTTCCATTATCTGTTCCTTTTCTTTCAAAGAGTCCTTTGGAGTATCTGATGAACCACAGTTTCTGAACACAACAACTGCCACGATTAATACTCCCACAAGATAAATTCCTTTCTTTTTCATAGACAACTCCTTTCTTTCAACTTGATAACTGTTGAATTAACCGCTCTGCCTGCTTTATGATTTTTTCAAGTTCCTTCCGTTCTTCTGCCAAGTGTTCAATTTGTTTCTTAATCATGCAAATCACGTCGTCCTTTGATGCCATCATCAGAATTTTTATTTCTTTGATTGTAAATCCCATCTTCTGATAAAATCGGATTCGAGCAATTGTCTCCTGGGTCTCTTTGTCATACAACAGATGTCCGTACTTATTCTTTCCTGTTGCCTTAACTAACCCTGCTAATTCGTACCCCTGAATCACTCGCCTGGTAACATCCAAGTCCTCACATACCTCGCGTAAAGTTTTCTCACTTGCCATACTTCCTCCTTTTCTTAGCGTAAAACTGCACGTTGCGTGCAGTCAAAATTTTTTCCACATTAAAGCCCTTGTTTTTTTCGCGAGGTTTTCGGGCATAAAAAAAACTGTTATGGAAATGATTTTCATCATTCCCATAACAGTTCATCGTTTCATTTCTGTTATACAACAATTTCTTCTATTTGGAATTTTTCATCTTTCTGGTCAGCACAAATTGCCACAACATATCTCGTATCCATCTTAAACTGAATAATCCGTAAATCTTTATGATCTACCAGCATCGGTGTTTTTCCTGTCATATCTACTTCAAAGGAATTCAACGGCTTTCTCAACCCAATTCCCTGATGTTTCAGATACGCTTCCTTAATCGTCCAGATTTCACAAAAACGCTGCTGCTTAACCTGATCATCTTCCAGTTCATTAATATATTCACATTCTTTCGGCAAGAAATTCTTTTCAGCTACACGGTTTCGCACCAGCTTCATACGCTGAACATCCACGCCGATATTGTAATTGGAAACTGCCATCACAACGAAATTTCCCGAATGCGAAATATTAAAATGAATCTTTGCGTTCTCAAAGTATGGCTTTCCAAACTTGTCCATCTTTAACTTTTCATGCACATTGTAATGCTTTTTCACAAAGTTGACCAAAAGTCCTGCTCCAAGACTACGCAATCTGTCATCCGTATTTTTTAATCTCTTAATCTTTTTAATACGACTTTCATCAACTTCTTTTAATTTTTCATTAAATACATCTCTATTTCTTAAAACCGTAATATTGAAAAAATATACGTCCATCTTTATCCTCTTATTTTGTTTTTTTAATCATTTTCTTAACAGGCATAGTCCACATTCCCGGAGTTAAAATTACAAGCATCGGGAAGATTTCCAATCGACCGATTAACATATCTGCCATCAGTACGATTTTGGAAAGAATGCTACAGTCGGCAAAGGTGGAGTAGACACCATCCAATCCCGGTCCAATGTTATTAAAGGTTGCCATAACCGCCGTGAACGCCGTGGTAAAATCTTCCTCGTGAATACTTACCAAAAGCACTGAGATTACAACAATAAAGACATATGCCCCCAAATATACAAGAACACGGTGAACAACCTCTCCGCTCAACTGCTTTCCTTCAAAACGTACACGCTGCACACTTCTCGGATGAGTAATTGATTTAATTTCATTCTTTACCGTTTTTGCAACGATTACTAGTCTTGATACTTTGAAACCACCACCGGTACTTCCGGCGCAGGCTCCCATAAACATTAATGCTACCAGAAGCATTCTGCAGAATCCCGGCCAGACATTGAAGTCTGTCGTATTGTAACCGGTTGTACTTGTAACCGTAAGTACCTGGAACAATGCATGTCGGAAACTTACTGCAATGCTGTCAAACCGGTCATGAATATACCAGGTAATCGCTACTGCTGCTCCCAATACAATCAGTACATAATATCGAAGTTCCTCATTTAGGAAAACTTCCTTTGGCTTTTTAATCAAAAGTAAATAATAAATCGAAAAGTTTACGGAGCAGACAAACATGAATACAATAATAATCCACTGGCTTGCTGCACCATATGAAGCAATACTACTGTTTAAAACACCGAAACCACCGGTGCCCACAGTACCGAAGCTTAACGTTGTTGCTTCAAACATAGACATTCCGGACAAATACAACAGTAAAATTTCTGTCAGTGTGAATGCCATATAAATTCCATATAGTATTTTTGCAGTCTGTCGAAGCTTTGGCACCAGTTTTGAAACAGAAGGTCCCGGGCTTTCTGCCTTCATCATATGAAGACTGGAACTTCCTGAAAACGGAAGAATTGCCATAATAAAAACCAAAACTCCCATACCACCAATCCAGTGCGTAAACGATCTCCAGAACAATGTTCCGTGAGATAAGACTTCCACATCTTTCAAGATGGTAGAACCGGTTGTTGTAAAACCGGAAATAGTTTCAAACAATGCGTCCAAATAATTCGGAATTTCTCCTGTCACATAAAACGGAATTGCTCCAACAAAACTGAGCAATAACCAACTAAGAGATACTGCTGCAAAACCTTCTTTTGAGTAAAAAACATCTCTCTTTGGCTTCACTCTTCTTCCAAGCAGTCCCACAACAGAGCAGACTGTGGCAATAATCAAATATACAATTCCCTGCTTTTCTCCATAAATTCCCGCAACGATGGATGGAAGAAGCATAAAGATTCCTTCAAACTCCAATACACTGGCAAGAATATAAAAAATCATGGGATAGTTCATCATGTCCTCCTAGCGTATTGCATCCTCAATATTCTTAACCCCTTTGATTGAGGTGAACAGAATGACAGTGTCTCCTTCTTTAATAACACTGTTACCATTCGCAATACTTGTTGTTCCTTTGTGATTAATACATCCGACAATAACCCCGGATTTCCAAGGAATATCTTTCAATTCTTTTCCGATAACAGAGGCGCCTTTTCGAATGACCATTTCCAAAGCTTCTATTCTGTTATCATTTAATCGGTATAATGTCTCAATACTGCTACTGCCCATGGAATTTCTCTTTCCACGAACATATTTTAAAATATGTTCTGCTGCAGAGTTCTTTGGATAAATTACACTTCCGATATCTAAATCATCGATGATTTCATTGTACGAAACACGATGGACCTTTGCAATAATTTTTGCCTTGGACAAAGTTTTTACGCCAAGAGCCAACATGATATTCTCTTCATCAATATTTGAATTTGCAACAAATGCTTCAATATCTTCGACGCCTTCTTCAATCAGTAATTCCTTATCCGTAGCATCTCCATGAATAATCATTGCCTTCGGCAACATTTCAATCAGCATTTCGCAACGTTTAATATCTCTTTCAATAATCTTAACTTTAACACCCATTTCAATCAGATGTTTTGCAAGATAAATCGTTGTTCTTCCACCACCGACAATCAATGCACTCTTTGCCGCCGTGGTTGGAATTTTAATCTTTCTAAAGAATCCTACGATTTCATGGGTTGTCGCAAGGATGGTTACTTCATCTTTTGCCCGGAGACAAAAATCACCATCCGGTACAATAACTTCTTCTCCACGTTGTACGATTGGAATAAGAATTTTACCGAGAAACATTCCCGCCAAATCTTTCAGGCTCTTATTACAAATTGCATTTCCTTCTTCCACTCTGAAGCCAACAGCTTCCACACGGCTCTTTGGAAAAGAGTCAATCTGCAATGCAGAAGGGAATTTTAACAGACTCACCATTTCCTTTGCAGCGGTCAGCTGTGGATTAATAATCATAGAGAGTCCCAAGTCCTCCTTAAAGAACTGAATTTCTTTATTGTAAATAGGGTTGCTTACTCTGGCAATAATATGGCGTGCCCCTGCACGTTTTGCAATCAAACAGCAAAGAAGGTTTACTTCATCGGAGCGTGTTACTGCAACCAGCAGGTCTGCCTGTGCTACCCCTGCTTCGATCTGCGTTCCGATACTGGTAGCATTTCCTACCACGCCTAACACATCACTGGCACCGATTACTTCTTCAATCTTTTCTGCATTGGAGTCAATGACTGTAATATCATGTCCCTCAATCATCAGCTGTTCTGTTAGCGTTCTACCAATATTTCCATATCCAACAATGATTATTTGCATAATCCCCTCCCGTTTTTAAACGAATTCATCTAACCTTGTAATTATAACACTCTTTACAGTGAAATAAAATAATATTTTCTCTATTAAACTTAAATTGTTCCCCTGACCTCGCGAAGTCCATTCTGTTCTTCGCACAGTACATTTACAATATAACCTACAATCTTATCTTCTTCTCCCACTGCGATACTGAAGTAAGGATTCACAATGTCACTGTACACCTCAATTCCATTCCGCTGTTCCTTCTTCACAATGTAGATTCTTTTTTCATGAATCATCACATACTCCACTCCTGTTTCATTGTATCCACCACGGGCCAACAAAAGAATATCTCCCGGTGCGTACTTTGGCATATAGACTTCTCCCGGAAGATACATAGAAATAAAAACCGACGGAGCAATCAGTTCTTTGCAGTCCGTAATGTCCAATATTTCAAAATGATTCGTCACATAGATTCCTTCGCCATGTCTTACCTGCGGCTTCATAATATGCATAACGTTCTTGCTCTTTTGCTTAGCCATTAACTTTTGATGATACTTCAAAAGCCAGTGAATCATATACTGCGTTCTCTTTGGAAAGTTTCTGACAATATTCAGACCGTTCCTCATTTCCTCCGGAATCGTCTCTGCACCAACCAATTCATCCAGGCTGATTCCGAAAGCAGTAGATAATTTGATTGCCGTGGATAACTTACAGTCTTTTGCATTTCCATAAAGAAAGGAATTCAAGGTAGCAAAGGAAAGATCTGACATTTCCGAAAGATTTTTAATGGTCAGATTATTGTCTTTTGCAAATCTCTCAACATTACTGCGAAACGCTAACATAAAGTTTTCTTGATTTGTCATAAAATTTTCAGTGTTTCTTTTATAGTTTTCTTTTTCCATAATGTTTATCCCCCTTCTCTTTTCATTTATGATATTAACGCAATAGCCAAGACCCTATTCTATTGTCGCTAATTTGATATTTTATAACAAATTGTTGCATTTTACCATTATTATTTTTTGGAGGATTTTATGAACTATTTTTCACTTGATAATGACAACACACATTCAGATTACCATGCGAATAAAACACAGGTTACAGAAGATATAATTCCGCCAATCAATCTACGAGATTTGACAGCACTGATAGCACATTTACAAAATAATTGTTCCGGCTGTACGGCCATTTCAAACTCAGGGGTGTCTGCAATCTTTCCTACAATGGAACGAACCATTTCCGAACATCTTACTAAAGTCGGAATTCCATCCGGGCTGTCCGGATATCGCTATTTGCAGTCGGCAATTCGAAAAGTCGTTGAGGACGAATCCATTCTCGATGGAATTACGAAACTCCTTTATCCGGAAATTGCCAAATTGCATAATTCTACACCTCAACGTGTGGAAAAAGCAATTCGTCACGCTATAAAAACAACGTGGGATAACTCTCTTTCTCATTTAACTCTTGATGACTATCATTTCTACATCAAGAAAGGAAGAAATTATCCCACGAATTCACAATTTATTGCTGAAATATACCGACAAATCCGATTAAGCAATACATTCTAATCGAATATTTAAGAAGCTTTCAGCGTATTCAATGCAGAGGATTTGATTTTACATATTCTCTTAATTTGAATTTCCGATGTAAAATCCGGATTACCGCAATACAATCCTGCTGCCGATTCAAAAACTACATAGATATTCTTTTGGGAATCCATACAAATTCCTTCCGCCATAGACGGAATCACACTTTCGGAAACCGGGATTCCCAATCCGGATTTCTTCTTAATGTTTACTTTGTATTTCAAAAGGTAAGAATTATTCAATCTTCCATATGACTGACTGAAAATGAATGTTCTGGAATTTCCTTTTCCCTTTTGAACAATTAATCCCTGAATATTCTGCGGTACCTGATAGGAATAAGTTTTGGTGAAATACAGTTTTTTCTTTTTCACCTTCACTTTAAATCCGTACATTGTTGAAGTATTGGTTGTACAATGTCCTGCCCAGAAAATCTTTCCGTCAAATCCGGCAAAATCCGCATAAGCTCCCAGGTATCGTTTGTAACTGTACTTAATAGTTTTATTGTTCTTTGCCTTCTTCAATGTCTTGTAATTGATAATTCCCAAATAATCCAATGTGGAAATATTATTGAGACCTACTACCAGACGATTTTTCACTGTAACCAGTGAACCTACATGATCCACGGACGGAAGGTAAACTTTTTTCACTAATTTTCCTGTTTTCTTATCAAAGACAAGTAAAAAGGAACGGGCATGCAAACCTTTCTGATACATGGAAACCACAAGATATTTTTCTATAATTGCCGTTCCCTGCGGAACGTAATTGGTCAGACTTTTTAATTTGAACTTCTTACGGTCTGCCGTGGAAACCTGACTCATAAATTTCTTGTAAATTTCTTTGTTCTTTGCTCTTCGCTTCACTTCGGAAGCTGCGAACTCCCAGTTCAGTTTATTCTTTCTGGCGTATGCCTTTCCGGTCGTATTGGCATAAACTTTCAATACCAGTTTCTTATCTCCCGAAAAAGCGCCGCTTCCAATTTCAGTAATTGTCTTTCTCAGAACCAATTCCTGTAACTTGCTACATTTTTTGAATGCGTACTTTCCGATTTTCTGTATTGTTTTCGGTGTTGTAAACTGTTCCAGTTTTTTGCATCCGTAAAACGCATAAGATTGAATGTTCTTAATCGTTCCCGAAACAGAAAGTTTACTTAAATTTGAGCAATTATAAAACGCTCTTGTTTCGATTGTTTCCACACCGTCAGACATTACAACTTTTGTTACCGTTGTAGCATTGTATAAAACCTTCTCCGGAATTTTTTTGATTCCCGAAGCAAACACAACGGAACTTACCGATGTATTGTCGTTGATGATTGTATTTGCATGGGTAACGGTTTTAGGAATCGTTAATGTTTCCAACGTGAGACAGCCATCAAACGCTTTGTAACCAATTGTGGTCAATCCACTTGGCAAGGAAATGGATTTTAAACTGTAACAACCTGAAAATGCATATTTACCGATATACTCTACTCCGCTTTTGACAGAAACGGTGGTAACTGTTCCGGCATCCTTTAAGAAGTTATCTGAAATGGTTGTTGTTCCGGATGCAAACTTTACAGTCTTTACTTTCGATGTTTTTCCCAAAATCGAATTTCCGCTTTTTACGGTTTTGGGGATTGTGATTTTTTCCAAAGAAGAGCATCCGCCAAAACATTTATAACCGATAGTTTCCAAACCTTCCGGCAATACAATGGAGGTCAGGGATTTACAGTTTTTAAAGGTGTAACTTCCTAAGGATTTTAACCGGCTTCCTTCTTCAAAAGTTACTTTTTCCAAGACACTGTATTCTGCAAACACAGAAGGATTAATCGAAGATACCACTGCCGGAATTGTAATTTCTTTCACCGTTTCGTCGTCTGCTTCCGGAAGGAATTCGATTAAAACTCCTTTTTTGACCTTATATATTCCTTCAATGATTTCATATTCCGGTTCTGTAGTTTCTTCTTCCGTCGTCGGTTCTTCAGATGTTTCCTCTCCGGTATTTTCCTCTGTTGAGGACTCTTCCTCTCCTCCCGATAATTCCTCCGTCAGGCTGCTTCCTTCTTCTTCCGCTTCGTTTCCACGGACAAATACGTTCTGTCCGGTAATCTGAAGCGACGTACAGAGAAATATCAGCGTAAAAATCATGATTGCAATTTTTTTCTTCCAGGTTATATTTTCCATGCCTTACCTCCAACACAAATCTTTAAATATTTTAACATAGAACCATTTTCAAGTCACGGAGTAAGTTACAGCAATAAAAAAACTTCGAGTGAATCACCCGAAGTTTTTTTATTAAAAGTTTCTCTCGCCTACACAAACAATTCCGAATGAACCGGCACCTACATGAGTTCCGATCGTCGCTCCCATCTCGTAACTGTTTTCCAAAGCGAATCCTTTTTCCTTGAATTTCTGTTTCATCATTTCCATGTTTCCTTCATCATAAGTATAAACTGCGTATACCGGGAAACGTTCATCCAAATCAATCTTTTCAAACAGTTCCCAAAGTCCTGCCATAGCTTTCTTTCTTCCGATGCATTTTTTCAGCATAATTACTTTTCCTTCCGGAATAGAAACGATTGGCTTTAACTTTGCGAGATTTCCAATTCCTGCTTCCATTTTTGTAAGACGTCCGCCTTTGTAAAGATTGTCCAATGTATCAACGGCAAGGAAAATATTGAGTTTTCCTTTTAACGCTTCTAATTCTTCAACGATTTCTTTCGCATTTTTTCCTTCATCACGAAGTTTAATTCCGTAATCTACCATAATCTTAATACAGTAAATCGCTGATAAAGAGTCAATCAGGTGAATGCCATCATAGTCACACATCTGTTTTGCAATATTTGCACTCTGGAAAGTTCCGCTAATACCGGATGAAATCATTATTCCGATAATTTCATCTCCGTTTTCCTTTGCTTCATTAAAGAATTTCAAGAATGTTTCCGGAGAAGGCTGTGCAGTTTTTGGAAATTGATCCTCATTTACAAGAAGATTATAAAACTCACTTCGCTGTAATTCCACACCGTCTAAAAAAGTTTGTTCACCGAAAGTAATAGAAAGAGGTGCAAAGCAAATCCCCTTTTCTTCTGCTTCCTTCACATCATAATCTGATCCTGAATCTACTAAAAACTTAATCATTTTTCTTCTCCTTTTTATAAATAATATGATCTACTGCTTCTGCAACTTTATGAAATGATTCCGTTGCTTCTTTTGCTTTTTCCTCGCCAATATATGCTGTAATATCTTTTACCAGTTCCAATGTTTTTTCATGAACTTCCAAAAAGGTTTTGAAATTCACCGGATTAATGTTCAGAAAATATTTTCGTTTATCTTTTGGGTCCGGTTTCCGGACAATAATCTCTTTCTTCTCCAGACTCTTTAAAGTCCGGTTCATCAATGTCTTGTGCATGTGGGTCAGTCTGCATAAATCTGCTGCTGTCCACTGTTCTTCCACATTCAATAAATTCCGATAATAAAGCACGTCACAAACCAATGCTTCATTGAAGGATAAATTCGATACAATTCTTTCATTGTTTACGGTACTGGAAAGACGAAGCCAAGCCATCAATAACTGCTCATTTGTGTCAAACATTTCTCCCCTCCTAAAAGTTTACTTTGTAAACATTTCACACGTAGTATAGAATACTACATCCCTATATGATAGTCAATACTTTTCCAAAATAAAGAAGAGAAAGATTGTGTCCTTTCTTTCTCTTTTGTACATTTTATTTTTTTAACTCAATCACAACGGTCAGACTTTTTCCGTCCCGACTAAATGCACTGATTTTTCCTTTATGTCTTTGAACTATTGCCTTGGCAATGGATAATCCGATGCCACTTCCCCCACTCTTGGAATTTCGGGATGAATCCAAACGGTAAAATCGTTCAAACAACACGTCCAAATTTCCTTTCTTAATGTCATCCACCGGGTTTTCCACTGTCAGCTGAACCTTTTTTCCTGTACCGTGAATAGACAACGAAATTCTTCCCTTTTCCGAAGAATATTTCACTGCATTTTCTAAAAGAATTCCTACAAACTGGCGAACTTCCTTTTCATTCCCGTGAATTTCAATATTCTCATCAATGGAACATTCTAACTCCATCTCCTTTGTTTTTGCCAATACCTCAAATGGTTCCGCCGCTTCCCGAACCGCATCCGACAATGAGAAGGATTTCTTTTCCACAGTGCGGTGTTCCTCATCATAACGGGAAAGCATTACCAACTGCTCCGTCATAGATGTTAACCGTTCCACCTGATGTCTTGTACTCTGGGTCCAATTGTTATCCCCCATTTCCATCTCAATCACTTCTGTGTTGGCATCAATAATCGTTAGCGGTGTTTTTAATTCATGACTGGCATCCGTAATAAACTGTTTTTGTTTCTCATATGTTTCCTGCACCGGACGAAAAACAATTTTCGAAAAAAACACAACCAGAATAAACACTGCCAACAGGCCCAACGCCGCAACAGTAATACTGATTTGCGTAAAATGCTGGAAATTTTCCAAACTTTGCCTACAATCCACAAAGATTACAAGGGTTCCGTCATCAGTTGCTACCTTTCGATAACGATAGACTTCCTGAAATCCGGTTTCCTCTCCGTTTTCCAATACTTCCTTTGCATATTTTGCAGCCTGTTCCTCATCAACGGAAGCAATCTTTGAAATATCACTGCTTACCACCTTTCCGTTGTCATCGATTTTAATCGAGAAGAAACGGGTGGAAAAAGGAGTTTCCGGTGAAAATTCCATAGGCATTTTTGCTCTTGGCGCAATCATCCCCTCCGGCTTTTGGAGTTCCATAACACCATCATCAAATTTTCCGTCATTGTCTGCCAAAATTTTCGTCAGTCGATCCGTCTGTTCCGAAATACGTCGGTAATTCATAGCATTTACAATTCCCATAATAATGGAAAGTACCATCAGGGTGGAAAGCATTGATACGATAATAAATTTTCTTCTTAAGTTTTTAATCACGACAATTCCTCCAATGAATATCCCTGATTTCTGGTTGCTTTAATCTGAATATTGGCATCCAGGGATGCTAATTTTTTTCGTAAATAGGAAATATACACCCAGACAACATTCAACTCTGCCTCGTTATCATATCCCCATATTTTTTCAAAAAATCGATTTGTCGATATCAGCTGCTTTGGGTTCGCAATCAGCAATTCGAACATTTGAAATTCTTTATTTTGCAATTTTATGGATCCGGTTGGTGAGGACAAGACAAAACCGGCAGTATCCAAGGTAATATTTCCAAAGGTTAGTGTTGCGCTTACCGCCTCTGTTTTGCGTCGGGTAATTGCCCGAAGTCTAGCCAACAGTTCTTTTGCTGCGAAAGGCTTTCCCAGGTAATCGTCTGCACCGCAGTCCAATCCCAACACACGGTCGTCCAAATCTGACTTTGCCGTTAAAATCAAAACCGGTACATCATTTCCCTGACTTCTGATTTTTTTCAAAACGGTAATTCCGTCCACTTTTGGCATCATCAAATCCAAAATAACTCCGTCGTACTCTTCCACATCCAGAAAGTCCAAAGCTTCCTGTCCGTCATAAACAGCATCCACCGTAAAGTTATTGTGATTTAAAATTGCCACTAAAGCTTCTGATAATTCTCGCTCATCTTCTGCCAATAAAATCTTCATAACCCGTCCTCCTTTTTCCGTCTCAAACCGTTCCCAAAACACATTTACCTTAGGAACAATTATAGCATACTTTCCTTAGCCGGTGTATCGTAATGCATCAATTGGTTTCTTCTTGGCTGCTTTGTTTGCCGGATATAATCCAAAGACAACACCAATCGCTGCCGAAAAAATCACAGAAACCAAAACAACATTCATGTCCATACTTAAAGACATTTGTCCTGACATAATCCGTCCCACGATTTTCAATGCAATCCATGAGAACGCAATTCCAATCATACAACCGGAAAGACTAACAATCACTGCCTCAATCAGAAACTGTGCCATAATCGTTCCCCTGCTAGCTCCGATTGCCTTACGAATTCCGATTTCTCGGGTTCGTTCCGTCACAGATACCAACATGATGTTCATAATTCCAATTCCTCCTACAAGAAGAGAAATTGCTGCAATTCCACCTAACATCAAAGACAAAGTATTTTTCACTTCGCTCATTGCTTCCATAACATCAGACTGATTGACTACGGAAAATGCATCTTCATCATTTTCCAATCGCTCCATCAGAATTCGATCTACTTCAGCTTCCGTTACCTCCATAGACTCTTCATTGGCAGACGATACGTAAAACATAGAAATGCTTGTTGAGGTATCGCCGATTCTTGTTAACGTGGAATAAGGAATATATCCTTCCAAAGTAACCGACTCACTGTCTGAAGAACTGCTCATTCGGTTGGACATGCTGGTTGTGCTGTCTGACTCTTCCACCACGCCGACAATCTGAAAACTTCTTCCATCCAAAGATATGCTTTCTCCGACAACATTACTGTGTCCAAAGAATTCTATGGCTGTGTCCTTTGTAACAATAACTACGTAGGAACTGTTGTTAACATCCGTCATTTTAATATTACGGCCGGATGACAATTCCAAATTCATAATATTCATATAAGCTCCGGTAATGCCGTACAGATTCATACTGTCACTGGTATATCCGCTTTTTGCTGTCACGCTGCTTCGTCCCACCGGTGATACCTCTTCTATAGACTCTCCCTGAATCAGTTCCGTAAACTCGGAAAGTTTCAACGGGTTATCTTTGTCATCCGAAATCTGTACCATCAGATAATTCGATCCAATGGACGAAATACTATCGGAAACGGAACTGGTAGCACCGTTTGCAATGGACACCAGAATAATCAGAGCCGCTACACCGATAATAATTCCGAGCATTGTTAAAAATGTTCTTAATTTATTGGAGAAAACAGCGCTCCATGCCATCTTCCATGTTTGTGCTATCATTTACTTCACCTCTTCACTTACAATTCCATCTCTAATCAGTATCTTTCGTTCTGCTTCTTCTGCCACACCGTTATCATGAGTAATCAGCACAATGGTGTGTCCTTCTTCGTGCAGTCTGTGAAATATTTTCATAATTTCTCTTCCGGTTTTGGAGTCCAAATTTCCCGTAGGCTCATCTGCCAGAAACAGGGATGGTTTTGTTACCAATGCTCTGGCAATTGCCACACGCTGCTGCTGTCCACCGGAAAGTTCTGTTGGCTTATGCTTTCTGCGATTATACAATTCCACCATTTCCAACGCTTCTTTCACCAGTTTTTTTCTTTCACTTGCGGGTACCTTCTGGTAAATCAGCGGAAGCTCCACATTTTCTTCTGCAGACAATTTGGACAACAAATTAAAGTCCTGAAATATAAATCCGATTTTATGGTTCCGAATCGTTGCTAATTCTTTTTCGGAATAATCCTTAATGGATATTTGATCCAATAAATAAGTTCCTTCATCTGCCATGTCCAAACACCCGATAATATTCATCAAGGTATACTTCCCACTTCCGGAGGGTACGCCAATACTCACAAACTCTCCATCATTGATTTTGAGATTTGCTTTCTTTAAGGCATATAATTTTTCTTCCCCAATCTCATATATTTTTGATACATCTTTCAATTCAATCATTGACTTCCACCCGGTGCCTGACCCGGCATCATCTGCGGCATGTTTCCGTCACCACCGAAGTTTGCCGGTGGTTCCCCGTCAAAATTCATACCGCCAAAGTTGCCGCCTTTAAATCCATCACTGCTTCCGGAACTGCTTCCGATTCTCTGGTAATAAACCACATCCCCATCTTCCAGGCCTACTGTGATTTCTACTGTTGTTCCATCGGAAAGACCAGTGGTGACTTCCACTTCACCTGTGAGGTTTCCTTCACTGTCTTTTTCCGTATATACAAAAGACTTATTTCCTTTTTCCTGTAATGCAAGAACAGGAAGCGTCACCACATTTTCAACGCTGTCCACAATAATGGTTGCTGAGGCGTTCATCCCTACTTTCATCTGTTCATCTTTCGGAATGGAAACATCCACACTGTACTTGGCAACACCGTTTCCGGAGCTGCTGGCAGAACTTCCCACCTTCACAACTTTTCCCGTAAAGGTCTGATCTTCAATTGCATCCAACGTAACCGTTGCCTCCTGACCTTTTTCCACCGAATTAATGTCCAGTTCGTCCACACTGACGGTAATCAGCATAGTGTCATTTCCTGCCATAGTAAATACCACAACTTCATCACTGCTTTCGTAAGAGCTCTGGCTATCGCTGTCTGCATCTTCCGTGTCGGAAACATTGGATACCGTTCCTGCCACTGTGGTTCCCACTGAGGAGTAATTATTCCCTGTTGCTGCATTTGCAGACTGCTGTGGGGTTGCCGACTGATTGCTCTGAGCATTTTGTGTTCCGCTTGGCATTGTTTGACTTTCCTTCGCCTGACCTGAAGTTGTTTTTTCTTCCGACTTTTGCGGTGTTGTTTCCTGTTTTGTTTCTTCCTGTGTTGCAGGATATGTGATTTGGAAATTAATTGCTTTTCCACTGTCAGAGCACTGAATTCCTGAAACCAATCCGCTTTCAATCTGCGCAATACTTTCTACGGTAAATCCGTTTCCGTCTGCTGCTTCCAGAATCACCTTTGCACTGTATGTGGTTCCGGACTGAAATGTCTGATCCGCAGGAGTCCATACCACTTTTCCGGTGTAACTTCCATCTTCTGCTTTGATTTCGGAAATTGGTGTTTCTCCTGCCTTCGGTGTTGGAATTACCAAAGTACTCTTCGCTGTTTTTCCTGTTGATTTTATCTGCAAGGTCAGCGTTTCCGTTTCTTCACTCCCGGTTTCTTCCATTGTATCCGCCAATGTAACTGCTTTTACCGATGTTGTTGTACTTAATGTCGTTGCAGATACCGTACCTGTTGAGGAAGACGGAAATACCACGTCACTCTTTTCTGTTCCGGATGAACTGTCGGTGTCTGTAGAGGAAGAACTATTGTCCGAAACATTAACTTCGGAAATTGTTCCATCTGTTCCTGCTTCAATCGTTCCTTTTTTTGACAAAGCAGCCAACTGCTTATAACTCTTTGCCAATGCTTTTCTTTCTTCAATCATCTGCTGATATTCCGCAGATTCCTCATCGTCTTTTATTACCATTAGGGTGTCTCCTGTAGATACTTCATCTCCTTTTTCTACAGAAACAGACTTAATTGTTCCGCCATTGTATGTAACGTCTACCGTGTTTCCATTCTCCAAAGCAATGACAACCAGTGCTCCGTTTTTTGCAATACAATCCGTTACACTCTTTCCCTTCTTTCCGTAGATTTTCTTAACTGTTCCGGATACTTTAGCTTCTACTTCTGTTGTTTCCTCTTCGCATTCATAGTCATTGATTTTTTCATCCAGCGAATCCATTTCTTCCTGAACAGAATTCATCGCCTCCAAAACCGATGCTTTATCAACCGTGGCAAGAGCGTCCCCTTTGGAAACCACATCACCGCTTTCGACTTTTACCTCTTTCACGGTAACCCCTGATGGAATCGTTATTTCAATAGAATCGTCAATAGCCAGGGTTCCTGTTCCCACAATAGAGTTTAAGATGGTTCCTACCGACGCGGAAACTTCCTGCACTGTCATTTTCACCATTTCTTTTCCCCGGCTTTTTGCCATATATATTCCACTTCCAATCAGTGATGTCACCACGACCAGCGATGTGGTCGTGGCAACAATCTTTTTCTTCTTCGATATTTTTTTCCATTTCTGTTTCAATTTCATGAATGATTCCTCCCAAGATTTATTCTACTTCTTCCGGCTTTTCTACTTTATAATCAGACCAGGATGTTGCTTTTGTTGCTTTGGATACATCCGCTTTTGTGCTGTAAGAATTCACGGTAACCGTAATGTCACTCTCACCTTTCACATGCACTGTTCCGTCTGTTCCCTTGATTGTGACAGTCTTTCCTTTAGCATCCACAATAGTGCCTGCATTGTAAAGATTTGTTACAGTACTGTCATCTGTCACCACCCATTTGGATCCTTTTTCAATATAAAGATTTGCAGCACCGTCACCACCGTTTCCGGCATTGCTTTCATCCTGTACAAAAGCACCTGTTAAAGTACTGTTCTTTGTCATATAAAAATCAAGCTGACTAATGCTGTCCCAAATTACATCGCCTTCCATCTTCTGAGAGATTGCCGTAAAGGAACAATCTGCTCCGTTTTGTCCTGCGGTACCCCAGCCTCTCTGATTACTGTTTCCGGTACACTTCAAAAAGAAATCATTTTCTTTTGCGTAAGTAATATCCACATCTTTTAAAACAAAAGTAGATTCTGTATTGGTGGTATAAAACATTCCGCCGTTTTTCGCTGTTAATGTTCCTCCGTTCATTTCAAAGGTGCTGTTTCCCACTTCAGAATCACCGGACATACTTTGATATAAAATTACATTCCAGGTACAGTCATTCTGGCTGTCATCCTTCATATTTCCTGTCAGATTGGTATCAAAAAGTCTAATGGAATTGAATCCTTCAATACAAATTGCTTCCGAACCGGTTGCTGTCAACTCTGCATCATTTACCGTAATATCTGCTGTACTGTAAATTGCCGGAGAACCTTTTCCGTTGGATGTATAAGTTCCTCCATCCACAACCATAGTTCCGCCACCTCTGTCACTTCGGATTGCTGCTGAGGACTGACCGTTTGTTTCCACATCCAAATCCCATGCATACAGTTTTCCTCCGCCTGCCACATGAATTCCTCCGGAAGTATCCTGTTTGGTTGTAATCGTTGTATCAGCCGCATAAACAGTTCCTTCGTTATAAGCAAAAATCCCTGCGCCTCCTGCTGCATCTGTATCAATCTTACTATTCTTCAAATAAGAATTTCCTCCCGTTGTCAGTACCGCAGCGCCAACTCCGTAAAAACTGGAATTGTCACCGCCGGTACTATCAGAGGATTTTCTGGTAATTGTCAATTCATCCATTGCAACATTACCGTCACTGACAAGAATTGCATTTTCATCTGTCCCTGTAGATTTTACGCTTTCGTCTGCGAGACTCTGATCGGATGTATATTCATTTACAGCGGTGTAGCTATCTACACCGCCTGCCTGCTGTCCACCTTGCTGTCCTCCCGGAAAACTCATTCCGCTTCCGGAGAAAACAACGGTAATTTCTGATGCATTTCCATCGTCATCCAATGTAATCTTTACTATATCTCCAACGGAAATATCTGATGCAGAAATATCTTCCGCCTCCTTCTCAAACTTCTCCGGCATATCCGGTAGTGTCTGTTGTTCTCCGTTCTCTCTGTTGCTATCTGGCATCTGTGGTGGAGTCTGCTGCTCTCCGTTCTCACTGTTGCTATCCGGCATATTAGGAGGAGTTCCCATCATATTACCTCCACCCATCATTTGTTCTTTCTTAAACGTGGTATTATCAGAAATACTGATTTCTTTTTCTTCACCGGTCAAATCGATTAGAGAAGGCATTCCACTGTGTTCTTTGGAATCCTGCTTTTGCTCATCATTTGTATCTTTCGTATCTGAGTTGTTTCGTTCCGGCCGTTCCATTTGTTTCATAGTTCCCACTTTAATTTTTATAGAACCGTCATTAATTTCCGTAACCTCTCCATAAATTGCATCTTCATCCTGTGTATTACTTTCTTTTTTACTGCTTGAATCTGCTTTTCCACATCCATTGATTGTTGTTACCATCATTGCCAATGTTAATGTGATTGCAAATTTTCTTAATCCTCTACGTTTCATAGTAACACTTCCTTTCTCCCAAAAACCTGTTTGTTTTCGTTTCTGTGGTAAGTATAAAAAAGCAACCTTAAATGAAACTTAAATCAGGATAAATTCACAGACTCTTCACATTTTTTCTGAGATTTACCTTGCGACACAACTTTTCTGAAACAATAAGGTACACTCGAACTTTTGATTTTTTGCCTGCCTACCTTGCATTTGGCTTTTTTAATTTTTTTACGGTACACCACAAGTTCTCTTTTTGTATGTATGAACCTTAACTTTTGATTATTCTACTTTTTTAGGGTACAGCAAAAATTTGATTTGATTTTCAACGTACCATATGCGCTCTCTTTTTCTCGATATCACGGTACAACTCATTTTTTTCATCTTTCACACTGTACCCTACGTCTCAATTTTTCCACAAAAATAAGGTACACTCCCAATTTTTTACCTTGGGAAGTGTACCTTACAAATCAATATTTTCACAACATTAAGGAACTTTTCTTTATTTTTGTTTCTGGAGCATTTCCAAAATACCTTCTTCTTTAATTATGGCAATACCGGCTTCTTCATCTCCTAAAAGAATTAAATTATCACCGGGATTGATGTTAAATATTTTTCTTGCTTTCGAGGGAATCACAATCTGACCTTTATCCCCTACTTTTACCATTCCGAAAATATGCTTTCCTTTTGGTGGAACCCCCAGTCCCATGTTGTCGTCCCGGCTATAATTGACAAGATCGTCAATAGAAACGCCAAAGGCATCTGCAAGGTCTCTGCACTTTTCTATATCCGGTAACGACTCTCCTGTCTCGTATTTTGACAGTGTCTGACGGGATACTCCAATCTTTTCTGCCAATTCTTCCTGCGACATTTTATGTAACTTTCTGAGTTCTACTAAGTTTTCCGCTAACATGTTTTTTCCCTCCAATTCCGCATAACAACCATCTTAAGACAGGAATGCGACTGATTATTTCATATAATAGGATGCCTCCGCCAAATGCAGAGATTGTAACTGCCACATAACACAGAATCGCCGGTGTTCCCGGAAAATATTTTTCCAGATAGTAGGTGCACATCGCCAGTGGCAAATAATGGAATAAATATAATCCCCAGGATTCCCTGGTCATAAATACTGTGAAAGGATTTTTAAAATCGCCCCATTTTTTCATAAAGGCCAAAATCGCAATCGTTCCAATCCAGGCATAAATATTACAAAGCAACGTGTCTAACACGACATGCTCCGCATACGGTTTTCTCCAGAATACAATACAAAATCCGATGCAACACAGGATTCCGGCAATCGTAAGCGGCAACCACCATTTAGAAAGCCTCTCCATTACTTCATCATGAGAAAATACCAGATACCCCAACATAAAGCCTGTTCCATAGATGCCGAAACGATATACGGAAATGATTGGCGTATTTAAAATCTGAGCCGCTCCCCAGATTGGTAGCACAAATGCAATCATAACCCACACCGGAGTTTTTGAGCATTTCTCATAGATTCGTTCTTTTTCTATGATTCGGAATAAAACAAGAACAATAGACAAAATCCATAACACCTGAATGTACCAAAGATGTCCTGTTCCACTAACTGCCATAATTAAATACATTACCGGCTTTGGAACATTCCCCATGGTGCTGAAAGCATCAGAAAACTGCATATTGTAGTATCCAAGAACCCAGCCGAACGTCAAGAGACCCAACGTAGATGGAACCAGATATCTCCTTGTTCTCGTTCTGATAAATTCCCGGTGGGAATGACTGTTCAAATAAAATCTTGCACTCATCCCGGAAACCACAAACAACAACAGCATAAACCATGGATACACAATGTACTGAAATAAATCCTGATACTGCACCGGATAGAACGGTCCGGCGATTCCATAGACTTCAATTCCATTATACATATAAATGACATGATACAGCACCACTAAAACAACCGTAATCCATTTCAGATTATCTAAGTATATCTTTCTCATATTATTACCACCTTTGCTACAATTCTTAACATTATTATATTCCCATTGAAAAACCGATTCCACCATCTACTTTTAACATCCGTGTCAAAAGATTGTTAATTATCGTTGCATTTTCGGGGGTTTTATAGTTCATCATAGCTAACAAAAGCCAGTCTTTTACTATCCTTATTCCAAGAGTTCACATTAATGGTTCCCTGCCCACCGAACAGACTCACTAACTTTCGTTTATTGGAACCGTCATAATCCATCAGCCACAGTTCCACATGGAGATTTGGTAAATGTTGCTCCGGAAGCTGATCTTCTTTATTAAAGGCGAGATATACCACCTTTGTCCCATCCGGCGAGACATGAGCAAACCAGTTATCTTTATCATTGTCTGTCATTTGTACTTTTCCTGTTCCGTCTGCATTCATCCTCCAGATTTGCATTAATCCTGTAACAGTACTGTTATACCAGATGTGTTTGCCATCCGGTGAAAATTCCGGTCCGTCATTAAAGCCTTCCGACGTAAGACGGTTTTCAATAAATTCTTCCAGAGTTCGGTCAGTCTCCTCCGGTGCTTTTGTCGTATAGACATCCACATGCTGAATTCCTTCAATGGTTCTAAAAGCACAATAACAAAGTTCATTGGTTGTCGAAGACCATCCGTGAAGAAAACTTGGTTTTGCCGGTGTGGCAAGTACTGCCGTTCCACCTTCAATGGGGCAAACATAAATCTGACATTGCAACCAATCCCCATTTGTGTTGTGACTAACTGCAATTTTTGTAGCATCCGGTGACAGCACATGATCATTATTGCAGGCATCACAAATTCCGGTCTCGATCAACTCGGTCCGGTCTGTAGACGGGTCATACCGATAGATATGTCCTTCCGAATTAAAATAGAGGCAGCCGTTCTCCTGGTTCCAATTAGGTGCCTCAATGATTTTTTCGTAAGTGTGAAGCACCGATACTTCTCCGGTTTCAATATCAATTACATTTAAATAACTTTTCTGCATACCTTTCTCCTTTTTTCTGTTAAATCTATTTTAACACAAAAGAAAGGGACTGAAAATTTCAGCCCCTCATCATAGTTTATTTTGTTTTCTTCTGTCTGACTTTCGACCAAGCGGATTTCAAGATTTTCTTGCCTATCTTCTGATAGGTACAAATTCGAACATAATAGATTTTCTTACTGTTCAAACGCTTAATCGTTTGAGACGTTCTTGTACCGGTTCGAATGGTAATCGTTTTTTTCTTCTTAAAATTCTTGTTTTTGGAGTACTGCAGCTGGTATCCGCCAATTCCGGCTACTTTCTTCCAACAAATTTTTAAAGATTTTTTCTTTGCCTTAATTTTTAAAATCTTACTTGACTTCAGCACCGTAGGTTTTTTCGTACTTCTTGCTTTTGAAGTATCTTCTGCTACGGTTTCTTCCTTTGTAGTTGTTTCAGATGTTGTTGTTGTGTCTTTTTCAGGTTCTTTTCCAATTACTTCAACCTCAAAGATTTTCAATGCTGTCTTTTCTTCATTCATTAAAATAATCTTTGTCTTCCCCAATGTAACACCGCAAATTGTTCCTTCTTCATTTACCGTTACAATACTACCATCTAAAACACTATAGTTTTCTAATTTCTGAAAAATCTCATCGTCAGTCATTCCGATTTCTTCCGAAGATGTTTTTTCATCTACCTGGATAGAAATTTTTTTCTTCATCAGACAATCTGATTCAAAAGGAATAAACGTTCTGTTATGTGCTATGGCATAATCGTGAGCTGTTGAATCCTGATATCCAACAATCACTGCTGAGTCAGATATGGTATTTTCATCTTCATCAATCTTACATGTTGGATTATCGATTTCCACAACTTTCAAGCTACCACAACTTCCAAACGCCTCTTTCTTTATTTCTTCCACATTACTTGGAATGGAAAGATATTCCAATGCAAAGCACCCTTTAAATGTTTCATTCCCGATTACTTTTAACGACTTTGGAAATTCAACGTTTTTGACACTTGTATAAGAAAAAAGCGAACCATTTAAATACTCAACCTGATTTCCAAAATTCATCGTTTTCAGACAAAATAAATAATTTTCTTTACTTTGGTCTTCGGAATCCGCACTCCTTTGTGCCGTTGCATTCATTGCATTATAATTTATTGTTTCTATATCCGATGTATAAAACGCACCGTTTTCAATTACCTGAAGATTTTTGGGTATTGTAACTTCCTTCAGTTTACGACAATCTTCAAAGGCACCGCACCGAATCATTTTAACAGAATCCGGAATGTTAATACTTTCAATGCTTAAGTAACTAAACATATTTTTCCCGATATATTCGACTTTATCTCCCAATACAACTTTGTTTACTGACATACCGAATGGAATATCTTCGCAATCTTCTACATGAATCCCATTGAAATACACGGTTTCCAACTTACTACAAGACGAAAATGCATGAGTTCCAATTTTCTCAACGCTTTCGGGAATGGTGATTTCTTTGATTCTGGCACTTGGAAACATATTGTTTCCAATGACTTTTACCTTGCTACCCAAATAGACTTCTTTAATACTCCCACAGCCCAGAAACAACCAATCACTATTCATCTTAGAGCTGCTGACATTATAATGAATAATTTCCAATCTGTCACAAGAATTAAAGGCGTTCTTTTCTATTTTTTCCACACTTTCAGGAATGGTAATCTCCTGTATGCATTTCGAAGTTATCGAATCGAATTTACCGATTTCCTTTACGCCTTCCGGAATTGTTACTTTGATTCTCTTTGTTGTATCAGTTAAATTCATATTCAATCCGTCAATTTTCGTAACCGGATATCCGTCAATCGTGCTTGGGATTTCGATTTCTGTATCATTTCCTCGATATGTCTTAATCGTCACATTGCCGTCTGTAAGGGTATATGCATACTCCGAATTATACAGGTACTCTGCCTGAATGCATTCTGTCGGAATTCCGGTAACAACAACCGTCAATGCAACAATCACTCCCAATAATTTCTTCATATATTTCATATCCATTTCCCTTTATCTTTAGTCTAATTTCAATCCACTTAACAAACTTCCCAAAGAAGTTCCGATTTCTTCCACTTCAGGAATATTGCTACGGTTTTCCTCTTCTTCTTTCTGGCGTTTTTCTTCTAATAAATCACGAATACTCAAGCTGATTTTTCCGCCTTCATTTTTGATTACTTTTGCCTGTACCTTCTGACCTACTTCAACCACTTCTTTCGGTGATTTAATATGATCCAAAGAAAGCTGTGAAATATGAATAAGGCCTGTTACATTGTCCCCTAAATCCACAAATGCTCCATATGGCTGTAAAGAGTCCACTGTTCCTTCTACAATGGAGCCTACTTCAATTTTGGAAACAGCAAGTTCTTTCTGTGCTCTTCTTGCTGCTGCTGATTCTTCTCTTAAAATTTCTCTGGCTGAAAGAACCAGTTTGCTCTTTTCCATATCTGCTTCAATGACACGAACACGAATATCTTTTCCAAGCCATTCATTGGTATCTTCCACATGATTAATATCCAATCTGCTTACAGGAATAAAGCCTCGAACACCTTCCACCAGGGCAATCACACCTTTGTTGACAATGCCGGATACTGTTACCGGAAGGATTTCTCCTGTTTCTTTGTACTTGTTAATCTTTTCCCAGGCAATGAGCGTATCTGTATCATACTCTCCGTTTCCCATGTATGCATAGGATTCTTCCAATGCCTGTCCTAAGTCTTCCATCTTTTCTGTCTTCTTTTCTTCCATGATAAACCTCCGTAATTCATAATGTGTCTATTCTACCACGTTTTACGACACAAATCAAAAACACCATTGACACCCTTCCCCGTCATTTGTTATATTGATTTTGATTGTTTTTCGAACGGAAAAACCAAATAAAAAAAGGAGACTTTATGAAATTACAATACAGAAAATTATCACTTGCTCTTGCAGCAATTCTTACCATAGAGACACTGATCGTAAATCCGGTGTCAACCACTGCCGCTGAAACAGATCTTTCTATAGAAAAAACAGTAATTCCGGTTGTTCAAAAAACCATGGAAGAAAATACGACGGAAGAAATTTCCACAGAAGAAATTACGACGGTTGAAGAACCAACTACAGAACCGGAAACGGAACCAACAACTACAGAAGAGACTACCGAGGAACCTACGACGGTTTCTCCGTACATTGCTTCGAAACTAAGTCCTGTAAAGTCCAAAGTTGTCGTTTTGGATCCGGGACACGGCAGCATTCATCATGGTGCTTCTGCCAACGGACTGAACGAGGAAGCGGTCGTACTGGATATTGCAAAATATTGCCGAAACGAACTGAATCGTTACGGAAATGTCACGGTGTATCTGACACACTCCACGATAGCATGTTGCAATCATTTATCTTTAAACGATTGCCTTCTTTCCAGAAATTATTTTGCTAAACGCTTACAGGCTGATTTCTTAGTCAGCTTACATATTAATTACGATGACAATTCCAACAGAAGCGGTTGCATGGTATTGCCTGCCTATAAATCCGGCTACCACGACAATGTTCGCGTCGAGACCCAGGCTCTCGGAAAACTGGCATTAAAGGAATTACAAAAACTGGGAATTAAGAGCGAAGGATTTTGGCTTCGCAAACTGAGTTCCGACCGTTATCCAAACCATGCGAAATCCGATTTCTACTCCATTATTCGAAACGGAGTATTATTAAATCTTCCAAGCATTATTATTGAGCACGGTTACGTTACCTGCAAAACAGATTATGCCAATCATTTCAGTACAAAAAAACAGCGTAAAGAATTAGGAATTGCAGATGCCAATGCAATTGCTTCCTACTACAATTTAAAAGAAAATCAATTTACCGGAAAGTTTTCTAAAAAAGGGAAATCTACCTACTATATCAACAGCGAGGGAAAGAAAATTACCGGATGGATTAAAGAAGACGGAAATTGGTATTATATGAATCCATCCAACGGAAAGCTGATGAAAGGTTTTGTAACCGTTGGAAAATATCAGTTTTACCTGAACGCTTCCACCGGTGCTATGGAATCCTCTTGGTTTACCGTCAAAGGAAAACGCTATTTTTCCAAAGGAACCGGCGTGATGGAAACCAATAAAATCGTCAGCATTCTCGGAAAGAAATACTATTTCAACTCCAAAGGAGTTATGAAAAAGGGCTGGGTTACTTATAAGAAGAAAAAGTATTACTTCGGCAAAACAACCGGTGCTATGCTTTACGGTTGGCAACGAATCAATCACAAATATTATTATTTTTCCAAGAAAAGCGGAAAACTGACAAAGAAAAAAAGATAGAATTTAAGAGCTAAAGTCGAAAGCGCAAAAAACGCATTACACTTTGGCTCTTTTTTTCTGTTTAAGTCGATTTTTTTCGATGGAAAAATTACACAAAGTTCCTGCATCGCTTATAATAAATCAGTACGGGTATTTAAAATAATTAACGGGGGATTTTTGCGATGGAGAATGCAAAAAATACGCTTGTACTTGATGAATTGTCTGTTATAACAGATGAATTGGAACTACTAAAGAAACAACTACTGGAAGAAAAACAACAGAGAAAACACTGGCAAAAACTGGCAATGATTTTTCATGATGCACTTTGGAGCGAATTAAAGCGCACCAATCAGGTCAGTGCTGAATAACACAAAACCGGAAGAGAGGTTTTCCTCTCATTCCGGTCTTTTTTTATTTATATAACATCAGTAATATTCTGACATGTAAAAAATCATCACTGGAGTTCGAAATTTGACTCTTAAATATTTCATCTGCGGTTAACCGATTGTCATCTACTAAAAAATAATTGATATCGTCCTCCCGATTTTCACTTCCGGCCCCCCTTCCGGTTCTTTTAATCAAATATTTGTATTGATTGTAATCCGGTACTTCTGACTCTTTTGCTGCAAGACATTCTCCCAAGCTGTCTCCTCCTACAACCCGAATGGTCTTACCATCGTAGATTAAATCAATGTAATACGTATCTGTTCCACTGTCATCATCATTGACAAATGTTTCCTGAATCAGTAGTTCATCCCTTATTCCCAACTCGGTATTTCTCAGAAAGGAATCCAGACGTCCTGCTCCCCGTTCAATCACTCCGTCTTTCCATTCAACATCCGGGCTTTGGATTTCTCTTGCAGTTTTAGTCAATGTTCCAGAACCTTTTCCGGAAATCTCCGTATCATTCTTTTTACACCCGGTTACTCCAATAAAAAGCACCATCAATACAACAATTATTTTCTTCATATTCAACCTCTTTTCTGGAACCCGCACCGATTATTGTTCCTCTTTTACGGCAATACAATAAGTGCCGTCAACATTTTGTACCGCCACCATACTTTCATCTGTGGAATAATTCAACTGATAAATATTTCCCACGTTCTGATGATTGGTATCAAAAATATTGTTTGCAAGATTTTTCCCTAAATCATTTTCCGATACCTGAAGCGGCATATTATTGGAAATCAAATAATCCTGATTATTCACAATGTGGTATTTCGAATTATTAAAGAAAAATTCTCCCGAACCATTTCCATAATAAGCATTGCTTTCAAAAGTACTCTTTTCCTCACTTTGGGAAACTTCAGCAGTTGGATTGTCATGTGGATGTTTTTGTTCACTTCTCATGTGTGCAACACTAAAATATCCCATCAAGGCGATTATTCCACAAGCTGCTATGGAGCCATAACGGATTACGCTCTTTTTCCATCGTTTTTCTGCCCGACAAGGTTCAGTGGCTTCTTCTATGAGTTCATCATCGATGTTATGAATCAGTTCTAAAAATTCATCTTTTCTCATAATACTACCCCCTTTGCCTCCAGATATTTTTTTAAGTCTTTTCGAACACGGTGCAAGGTCACCTTCACTTTATTTTCTGAAACACCAAATGCTTTTGCAATTTCGCTGATAGAAAAACAATACCAGTATCTTTGGATAAAAAATCTTCTTGCTTCCGTCTTTTGTAAACGTAAAAAATCACTAATATACTCTGAAGTTTCTTTTTGCTCATAAAGATTTTCCGGCGTTTCCTTTCCGGATAAAATATCGGCCACTTCTTCCACTGGTATTACTTCATTCTGTTTTCTTTTATTTGCCTGATTATATCTTGCTCTATCAATCGAGATGTTCTTCGCAATTCTACACACAAAACTTTTCAGAAAATCCGGTTTTTCCGGTGGAATAATATTCCATAGTCTCAGATACGTTTCATTTTCTATTTCCTCAGCGTCTTCCACGCTCCCCGTAATATTTTTCCCTATCTGAAAACATAGTCTGCCAAATTTCTTTTTTGTTTCTATTATTGCTAAATCATCCCTTTGCCAGAACAATTCAATAATTTTGTTATCTTCCATGGAATCTCCTTTTGGTGTTCTGTCTATTATCTCGTAATGAATTGAAAGAGGTTACAAAAACATGAAAAAAGTTGGCAGATTTTTCTACCAACTTTTATTTTTCAAGAATATTACAGTAAATTCTTTCTTAATTCATCACCGGATGCTGCATGCAAATATGCCGGTGCAATATCAAATACTGTCTTACATCCCTTCTGTCCTTCCTGCTGAAGACGGAACGCTGCTCTTGCATATGCAATTAATACGCTTGATGTAAATTCAGGATTGGAATCCAATGTGAGCTTGTATTCAATGACATGCTTGTTTTCATTGTTGAATCCTGTGCTTCCGCTTCTAAGAACAACACCACCATGAGGAATTCCTGCATGGTCTCTGTCTAATTCTTCCTGGCTGATAAAATGTACTGTTGTATCGTAGTCTGCAAAATAGTTTGGCATTGTCTTAATATCATTTTCAATCTTATCAAGATCTGCACCTTCTGCTGCTACAACGAAACATTCTCTTGTATGTTTTTCTCTTGTTGTAAGTTCAGGATTTTCTCCCTTACGAACACTTTCCAAAGCTGCTTCTACTGGAATTGTATACTGTCTTGCATCAAGAACACCTTCAATTCTTCTGATTGCATCTGAATGTCCCTGGCTAACACCTTTACCCCAGAAAGTATAATCTTTTCCGTTTGGTAAAATAGCCTGTGCATAAAGTCTGTTTAATGAGAACATTCCCGGATCCCAACCTACGGAAATAATTCCGATATGACCGTTTTCCTGACAAGCCTTATCTACATTTGCGAAATGTTCAGGAATTTTTGCGTGTGTATCAAAACTATCAATTACATTGAAGTATTTCGCCATTTCCGGTGTCTGTGTTGGCAAATCATTTGCACTACCACCACACAGAATTAATACATCAATATCGTCTTTCTTTGATTCAATTTCATCCATGGAAAATACTGCTACGTCTGTGACAGTTTTTACTGTGGAAGGATCTCTTCTTGAGAATACTCCTACCAATTCCATGTCATCACTTTTGCTAATAGCGCATTCTACGCCACGTCCAAGGTTTCCATACCCTGCAATACCTACTCTAATCATGTTTCTTTCTCCTTGTATAAAAATATATAATAAATTCTTTTGTAAAAAGAAAATATCAAACATTTTTAATCGTTGATGTACTCATCAACAATTTTATCGATTACCCCCTCTTCTTTTAACTCTTCCAAAGCCAAATCAACCTTCTTTTTCAGTTTCTTATTTTTCTTTCGAATAGCAATGGAGTAATCTTCCTTCGCATAAGTACTTTCTAAAATAATCAGTCCGTTATTCTTTTCGACAAAAGCCTTTGCCGGCTCTTTATCAATCACAACACAGTCTATTTTTCCATCCAGCAACGCTGCGATTGCACTCTCTCCTGCATTGTATCGTTCTACCACACCCAATCCTGAATCTTCAATATCATCAGAACAATAAATATCACCGGTAGTTCCTGTTTGCACTCCCACTTTATGGTAAGAGTCTTTTTCGAAGAGATCGTTTGCACTTTTAATTCTGGAACCATATCGTACCACAATCACCTGAACGTCTGTCGTATATGGTTTAGAAAAGTTTACCACTTTCTTACGTTCATCCGTAACAGAAATCCCAGCAATCCCAATGTCTGCATCCTTCTTGGAAACAGCATCCAGAACTGCTTTAAACTTCATGTCACAAAACTGTACCCGAAGTCCCAGCTTCTCTCCTATTCTTTTTGCAATTTCAATATCAATTCCTTTGAACTGATCATTTTCAATGTACTCATAAGGTGGGAAATCCGCACTGGTCGCCACAACCAAAACACCATCTTCAATGGTATCACTTCCTTTCCCTCCGCCTATGAACCTGCACGCTATAAATGCAGAAAAAACAATTACTAATACCAGTGTCACTACTACAAGTTTTTTCATAAATGTCCCTCCTGTTTACTCCGAATCCACTAACTGTCGATTTTAGTATAACACATTTCCATCAAAAACACTACAAAAAAACTTAAGAAAAGGCCTCCACCAGAAGCCTCTTCTTATAAATGCACTTTAATAATAAACGATGATTGGATCACCATTTGAAATCAACTGATAAATTTGTGCCGCTGCTCCTGCCGGCAAATTAATACATCCATGAGAGCCTCCGGCAACCCAAATGTTACCACCAAATCTTGGTCTCCAAGCTGCATCATGAAGTCCTACACCGGTCGGCGTTAAACGAATCCAATAGCTGACTTTCGTTTCGTATTCATAACGACCGTTCGGTCTTCGGTCTCCTCGAAGGATTTTATTTTGACGCTTATCATAAGCGGTAAAAGCTCCTGCCGGTGTTTTATGCTTCGGATCATTCTTACCGGAAACAACATCTGTCTCCAGCTTTTTCTTACCTTTCACATAAACCCACAAATGCTGCTTCCCTAAATCAACTTCACAATAGGTTTTTCCAAATCCGTAGTTGTTTGTAGAAGGAGCTGCTTCTTTCATAGAATAAACCGGTTCTCTCTCAACGTCCTGTCGCTTTTTCAGTTCTTTGGACAGTTTTTCCAGTTCTTTTTCTTCATCAATTTTCCATCCGTAGTATGGACTTGCCACCAGAGTAATTTCTTTTCCGGCAGAAGTCTTAAACTTACGTGGTTTTCCAATCGTATTAACTTTTTTAGCCAGTTTGGAAACATACTTCTTCATATGCTTATCCCAAACAGATTTCTTTTTTACATAATTTCCGTTCTTGTCTTTTACCAGCCACTTTACTAACTGAGTTCCTGACAGAACCTCTTTGCTGCCATCCGGCAAATTGTATGTAATGCTAACACCTACCAAATCATTCAATTTCAAAATCTGATTATTCAGTGCTTCATCGTCTGATAATACTTCAGGGCTCTGATATGCTTCCTCCATATCCAGCGAATCTTTACTTTCCTTTAAAGCAGTCTCCACATAAGACACTGCTGTCTTAATCTTCATTGTAGTTCCCGGAACTTCCGGTGCCACTGCAAATGTTCCGCTTTCATACACAGGACTTGCATCTTTCGGACGAATCATATTCTTTTTATCCAATTCAGGAAGTTTTTTAACAATGTCCTGCAATTTGCTAAGAGAATACTTTCCTTCTACCTGGTAATCTTTATCATCTCTTTCCCAAAACCAGGTGATTCCGTTTTGTTCATCCAATATTTCCTGAACGTTATACTGATTTACATAGGCAAAATCAATATCTTTTCCTGAAATCGTCTCTGTCTTTTCTTCTCTGAATTTCAATGTAATCTGATAGTTTTTTGCACTAGAGTCTAATTTCTTTTCTGCTTCATCTACAGTCATTCCGCTAACATCAATTCCATTGATTTTCGTTCCTTTTGAAAATTCCATCTGATAAGTCGTGGATACATAGAAAAATCCAAGGCCCACAACGGAAACGACAATCAATAAGACGCTATAAAGAATTTTACTGCGACGAATTTTTCGTACTTTTTCCTCTACACTCATTTTTCGTCTCCTGAGATTTTTGTAAAATGCAAAATTGTCTCTAAAAATAGTTAAAGGTGGCGATAATCCGCCACCTCTAATAGTATCACATTGATATTTTTTTAACAAGAAATATTTTCCATATTTAGCAATTTCCTATCGAATCTTTCTGGACTCGATATAGAATCTCTTTTCATCCGCATGTCCCATTGAAAAAGTCTTTCTTGGAAGGGAACCGTCTGCTCGAACTGCCGGGAACAATTCTTCTTTTTTCATTCCTTCAAACAGGAATCCCAAAACACCTTCCTCTTTACACAGATTCCGGACTGTTTCCACTCCATGAATATAGTCAATATTCATTTCCGGATGTTCTTTGAGATAGATGTCAATAAAGGTCTGTAAGGTACCAATCGGAAGTTTGGCTGTCGCATTGACTTCGATGGTTCCTGTTTCCTCTTTGGTAATACATTCAAAATACTGTGTTTCCTCACCGCCGTTTTCCTTGGTGTATGCTACGAACTGTTCAATAAAATCCTGAGCATCCACGTTGAATAACACACGGTAAATCGGTTCGAACGCAATGCTTCTGTCGTGAACATTTTCCAGTTCCACCAAAGCATATCTGGCATTCGGATTCTTTGTTAACAAATAACTTTCTTTTGCAGCTGCCAGAGAATGATTTCCATCTCCCACAACAAAAAGTAAATCTTCATTTGCTTCCAACAGTTTTTCCAGAGCGTGCTGAACTTCTTCTACGGTCTTTTCATCTAAAAACCAACCGGAAATATGTCCGCCGTTTTTCATTAATTCAAAATCATAAGCCACTTCCAGTTCCTGTTTTTTTGCTTCCAGTGGTTTCACAACGGAACGTGTAGGATCATCAAATAACAAAAGAATGTGTGGCATCTCCAAAGATGCATCTTTACGAATCTGGATTCTTGGCGGAAGACGGTCTTCAACCGTTTCTTCCGTGGCACGAATCATTGTCTTACTGTTCTTGTGATAATCATAGTCTTCCAAATCAATTACACCGACCAGACCTTTGCGAATCTGATCTCCGATTTTACGCTCTACATAAATCATAGCGTTCTTATGTTCTTCAAAAACATCTCCGTTCAGATAGTCAATCATTGTCTGATTAATCTTTTCCACGCTTTCCTGATTATCTTCCTTCAGCCATACTTCCGGAAGCATAATATTCAATGCTGACGGTGCATCTCCTACAATCTTTTGTACATCTTCCCAGTACTCCGGTTCTGATGTGTGCTGGTCACAGGCGATTACCGACCATTTTTCAAAATCCTTTTTTGGCAGCAAGATATCTGCCGGTTTAAAATAACTCATATTCTACCTCTTCTTCCGTGATTTTCTCCGTCTATTTTATCACAGACTTTCCCAGATTAGTACCCATTTTTTTAGTTGGTTCACTGCCTGTTCTATGTTATAATTTTACTATATACACATTGGTTTTTTATTGAGTAATTTGGAGTAGAAAATGGTAGAAAAAATCGAAGTTCAAAACATCAGAAAAAAATATACAAAAAAAGGAAAAGAAATCCTTCGAGATATTAATTTTTATGCCCACTCCGGCGAATGTATCGGAATTTTGGGATTGAACGGTTGTGGTAAAACCACACTGCTCAGTTGCATGGCCGGACTGGTTTACCCGGACAATGGTAGTGTTTATCTGGATGAGGAAAACCTCCTTCAATCACAGAATTTTGAAGATAACATCGGTTACGTTCCTCAGAACAATCCGTTAATGGAAGACTTGTCTGTAAAAGATAATCTTCGACTTTGGTACACCGGTGCAAAACTGTCCCTGGATGAGGCCTTGGAGGATGGTATTTTAAAAGCATTGGGAATTGACCATTTTATTGACAAAAAAGTTTCTCAATTATCCGGCGGAATGAAGAAAAGACTCAGTATCGGCTGTTCCATGGCGAACCAGCCACCGGTTCTTTTAATGGATGAACCATCTGCCAGTCTGGATATTGATTGCAAAGAAATTATTGCCCAATATATTAAGACTTTTACAAAAGAGGGAGGCATTGTCATCATTGCCACCCATGAAGAAGGAGAAATTTCTCTTTGCGATCGAATTTATCTTCTGAACGATGGTCTTCTTTCCCCTTATGAATACACGGATCTTCACACTTTAACAAAGGATTTAAAGGAACAGAAACATGACTAAATGGAAATTATTATTTTTATTGGAACTGAAGAGAGTTAAAAATTCCATTCCTTCCATGTTCATGGGAATGATTATTTTTGCTGCCATTATCGCAGGCCTTTCCCTGATTTCCTTTGGGGTCCAGAAGAATTTCAATGAAGTTGAAGCTTCCTACAATGTTGCACTGGTTCAAACCGAGGAAAACAGATATACGGATTTGGTAATGGATGCAGTGAATTCCATTTCCACCAAAAAGACAAACTTTAAACTCAATGAGGTGGATCAGGAAGAAGCTCTGGAGGGGTTAAGGAGTGGAAAATATGATGTAGCCTTTGTAATTCCGGAGAACTTTTTTGATGATATGGTTATGGGATACGACACCAAAATCGAAATCCGTTACGGTGGTGCTCCCGCTACGGTAGTCAGCTTTGTCATCTCCGATTTAACCGGTGTTGCCACCAAGTATGTGGAACTGTCGGAACGTTGCTTTTATTCCATGCGGGAATTTCTGCAGGATCGCAATGTGATTAACGGAACAGAATATGATTTGGCTCTGACCATGCCTTTTATCAACTTGCTGTTAAACAGAAATAATATTTATGCACCAAAGCTTGTCACTCCGACAGATAATATGTCCTTTACGACCTATTACATCTGCGTCGGATTAATTCTGATTTTCTTATTGTTGGGCTTGCAGAGTTCCGGTTTTCTTTCCAGACATCAGCACGATTTGGAACGAAAATTACGCATTTCCGGAGTCAGCAGTCTTTATCAGATTTTAGCCCGTTATTTGGCGTTGCTGTTTTGTTACAGCATTCTGTATTTGCTGATTTTAATTATTATTCTTTTTGTAAAACCGGAATATTTTATGGGAGCGCTTTGTATCTTCCCTGTTCTCATCCCGGTTTGTGCTCTGCTAATATTTGTTTATGAATTGATTGAAAATACAGCCAATGCCATTCTAACCTTGTTTGTGCTGGTAATATCCCTGGGATTTATTTCCGGATATTTCTTCCCACTGTCCATGCTTCCAAAATCTTTTGTGAGTTTGTCCCGTTTTACGGTAACAAGGTTAATGCTTGACTACGCACAGGATTGTATGCTGCACCAGACCTGGATTTTCCACTTTGGTCTTATGATGTTGCACAGTGTCCTTTTGATTGCCCTTTCGGTAATCGCCAGAAACTATAAAATCCGCAAATAAATCAAGGAGAGCCTATGAATCAATTGAAAAAAACTTTAATATGGATTCTTCTTTTAACAAAGCGATATTTAAAGAAGCCGTTATTTATTATTACAATCTTATCTATTCCATTGTTGTCCTTTGGATTGAAAAACATGTCCGGTAAAGACGAAAAGATTATGCGCGTTGCAATTTACGAAGAAAACGTCGGCGCCAATCCAATGGCTGATGAGATTGTAGATGCACTTTGCAATCGTGAAAGCAGCTCCATCTCTTTCTATCGGGTAGACTCCACGGAGGGATTGGACCGTGAGGTTCAAAACGGAACGGCTGTATGCGGCTATCATTTTCCGGCTCAGTTTGCAAAGCATCTGACCAATTACATTCAAAATAAACAGGACGGACTTCCTTTCGGTACCGCACTGATTCAATGCGTTATGATTAAAGACCGGAACTTTGTCCGATTGGCAAACGAAATCGTCTTTTCTGAAATATACGATGATTTCTCCATTATTGCCTTAAAGAACTATATGACCAACAGCACTTACCTGGAAACATTTACGGAAGATGACTGGGAAGAACTCCTGGCCTTACGAAATCAATATGATTCCCTGGACATTGATTTCTTCTCTTTCTACTATGCCGATGGTTCAGAAAACAAGTTGATTAACAATGCCAATGAACAAAGTTATTTGACCTTGCCGGTTCGTGGTTTGGTTTATGCATTGATTTTATTGGCGGCAATGTCCGGAGCCATCTTATTGTTCCGTGACATGGAATCCGGATTTTTCGATAAAATTCCGTTAAAACGAAGAAATGCATTGTCTTACTTATATATCATGCTTCCAACGGTTATGTCCGGTATTATCGGTTACTTTGGAATTGTCTTTTCCGGAACATCAGAAAATGTTTGGATGGACTTATACAATACGATTTTGTATATTTTCATGACCACAGGATTGATTGCAATCCTACATTTGGTACTGAACAATTTAAACCGGTTTGTTTCCATTTTACCGATTTTCATTATCATCAACTTAATTGTTTGTCCGGTATTCATTAACATTCAATCGGCTGTTCCTTCTGCTGAATATATTAAATGGGTCCTTCCCGTTAATCACGGAATTCGCGGACCACACTCAATCACATCCCGAATGCTGATGTTCCTTGTTGGATGTCTGGGATTCATAATTTGCTTGAAAGCTTCTCATAAAAGAAGGGTGCATTCCAAATAGGATGCACCCTTTCTGATTATTTCGTCTTTACGGTCTTCTTTGCTGACCAGGTCGAATATACAAATTTCTTACCAACCATCTTAAATGTTCTGATTTTTACGTAATATACTTTCTTTGATTTCAATTTTCTGATATCCATCAATCGAAAACTCTTGGAACATTTCTTTGTCTTTTTCTTTTTAAAGGACTTGTCGGTAGAATATGCCACTTCGTAACCAGTCATTTCATTAAACTTTTCTCCGATTAAACCTGCCCAAAGAACAGAGAAACCGCCTTTAAATCCTGTTAAACGAGATATCTTTGTGTTATATGGTACAATATTGAACTTTGCAGTTCCCGTACCGGAATAATTTCCTTTTAATTTTACTTTAACAGTATAGGTTCCAATTCCTTTTGTCTTTGGATAAGTCACTTTATAGTTGGACTTTGGAATCACTGTCTTTCCGTCTTTTACCACAACAACCGGTTTAACTTTTCCCTTTTTCTTGTAAAGGTAATTTTTCTTCTTCAAAACAACCTTTGCTTTGATTTTCTTCTTTTCAATCTGATATTCAAAAGAAACCGTACCTTTGTAGTTTCCAATTCCTTCCACAGTAACTGTTGCAGTACCAACATTCACTGCATTGGTATAACTTAATGTGTAATCAACATTTTCCTGCAATACGGTCTCACCGTCTTTTACTTCAAGTGTCTGCTTTGCTGTAGTTCCACAATATGTCTTCTTTTCCACTCCGGTAATCTCACATTCAGAAATACTTTTCTGTTCCTGAACTGCCTCCGTTGTAGTCTCCACACCTGTCGTTAACTCCTCTGCAAGAACCGGTGTTCCGCCAAACACTCCTAATGCAATTACCGAGCTAATACACAAACCTATGATTTTCTTCTTCATTGTTTCTCCCCTCCAATACTCTTTCTTTTGCTTCTTCTCATTATATCGAAAAACATCTTAAATGTATATTTCTATTTTTTCCCTTTACGTATCACAGACAATGTCAGACAAAGCAATGCTGCCCCTGCCACAACTTTACTCCATGGTGCTGCTTTGATGCCTCTCTTTTTTCCGGAACCGATTGGAATTTCATCTCCGGAATGAATTGCCTTCAGCTGATATCCCATAATCTTCTTCATTACCTCGTAAGGTTTCTCTCCTGTGCAATGACAGGTATAAAACTGAGTATCATACTTTACCAGCCGCTGTGCAGTATCAATGATGGTTCGCACATCTTCTCTGGGATATTTATTCTTACGCATCAGATGAAAACCGCTGATTGCCACATCCGGCTGCGTTCCAAACAACTCTACATACGTATCCATCATATTCAAGATTCCCTGATGAGCACAACCGGAAAACAAGATTTGTTTTCCCTTTTGCTGTATCACAAGACATTGCTCATGTTGAAAATCATCCTGTACCAATTCATCTCCCACTCGTTTCTTTAAACGCTGGTTTGTCTTTGGAATCGGATATGTTTTTTTCATTTTTGAAAACAGGAACAATTCCTCATCAATTTTCCAATTTCCTTCGATTTTCACAATCTGGGAATGTTCTTCCAGTTCTTTGTTCAAACCAATATATTTTTCTTTTCCGGTTTCTTCATCCACAGAATAGTAATCACCAAATGCTGATTTCTGCATATAAACCTTTGCCTGATGATTCTTCTTCAAAAACGCCTGAAGTCCACCGCCATGATCATAATGTCCATGACTGAGAATCACCGTATCAACCTGTTCCATATCAATTCCCATCTGTTCTGCATTACGCAAAAACAAATCTGTCGCCCCCGTGTCCATTAAAATTTTGTGCTTTTCTGTCTCAATGTAAAAGCTCAGTCCGTGTTCCGCGCCACAACCTTTGCTTCCCACTGTGTTTTCTACTAAGTTTATGACTTTCATTGTTCTACTCCTCGTTCTGTAATGACGACCCCTACATTTTACCATAGTGGTCAAAAGAATAAAATACGCATTTTTTGAAGGGTACTCTTTTTCTTCAATTCTACATTCTTAGGAATTTGTTTAACCATATTTCAAACTTTGTTTGGTACACTAAAATATGAAACGAGGTGAAAAGAAGTGGATTTTGGAACAAGAGCAAAAATGCTACGGGAAAATGCAAAAATGACTCAGGATCAATTGGCAAAACAATTGGGAGTATCAGACTCTATGATTTCTTTTTATGAATTAAGGGAACGTGCTCCATCCCCTGATATTTTAATCAAGTATGCTCAAACATTTCATGTAACCACGGACTACTTGCTTGGCCTAGAATATGCCCAGGTGCTGAATGTTGGTGATTTAGACGAGCATGAAGTGTTGGCATTGGAAACCGTTGCAAATTCTTTCCGAAAGAAAAAAAAGCATTTATAAATAATACCCCTCTGCTGTTTAAAACAACAGAGGGGTATTATTTTAATTGTCTGATTCGTAAATACCGAAAAGACGTTCCTATTCTTTTTTCGTTTGTCCAGCCCTGCTACAATTCCCACGTTCTACTTTATAACGCTAAGAATTCTATTATAAATATAGTTTTTCTCTGCATCACTGAGATTTTGATTATGGTAAGCTTCCTCAGCAATGTCTCCAATCTGATACTGATGAATATCTGTATAGACTACTTCACCATTTTCCAACATTGCATAGGCTCGGACAAAAAATCCGGTCGTAAACTCTTTTGCATTTCCAACGGCAAATTTCATGGTCATTGCATAGCTTTGATCCATGGAAAGCGTCTGCGAAAATGGTCCTTTCACCGCATCACATGGTTCCACATGAACATATGGATTTTGATTCTCTAAAATCATATCCTCCCGTTGAAATCCATCCACGTCGAGACCATAAATCAATCCTAGTTCCCGAATTTTTTCTCCGTGAATAGTAGAGCTTGCGGAATAAATTGTTCTCAAGCCGCCCTTTCTTGCATTAATCTGAAAACCATTCACTTCCAATCCTTCTGCTTTATACGGAAACATGGAAATCAACTGAGAAACATAAATTCCATTCCAGGAGCTATCCACCAGACGAACCTGCACTTTCGCATCAGCATTCAATGTCGTCAGCACACTCTTTGGAATTACAATTTCCCCCCGGCTGTTTACGGAAACCTCAGCATTTTCCACTGCCGTCCAGCTCCAATTACTTCCGGTTCCACTGTAACGATAAAGACTGTTTCCTTCCAGCAAAAAGTCAAAACCAGCACTGGTATCCAATCCGTCAGACCCATTCACAAATCCACTATCATTCTTTCCGTCCACATCTAAATACGCTTGCAGTGTTTGGTATGCAAGATTTGTTGACACCTGAATTTTTACCGCAGTTTCTTCCTCGTAAAAAGAAACCGTTGTTCCTTCCCGGGTTGTTGTTTCTTCTTCTGTAGTCGCTTCCTCTTTGGTGGTTGTTTCAACCGTCCCCTGAGCAATGTTCACATTTCCTAAAGTTAACCATCCATCACTTTGTTGTCCTTCATTGGCAAACCCCAGAATATTTCCGTTCTCCAAAGGATTTATTACTTTCATGCACAATGTATAATTTCCCTGTTCCAACCCGGCATTTTCAATGGTATAAGAAAATTCCCGCAAGGTTGCATCTGCCGGAATATCACACAAATCCCAATCCGTTTTCCATTGTTTCACAACACTTCCATTCTGCTTTACTCCAATTGCTACCGGCCAGTTCTCATGGTCATAGTAGAATGGAGCGCTTCCAATATTCTTTATGGCAATTTTAACCGGAATCGTATCACTGCATTGATTCGGGTAATAAGCTGTTGTTACCTGAAAATCATATCCTAACTGCTTTGCCGCATTTCTTGCGTTTGTTTTTGTTGTTCCCTGATAATACTTCATCTGTTCACAAAGCATCCAGGTTGCATGAGCTTCCTGCATACACAACTCCCAGCTTTGGAAGCTACCATCCGGTGTTCTTCCTGAAAAAATATCATTTTGGCTTGGAGGATAGACTTCCCCACCAATACAATTTGTCTTCCAGCGTTCACCCATTCCGAAGTTATACATTTTCTGCATAAAACTCCAATCCTGTCCACCACTTGCCTGGGATAAGGTAGCATACCCAAAAGAGTCATCATGAAATCCCACATCATAATTGTTGAAATTAATTCCGCTTTTTGGTTCTCTCACACAAAGCTCTGTCTTTCCAAAAGAGCTGTCAAAAGCATCCAGAACCTCTTTGTACACAGCCGTCGGAATACTCCAGTCCTTACCCGGTTCAGACCCATCATCAAAAGGCCAGTTATGCCATTCGCCCCAAAAGCCTAATAATCCCAACGTAATAAATCCGATTCTTTTATCACCATCATACTTTTCACCAAATGCATGGATAAACTGAACCATGGATTGGCGAAACAAAGCATTCTCGTAATCCGGACAATATCCGGAACCACCTAAGCGCTCCGGTTCATTGTAATAGCGCATCTCAAGCCCTTGATCAATTAAAAACTGCGGCACTCCGGAAGCTTCTCCCGGATAATCATAATAAAAACGTAACACCGCCTGATGCCCTCTTCCTGCAATGGTATTTAGCCGATTTTCCAATGCAGTCCAATCAAAGGAATTCATTCCTGTCTGTACCGCACTAACCGGAATATAGAACCATTCCATACTGTGTGGAAAGGCCGAAGTCTTCTCTTCAAAAGGCACAAATCCTTTTAACGGATTTCCTTCCCAGGAATTTCCTGCCGCAACAGAATGTGCCACCATATCCTGTGCCGGAACCCTTCTCATTAAATTTCCCAAAGTAACCATCATCAAGCAGATACAAACTGTAGCGCTAATCCACCGAATCCTTTTGAATTTCATTTTTTGTCTCCTTTTCCTAATAATTCTGTATTTATTGTAGCAAAACAGATTCTTTTTGTCGATTTCAAAAAAAGAAAACGGCAGGGTCGAGACACCTGCCATCTAATTACTTCAAATCTGAAATATTTTTATATTCTTTTTTCAAATGTTTTGAATGAAATAAAACGCCTCTTACACTTCGATAAATTGTGAAAAACGGGCGAAGTATTTTGTGTTTATAAAAGAACGGAAACCGATCCTCATAAAACTCATCCGGCGGAAAGAAACGCCGATAATAATACCTTCTTTTCGCCTTTTTCAGGCTCTCTCCTTCTTTGGCATATCCTTTCACCTGACGCTGCAGAGCATTCTGTACTGTTCCAAAAACACCACACCGACACATAAAGAAAATATCTTCCTCCTCTGCCGGATTCACTTCATTTTTTGGATTCATACAGTTTTCTGCAATCGTTTTAATCCGATTCTCAAAATCTCTGATTTTTAACGTATCCAGTTCTCTATTAATGTAATCCCAATCCAGTCTGTTGTTTTCTTTTCGCAAAAAAACATAAAAATCTGCCAGATTTCGTACACCACTTCCTTTAGTCTGGTAATGTTTATACTCATGAGCAACCATAAAAATATACTCATCTTCTAATGAATAATGGAATTCATAAGTCGAATCCTCATTAGGAATTGCTTTCTCCCAAGGATTTCTGTAATACTTTAAATGCTCGCTTCCCGGATCCATTAAATCACGATGCATTTCAAAATTGTATAAATGATTCTTTAAACAAACATCATCTTTCTCGTAGTTTCCTTTCGTAACATATCCTCGTTTCTTCATATATGACAACAGAATTTTTTGTGTTACAGCAACTGTTTTTCTGCGTTCCTTGTCTGTTTTTCCTACGATACGATATCCGCCCTTGGCATCCTTTTCAATTCTACCATACAGAATATCATTATCCGCCATATCACGCATTCCCGGCTTTGGATAATATTTTTCAATTTGACATCCTTTAAGCTGAAGAAATGATATTCCTTCTTTACTAAGGTCTGATAAAATTGCCTCGCGTTCTTCCGCCATCATCAGTTTTTTGTATATTACCGTATTCCGATAATCCTTCCACTTTTTCACCAAATCAACCGGCATCTCATTGGCAAACGGTTCAATTGCATAGTAGGTGAGACCCTGCACATCATTTTTTGAAATGACATTGTACACCATTTCCCAGCTACATTCCTCCGGTTTCTTCTCTGCCGGCAAATCATTCAAAGCACACTTCATCAAATGAAGCATGTATTTGCACGCCAAATTAAAAACCTCTTCATTTTTTACTTCATTTCCCCGTCCTGCCTCGAAACTCTGATGCTGACGTTTTTCCTGTCCCATTGTTTATCCTCTTATCTGTTTACTCGCGAGCCTTTTTATCCTTCCGGCAAACCCTCTGCATTTCTTATATAGCAGCCGAATCGGAAAGATATAATTCCATAGTCTGGAATACAAACAATACCATTTGTTTTCTACACAAATTTCTTTTTTATCCCGATGAAAAGAAGTAAGCACACCAATGATATCTTCATCTTTAATGCCATACTCCTTATCCATACGATTATCTCCCCGCATCACATAAGAATCCGGAAGAACCTTAATAATTCGATGCAAAATATAATCGTTATTTACTTTATAAAGGGGAACATCATATTTTTTCAATCGCCCTTCATAAGGTTTAATCACAACAATATCTCTTTTTGAACGTAACATTGGATACATACTGATTCCATCTACAACGTTCATAAAAAATCCGTTTTGTTGCATAAATTCCTCAATGTTTACCGTATCTTTCATTCGTCCAAAAAGCCCTCTGTTTTCATTTTACCCAAAAACGACTGCACGTCCTGGACTGCCTTTTCTTTTGTAATTCCATACTGTTCTACAATTTCTGAAGCAATTTCATCTTCCGTTTTCCCGGTAGCCACTGCTTCCCAAATCAATTTACCCGTTTCATTCAAACGAATCATTCCGGCAAAATCTGTATTCTTATCTCCATCCGGAATAATCACTGTCTGTCCTGCTACGGAACGAACTAAAAATCCTTCTTTAATTTTCATACTGTTTTCTCCATTCTTTTCCAGTCATTTTTTCAAAACTGCATTTTGCAGCCTCTTCAGAAATATCACATTCCAACAAGTAGAAAGGAACCCTTTCAACGATTTTATTAATAAATTCCAATACCTTTGGCATTTCACCACTTCGAATGTCAAAATAGAACTGTTGGATCAGGTGCTCTATATATTCTCCCGGCGATATTTCTTTAATTCTATTTTCCGTCCCGCGTCGAATAAAACAAATTCCTTTCAACGGCACACTTTTGTTAACCTGCCATCCTTCACTTCCACACCATGGTGTTCCGTACGCAACGACCGAATCATCTTCAATAGCCAGTTCCGGCTTATCTCCGTTGACTATAACTACCTTTTCTCCCAGATATTTTCTCCAAAGAACTATATGCGTAGTTTTTCCGGTACCACTCGGTGCTGTAAAAATGAATCCGTCTCCTTCATATTCAATCAGCGCACCGTGCATCAGAATCATCTCCTGTTCCAGCAATCCGGAAGCAATTTTATCAAAAATACAAGCATATTCCTGATATCCTCCCGAAACACCGGGTGCCAATTTTAAAACTTCTTCCAAATCTTTACTATCATACGTAATCCGAATAATTTCCTGATTAACATCTGAAGAATCAATCAAATAGTCTTTAAATTTCTTTTTCGTATATGGATACTGATATTCTACTTCGTATACAAGTCCTGCAACTTTACACAGGAACTTCTTTTTACCAATCGATATATCCTTCATCAGTATTATCTTCTCCTACAAGTTCTTTCTTCTTGGTCGGCTTTTCTGTTTTCTTTTCTGTTGGTTTTTCAGTCTTCTTCTCCGTCTGTTTTTCTGTCTGTTTCTCTGTCTGTTTTTCCGTTTCCTTTTCAGCCTGCTTTTCCGTTTCTTTTTCTTTTGTTCCTTCTGTCTTTTCTTCTTTTTTCTCACCGGAAGGTTCTTTATCGGTAGCCTTCTCTTCTCCGTTCTGTGCAGGTTTTGTGACATTCTGCTTTTCACCCACAGGCTTTCCATAAGTCTTAACCAGTTTCTTTGCTTTATTCGTCAATCTTTCAAAAAAGCTCTCTTTTTTTTCTGTTTCAGCTTCTGTCACAGTCTCTTCCTGTTTTTCCGCTTCTTCTGTAACATTTTCAGTCTTTTTCTCAGATCCATCTCCCAGAACTTCATCCCAGTCTCCAGAATCGCCATCATCCTGATTTCCTTCATCTACTACGATAAAATTTCCCTCTGGCGTGGTTTCTTCTTTGGTTTCAACAGAACTTTCTTTTTTAGCGTTTTCTTCTGTGCCTTTATGATCATTTCCGCTCCGACTGATTATAAACACACTACCAATGGCTATTGCAATGATTAACACTCCGCCGACAATTGCTGCAATAATCTTTTTATCCATAAACATTCACCCCGATTCTTTTCCGTCCTCAAACTATCCGGTTATATAAAGATAGGAATAGGATTTCTCCTATTCCTATTCTCATTTTTCTAGTTTCCGCCAAATATATCGTCCCATGAACCTGAATCTTCCTTACTTCCGGGACTTGCGTATGTGAGAGCTTTGATATTATCTTCAAAACTAATCACTTCAGCAATTGGTTCTTGATACTCTCTCTCCATTTCTTTTCTCCTCGTTCTTTTCAAATATGGGGATGGATCAATTCCATCCCCATATAATTTTCTGAATTCGTCTTTATCGTTTCAACCAATCTTATGCAGAGAATTTTACCAGTCGTTCCAATCCGGTTCAGTATTATCTTCTCCCTGACTTAAAAGACAAGCAACTTTCAAAGACTCTTCCAATCTAATAACTTCCATTTCTGGTTCACTATAATGATTGAACATATCACTCTACTCCTTTCCAATCTACTGATTCTTTCTGGCATTAATTTCTTCACTTGTGATATTCGGGCTTGCAATACCGGTTACTCTAGTGCCATCTGCTGTTACCCAATATGGTGTTGCAACTAAATCAACTCCTGTACTTGGAATGCCATTAAGGTTATAAGTGATAAATCCAATCGCATCTTCTGAATACTGTGTCGGAAGCTGTGTGTTTCCGTTTCCGATTAATGATTTGTACACTCTGGTAACCTTAGCTGTAAATCCTTTGCTACCATTAACGATATCAAAGCCTGCTTCAAGATAATCTAACTTATCAACATTAGAGATAAATCTCAGAGAATCTTTGTCTCCATTCTGTCCGATCTTAAGCTGAACTCTAACTTTCAGCACATTTTCATCAACAAACAGAGGATAAGCTGCTCCTGTCGTTCCTGTATAAGGTGTTGTACATGTATCATCCGTATACCAACCTGCAAATATTTTACCACTTTCTTCTGGATATGTCCAGTTTTCTTGTGCCTTATCTCCCTTATATGAATCAACTATCATCAAACCTTCATCAGGTTCAACACCATAAGTACCATCACCGTTATCTTCAGGTACAAATCCTGGTGCACAATCTTCTTCAGCTACAGGGGTATTAAATGTACCACCTCTTACAAATCCGCTCATATCTTCAGTTGCAATTGCTGCTCCTGTATCTGTATCTGTAGATGTAAATGTACCACCTGAAACATCAAAACTAATCTTTGCAATGTCTGCTGCTGAATTATTCTGTACATTTGCTTCATATAATGCTACACATGCTTCAATTTCACCGTCTGAAATATTAACTTCGATTGGCTGTCTTGTAGTATGCTGAACTACTG
>JAEFAB010000005.1 GCA_016292095.1 Eubacterium sp. | reverse complement strand
TCTGAGTAACAGACGGTATTCAGCCCTGGAAGTCATCCTACGATAAGGCTCTCTATTATCCTTCGTAACGAGGTCATCAATCAAAACACCAATATAACTTTCTGATCTATCTAATATCAAAGGTTCTTTTCCTAATATTTTCATGGAAGCATTAATGCCGGCCATCAAACCTTGAGCAGCAGCCTCTTCATAACCGCTACTTCCATTAAACTGACCACCACTGAATAATCCGTTGATATTTTTAAATTCCAGCGAAGGATACAATTGTTTCGCATTGATACAATCGTATTCGATTGCATAGGCATTTCTTACAATCTTACAATTCTCCAGACCGGGAACCGTTCGATACATTGCAAGCTGTACATCCTCCGGCAAAGAAGACGACATACCGCCAACATACATTTCGTTCGTATAAAGTCCTTCCGGTTCGATAAACACCTGATGTCTTTCTTTTTCTGCGAATTTAACGACCTTATCTTCTATGGATGGACAATATCTTGGACCGGTTCCTTCGATAATACCTGCATAAATAGGAGACCTGTCCAGATTATTTCGAATAATTTCATGAGTTTTTTCATTTGTATAAGTCAACCAGCAGGATACCTGTTCTTTTTGAACAGTTTCCGGATCTGTTGAAAAAGAAAAAGGAACAACTCTCTCATCACCAAACTGTTCTTCCATCTTAGAAAAGTCAATACTTCTCTTATCCATTCTGGCAGGTGTACCTGTCTTGAAACGTCTAAGTTCAATACCCATTTCTTTTAGGGAATCAGTCAAATGAGTGGCAGCCTGAAGACCATTCGGTCCGGTATAAGTAATGGACTCGCCACAGAGACATCTTGCACGCAGATATGTTCCTGTACAAAGAACAGCTGCTTGACATTCATAAATAGCACCGGTAAAAGTTTTTACACCTGTGATTTTCTTTTGTCCGTTCTCCAGATTTTCCCAGAGAAGTTCACATACTTCTGCTTGTTTGATTGTCAAATGTTCCTGATTCTCCAGAACATGTCTCATGGATCGTGAATAATCAGCTTTATCTGCCTGAGCCCTGAGTGAATGGACAGCAGGTCCCTTGGAAACATTCAACATTTTGGACTGGATGAATGTCTTATCAATATTTTTGCCCATTTCACCGCCAAGTGCATCCAATTCTCTCACAAGATGTCCTTTGGAAGAGCCTCCAACATTCGGATTACAGGGCATTAAAGCAATACTATCCACACTAACTGTAAAAATGACAGTTTCCAATCCAAGTCTTGCACAGGCAAGAGCTGCTTCACACCCGGCATGACCGGCACCTATTACACAAACATCAACTTTCTCACGTATTTCCGTCTTCATTCTACTAGCCTCTTTTATTTTCCCATACAGAATTTAGAAAAGATTTCTTCTACCAAATCATCTTCCACACTCTCACCGATGATTTTACCAAGAGCAGAATATGCACTCATCAAATCAATGGAATAAAAATCTTCCGGCATATCATCCTCTACACTTCTCTTTACCATTTTTAAATCAGAAAGTGCATCCTGTAAAGCTTCTTTATGTCTGATATTAGTAATTACAATCTCATCTTTTTGCTTTATCTCTCCTGCAAAAAACATATCAGTTATGAGATGTTCAAATTCACTCAATCCAATTTGTTTTTTTGCAGAAATCGGAAGAATAGATATATTCTGCACTTCATAGATATCCGGAACGATATCATTCATAGAATAAATCATATCTTCTTTAGATACAACACTTTTTAAATCAGTTTTATTGAAAAGAATAATAACCTTTTTATCTTTTAACAACGGAATAATATCTCTGTCATTTTGATCAAATGGAACAGAGGTATCCACAACATATATAATTAAATCAGCATCCGCAGCATATTTTTTTGCTCGCTCAACACCAATTTTTTCAACTACATCTTCTGTATCTCTGATGCCGGCAGTATCTATAACATTCAAAGAAACTCCATTCAATCGAACGGATTCCTGCAAAACATCTCTGGTCGTTCCGGCAATATCTGTAACAATTGCTCTCTCCTCACCAACCAACAAATTTAACAAAGAGGATTTACCTGCATTCGGCTTTCCAACAATCACAGTAGAAATACCTTCCCTTATGATTCTGCCGTTATCAGCTGTCTGCAGTAAATGACTGATCTCAGAAATCAAAGATTCCAATTTATGATTTAAACGTTCGGGATATCCGGTAAGATCAATATGCTCAGGGTCATCCAAAGCAGATTCAATAAATGCAATCTCATAGATTATCTGACTACGAAGTTCTTTCACTTTTTCCGAAAGATTACCTTTTAACTGACTGATGGAGGATTCCAGAGCATATTCATTTTGGGAATGAATCAAATCCATAACTGCCTCTGCCTTGGATAAATCAATTCTTCCATTCAAAAATGCTCTTTTGGTAAATTCACCCGGTTCAGCAAGACGTGCACCGTATTTTAAAACAGTCTCCAGAATTTTTTGCATCACAAGAATACCACCGTGACAATTGATTTCAACAGTATCCTCGGTAGTATAACTTCTGGGTGCTTTCATGACGACAACCATAACTTCATCAATCATTTCTTCATCAAAAATATATCCATAATGAACTGTATGGCTATCAACATTTTTTAAAATCTTTTTTCCGTTTTTTGTCTGAAAAACGGAATCTGCAATTGTAATTGCATCAGGACCACTAATCCTTACAATACCAATACCGGATTCAGAAAGTGCGGTCGCAATTGCTGCAATTGTATCAGTTTTCATAATAATCTCCACTCTAACAGATATCAGATAAAAAACTGGACATATGAATCATATCATATATCCAGTCTGACAGGAACAATTTATTTTTTTAATGCAACAACTACTCGTCTGAAAGGCTCTTCACCTTCACTGAAAGTAGTTACATAACGATCATTCTGAAGTGCTGAATGAATGATTCTTCTCTCATAAGGATTCATAGGCTCTAAATAAACAGACTTCTTTGTTCTCTTAACCTTATATGCAATATTTTTAGCAAGGTTTTCAAGAGTTTCTTTTCTTCTCTCTCTGTAATTCTCTGTATCAACCTTTACTCTGATGTAATCATCAGTCTCTTTATTGACAACAAGAGATAACAAATACTGCAAAGAATCAAGGGTTTGTCCTCTTTTACCGATTAATATTCCCATCTCATCCCCTGCAAGATCAACTGTCATATTTTTTTCAGCCTCATCATATTCCACATTGATGACAACTGTCATATCCATTGCCTGGAAAACATCATTTAAAAAAGATTTAGCTGTATCTTCAACAGAACATTTTACAGCAGCTTTAATTGTTGCAGGCTTGGAACCGATACCGAGAAAACCATTAGAACCCTCATCAACAACCTGATAATCAAGTTTATCACTTGTGACACCAAGTTTCTGACATGCTTCTGTAATTGCTTCACTCACTGTTTTTGCAGAAATTTCAATATATTCCATAACGCTGTCCTCCATCCTCAAAAGACACTTTATTTATTATTTTTTTCATTAAAATCTCTAACCATATTTGCTTTAGCCATCATACTACCGGATTTCGCACTGCCGGAAGTCTGAGCCTTAGCAGTATTTTGAGAAGTAGAATTTACATTCTCAGCTCTGTTCTGAATATTTTTGGTATTCATACTGGCATAAGCATTCATTCTTGCCTGGTTAGCTTTCATTTTCTCAATTTTTTTAGCGCTCTTTTTAGAATTCTTTCGAATAATTTCATCAAAATCCATCTTATCAATATGTTTATTGATAACAATCTGCTGAATGCTTCTTACAACACTACCGGCAACCCAGTAAAGTCCCATACCTGTGGGAAGTGTAAAACAAAACCATGCAGACATCAAAGGCATAAACATATTCATGGTTTTCATAGACTGTGCCATGGTTGCTGCCTGATCATTTCCGGATGTTGCGGAAGTATCCTGCTGAGGCATAAGCTTCACATTAATCCACTGCGTAACAGCAGAAAGAACAGGAATGGCAATTGCACCAATCACCATAAGCCATGCACCGTTTGCAAAAGCTTCCTTTACAATATAAGAAGGTGAATTTCCAATATTCAAACCAAGGAAGTTATTAAACACACTTAACTGAGATAATGAATTATTTACATCCGTTGCTAAATTCGGAAACTGCTCACCGATACTGGAAAAATCAGCAGTAGATGCTCTGTTTAAGCAGTCAATTAAAGTGTTCTGTACATAAGAAGTATCTCCTGCGAGAAAACTCTCATTGGTAAACTGTCTTCCATACATGCCAGAAGTCTTAAAATTCTGAATAAACTCGGTTGCACCTGCAGTTTCAATA